>JABIXB010000235.1 GCA_018666805.1 Rhodospirillaceae bacterium | reverse complement strand
TAGATGTTTCCCGCTAAGCCTTTGATTTAATTGGTGGGCGCAACAGGGCTCGAACCTGTGACCCGCTGATTAAGAGTCAGCTGCTCTGCCAACTGAGCTATGCGCCCGCCGGGGCTGGATATCGCAAAGCGGCGAGGCTTTGTCAACTGAGAGGCTAATATTTAACCGCGCAAATGCTGCTGACGGCGGCCGATTTGTACGTCGCGGTGGATGTAGATGTTGAGCACCAGTCCGAACCCGAACAGCAGGGTCAGCATGGCGCTACCGCCATAGGATATCAGCGGCAGCGGCACGCCGACGACCGGCACCAGGCCCATCACCATGGCCATGTTGATAAAGACATAGAGGAAGAATGTGGAAATGATTCCCATGCCCAGCATGCGGCCGAACTGGCTGTTGCAACGCAGCGAGATCACCGTGCCGTAAGCCATCAGGGCAAAGTACAGCAGCAACAGGCCGATCCCGCCGACCAGCCCGAACTCTTCGGCCAGCATGGTGAAGATGAAATCGGTTTGTTTTTCCGGCAGGAAATTAAGATGGCTTTGGGTGCCGCCGAGAAAGCCCTTGCCGAACATACCGCCCGAGCCGAAAGCGATTTTCGATTGCAATATGTGATAGCCGGCGCCGAGCGGATCGCTCTCGGGGTCGATAAAGGTCAGAATGCGGGATTTCTGATATTCGCGCAGGAACTGCCAGGCGACCGGAATGGCGCCGAGCAGCCCGACCAGGGCAACGCCCAGTTTCCATAGTCTGAGACCGGCGAGAAAGAGCATCATGGTGCCGCCAAGCGCGAGCAGCGCCGCCGTGCCAAGGTCAGGTTGGCGCAGCACCAGTGCGGCTGGCGCGAGAATGAGAAGGAGGGGCGGAATCAAGACCGTAATGCGTTTGATATCCTCGCTTCCCACGCTGTGGAAATAACGCGCCAACGCGATGACGAGGGCAATCTTCATAATTTCCGAGGGCTGCAGCTGGAGCGGCCCGATGTCGACCCAGCGCTGCGCGCCCATCGCTGAATCGCCAACAAATTCGACGCCGATAAGCAATACGAAAGCGCCGGCATAAATAAAATAAGCGGATTTGAGCCAGAACCGGATATCGACCAGGGCGACGCTGAACATGATCACCAGGCCGACGCCAAAGCGGATGATTTGCCGCGCCGCCCAGGGTTCCATCTCACCGCCCGCCGCCGAATAGAGCATGGCGAATCCGACCAGGGCCGGGAGACAAATAAGCAGAACAAAAACCAGGTTTATCTGAAAAACCCGGCTCATCAGGCTCATGCCGGAGCGGTCACCGTCAAAACTGTCTTGCGCCGCCATGCTCACACCGTCGCCGCACTATCGAGCACGATATTTTCCTCCGGTCCGCGCCGCGCCGGATCGCGGCGCTGAACTTCACGCAGAATATCGCGCGCGATCGGTGCCGCCGCTTTCGACCCGCCGCCGCCATGTTCAACAACCACCGAGACCGCATAGCGCGGCGCCTCAACCGGTGCGTAGCCGACAAAGAGCGCGTGATCGCGGTCCTTCCACGGCCGGTCCTCATTCTTGCGTACGCCGCGCTCGCGTTCGGCCTTGGTGATGCGCTTGACCTGCACGCTGCCGGTTTTACCGGCCATCGCCATGCCCGGCTCTTCGATGCGCGCACGGTAGGCGGTGCCGCGCTGGCTGTTGGTGACGTCCGTCATGCCCTTCTGGACGATGGCGAGATGGGCCGCCGAAAGCCCCATTGAGGGGAAGGACTCACGCGTATCGGGCAGGCGCTGGCCCGAGCGTTGCGTTTCGCGCACCAGTTTGGGCAGGACAGCGATGCCGCCATTGGCGATTCGCGCTGTCATAACGGCGAGTTGCAATGGTGTGGTGAGCAGGAAACCCTGGCCGATGCCGATGACCAGCGTTTCGCCCTTTTGCCAGGGGACGCCGTGCACCGCCAGTTTCCAATCCCGCGTCGGCACCAGGCCCTTGCGTTCCGCCGGCAGTTCGATGCCGAGCTTTTCGCCAAATCCGAAGCGCCGCGCCATCACCGCGATACCATCGACGCCGACCCGCTTCGATACTTCGTAAAAATAGACGTCGCAAGACTGGGCAAGGGCGGAGTTCATATTCATCCTGCCGTGCCCACCGCGCTTCCAACAGTGGAATCGGCGATTTCCAAGCGTCGTAAAGCCGGGGCAAAAAACTTCGTGGCTGGGGTTCATAAGGCCGCCGTCAAGCGCCGCCAATGCGACAACCATCTTGAATGTGGAGCCCGGCGAATATTGCCCCGAGATCGCCTTGTTGGTGAGCGGAAAGCGGGTATTGGCCATCAACGCGTTCCATTCGGTTTGGCTGATTCCGGTAGTGAAACTATTGGGATTAAAGCTCGGCGCCGAGGCCATCGCCAGCAATTCGCCCGAATGCACATCGATCACCACCGCCGCCGCGCTTTCCTCGCTGATGCGGGCATTGGCATATTCCTGCAGGCCCATATCTATGGTGAGGATATGATCGTCACCCGGCTGGCCTTCATCGCGGCGCAGTTCGCGAATAATGCGGCCAAAGGCATTGACCTCAACCTGGCGCGATCCTGCCTTGCCGCGCAGTGCCGTTTCAAAAATTTTCTCGGCGCCGTTCTTGCCGATGCGAAAACCGGGGAGAGCAAGCACCGGGTCGCCCTCCAATTCCTTTTCCGAAACGGCGCCGACATAGCCGATAATATGCGCTGCTTCCTCGCCGGCGAGATAATGCCGGGTTTGCCCGACATCAATCATGGTGCCGGGCAAATCCGGCGCATTCACCTCAATGCGCGAGACCTCCTCCCAGGTCAGGTTTTCGCGCACGGTGATGGGCACGAATTTTCTTTTGCGCCGCGCCTCGCGCAAGATTCGCTCGCGGTCGCGTGTCTCTATCGGGATCAGATTGCTCAGGGCGGCAAGCGAGTGCTCCAGCTCGCCGGCCTGCTCCGGCACAATCACCAGCCGGTAATTCAACTGATTGACCGCGAGCGGCTGACCGAAGCGGTCAAAGATGCGCCCACGCGGTGGCGGCAGGAGCTGCATGTTGATGCGATTATCGTCGGCCAAGGTTTTGTAGCGGCTCGATTCAAGTACCTGTAATTGGTACATGCGTCCGGCCAGCCCGGCGAGCAGCAGGGTTTGCGCACCGCCAAGAATGACGGTGCGGCGGGTAAAGAGCTTGGTCCGGCTGGTTTCGCCCTGCACGCCTTAGATTCCTCGCATCATATGCCGGTGCAACGCGCTCAGCAGCACGGCGAACAAGGGATAGAGCAGAATCGTGAGGACAGCCTGAATGACGAACGGCATCGGCGGGACAAGCGTGTTGAAATAGAGCGAAGCGATAATCCAGCTCACCAGGGCGATGCCCGGCATAACCAGGGAAAAGCCCCACCACACGACCAAAAACGGCTTGCCGTGAAAAAAGGTGCGTTGCGAATTGAGAATGACCTGGACGAGCAGATAGACCAGCGCCGAGAGGCCAAGCGGCGTTCCCGTCAATAGATCGAGCAGCATGGCGAGGCAGAATGTGGCGGCATAGGGCAATTTATCGGGCCGGTAGATGCTCCAATAATAAATCGCCATCGCCGTGAAGGCCGGGGTAACCGGCGCGAAACTGGGCAAATGCCAGGGCAACGCGCTGGCCAACACCATCAACAATGTAAAAGCAAACGGGGTCAGGCCGCGCAGTTGCAGATCGGTGCGCTCGACCCACGTCGCCACCCTCATTTCAGCTCTCCAATACGCCCGGCGCGTTTTGTTTCCGGTAAAAATCCCGGCAGGATGTAATCAAGCACGGTGATATATTCGAGCCGGTCCCAATTGACGTAGGGCTGCACCAAGGCCCGCTCCTCACCAACCGAGGAAACGATTCCAACCGGCAGGCCGGGCGGGAAAATTCCGCCTTGGCCGGATGTCACAATGCGGCTGCCGACAACAACCCGCGCGTCAACGGCAAGAAACTCGAGGCGCGGGTTGGGTGTGTTGTTACCCGCCAAAACGGCCCGCTCGCGGCTCGATTCGACGACGACGGGGATGCGTGAATTCAAATCCGTCAAAAGCAGAATGCGCGCACTATGCCGGCCCGTCGATACGACCCGCCCGGTCAAACCTTCACTAGTGATGACGGCCTGGCCCTTGCGCACATTATCTTGCGCACCCGCGTTGATCAGCACCGTGCGGACAAAGGGACCGCCCGAATCGGAAATAACCCGCGCCGTGATGAAGCTGGATTCAGGATCCGGCACGACATGGAGCATGCGGCGAAGCTCTTCATTCTCACGCGATATTTGCGCCGCGATGGATTGCCATTTACGCAGTTGCGCATTCTGCTCTTCAAGACGCGCATTTTCCTTATGCACATCCAGCGCGGCATCGACTTCTTCGACCAGAGAGGCGAACGAGGCAGCGGGGTGTGAAAAGAATTCGAGGATCGGCGTGGCCGCGTCACTCACCGTGCCGCGTAAATTATCGACCAGCCGTGGCTCCGCCCGGCTGAGGATCATGATAGTTATCGCAGCGCCGACAAGAAGCGCAAAGGCAAAGCGCTGAATCAGTGATTTCAGCGGCAGGGCCAATAACAGGGCGCGTCCGCGATAGGCCCGCACTTAGTTCCTCCAATATGTCGGCGCCGAGTGGCGGCGCCAACCTTCCATAGCTATCCTCAATAAGCTTCGTGCAAGACGTGCTTGAGGGTCTTCATTTCTTCCAGGCAGCGCCCCGTACCCATAGCAACGCAAGAGAGCGGCTCGTCGGCAATTGAAACCGGCAGCCCGGTGGCGTGGCGCAGCACATAGTCGAGATTGCCCAAGAGCGCGCCGCCGCCTGTCAGGACGATGCCTTTATCAACGATATCGGCGGCCAGTTCCGGCGCCGTGTTTTCGAGCGCCACTTTGACCGCATCGATAATCGCGCCGACCGGCTCGGCCAGGCTTTCGGCGATTTGCCGTTGCGTCACGACAATTTCTTTGGGCACGCCGTTCATCAGATCGCGGCCCTTGATATCGAGCGACTTGCCGTTGCCGTCTTCCGGCGGGCAGGCGGTGCCGATATTCTGTTTGATACGTTCGGCGCTGGATTCACCCAGCAGCAAATTATGATTGCGCCTGACATAGGCGATGATGCTCTCATCCATCTTATCGCCGCCGACGCGGACGGAACGCGAATAGACGATACCGCCGAGTGACAGCACCGCCACTTCAGTCGTGCCGCCGCCGACATCGACCACCATCGAGCCGGTCGGCTCGGTCACCGGCAAGGCGGCGCCAATTGCCGCCGCCATCGGCTCCTCAATGAGAAACACGCGCCGGGCGCCAGCGCTTTCCGCTGATTCCTGAATGGCGCGGCGTTCCACCGCGGTAGAGCCCGATGGCACGCAAACGATGACCTGCGGGCTGGCAAAGCTGCGCCGGTTGTGAACCTTGCGGATGAAATGCTTGATCATTTCCTCGGCAATTTCGAAATCGGCGATCACGCCGTCTCTAAGCGGGCGAATGGCCTCGATATTGCCAGGCGTACGTCCCAACATCAGCTTGGCTTCTTCGCCAACGGCAAGGACCTGTTTTTTGCCCTTCCAATTGGCGATCGCCACCACGGACGGTTCATTGAGAACAATGCCCTGCCCCTTCACATAAACAAGGGTGTTCGCGGTGCCGAGGTCGATCGCCATATCGGCCGAGAGAAAACCTGTAAGTTTGGAAAACATCAGCGCCTACCGCCTATCGTTTGAGCCAAAATTTCCCCACCGCGCAGCGTACAAAGCGCGGTGGGGGTTTGTGTTGCCATTCCACTCTCACCTATTTCTCAAGCGGTGAGCGCAGCTGGCGAAGTTTTTTGCCGTTTGACCAAGAGCTTGTTCAAGGCATGCACATAAGCGCGGGCGGAAGCCACCAGCGTGTCAATATGCGCGCCTTGGCCATTGACCAATTTGCCGTCCTCTTTCAGGCGCACGGTCACCTCGGCTTGCGCATCGGTGCCTTCGGTGACGGCGTGTACCTGATAGAGTTGGAGTTCCGCTTCGTGCGGAAAAATGTCTTTGATCGCGTTGAAGGTCGCATCGACCGGCCCGTTGCCGCGCGCGGTGGAAGATATTTCCTCGCCATCGACTTCCAGCGTCAGCGTCGCTTCCTGTGGACCATCGGAGCCGCAATTGATACCGAGGGAGACAAAGCCAATCCGTTCGCTGGCCCGTCCGATCTCGTCATCGACCATGGCGATGATATCTTCGTCGAAGATTTCCTTCTTCTGGTCGGCGAGGTCCTTGAAGCGGGTGAAAGCCTCAAGCAAGGCATTGTCGCCGAAATCGTCATAGCCCAGTTCGCGCAGCTTCTCGCGGAAGGCATGACGTCCCGAATGCTTGCCCATCACCAGAGTAGATTTTTTCAACCCAACCGATTCCGGGGTCATAATTTCGTAGGTCTCGGCATCCTTAAGCACGCCATCCTGATGGATGCCCGCTTCATGGGCAAAGGCATTGGCGCCGACGATCGCTTTGTTGGGCTGTACGACGAAGCCAGTGATTTGCGACACCAAACGCGAAGCGCGCATGATCTTCTCGGTGCGGATGCCGCTGTCGAGTTGCAACAGATCCTTGCGCGTGCGCATCGCCATGACGATTTCTTCCATCGCCGCATTGCCGGCGCGCTCGCCGAGGCCATTGATGGTGCACTCGATCTGGCGTGCGCCCGCTTTTAGGGCGGCCAGGGAATTTGCCACCGCCAGGCCGAGATCGTTATGGCAATGCACCGAGACCACCGCTTTGTCGATATTCGGCACGCGGTTGAACAGCATGCCAATCAGCGCGGCATATTCGTCCGGCATGGTATAGCCAACCGTGTCGGGAATGTTGACTGTGCCGGCACCGGCTTTGATGGCGGATTCAACGCAGCGGCAGAGGAAGTCATGGTCACTGCGCGTGCCGTCCTCGCTCGACCACTCGACATCGTCGGTGTAGTTGCGAGCGCGGCTGACACTGTCAATGACGGCGCTGTGTACTTCGTCCGGCTCCATCTGCAGTTTCACCCGCATATGCAGCGGGCTAGTGGCGATGAAGGTATGGATGCGCTTTTGCTTGGCCGGCTCGAGCGCCGCAGCGGCGCGCTCGACATCCTTGCGCCCGGCCCGCGCCAGGCCGCATACGATGCTCTCGCGGATAATTTTTGATACTTCGTTGACGGCCTCGAAATCGCCATTGGAGGCGATCGGGAAACCGGCCTCGATGATATGGACGCCCATATCCTCAAGCGTTTCGGCGATGCGTAATTTTTCTTCGAGATTCATGGATGCGCCGGGTGACTGCTCGCCATCGCGCATTGTTGTGTCGAATATTCGAACCTGATTCTTATCTTCGGTCATGATCTTGACCCCTATTGCTTGGATTGCGACTGAGTAAACAAACGCACCCCAAACGGTAGCTGTATTTTCAGCCTCACCGTTTGGGGCAAGTAAGTCGCAGACCAATCGAACCGCCGCATAAAATTTCCGTTCGGAAATTAGCGCGCAACCGGGCGTAACCGGCCGTGCCACTCGGCAAACCGTTCCGCATCACTTGATTGCTGGCGTCTCGTTTCATCGTCAGGGTCGCTTCAACTCGTCCATACGGCATTGGCCGCAGATAATTCGTGCGGCATCCACCGTTAATGTACCTAAAATGCGGTTAACGAAACGTTTAAGCGCAAATCATACGCGAAAACAGCTTCGCAACATGTTCAAACGGCGAATTTACTAATAATTACGCCTTTTAGGCAGCTGAAGGCAATGATTTTCTAACCGCCTCAAGCGCTTATTTGCGAAGTTCAATCTATTGCGGCATCAATTCTTTGACTTATCCACAAGTCGAGACTCACCAATCCAGGGCATCATGGCGCGCAATTTTTCGCCGACTTCCTCAATCGGGTGTTCGGCTTCACGCCGCCGCATCGCCTTGAAACTGGGTTGGCCGGCGGCATTTTCCGACATCCACTCGCTGGCAAACCGGCCCGACTGGATATCGTCGAGGATTCCCTTCATACGCGCGCGCGTTCCCTCATCAATGACTTTCGGGCCGCGCGAATAATCGCCGAACTCAGCCGTATTGGAGATCGAATAGCGCATATTGGCGATGCCGCCTTCATAGATCAGGTCGACGATCAGCTTCACTTCGTGGACACACTCGAAATAGGCCATCTCCGGCGCGTAGCCGGCTTCAACCAGAGTCTCGAATGCGTTCTTAATGAGCGAGGTCAGGCCGCCGCACAGCACCACCTGCTCACCGAACAGATCGGTCTCGGTTTCTTCGCGGAACGTGGTCTCGATCACGCCGGAGCGTCCGCCGCCGATGGCTGCGGCATAGGAGAGGCCGATCTCGGTGGCGTTGCCCGAGGCATTCTGAGCGACCGCGAGCAGACAGGGGACACCGCGTCCGAGCTCATATTCGGAGCGCACGGTATGGCCCGGCCCTTTCGGCGCGACCATAAAGACATCAAGGTCAGGGCGCGGCTCGATCAGGCGATAATGGATATTAAGGCCATGCGCAAAAGCCAGCGCCACGCCTTCTTTGAGATTGTCACGCAGGGATTCGCGCCACATTTGTCCTTGCAGTTCGTCCGGGGTTAGCACCATCACCACATCGCCCCACCTGGCGGCCTCGTCGATCCCCATCACGGTCAAGCCGGCGGCTTCGGCCTTGGCGACACTTGAGGAATCGGGGCGCAGCGCCACGGCCACTTCCTTGGCGCCGCTGTCTTTCAGGTTATTGGCATGGGCGAAGCCCTGGCTGCCATAGCCGATGATGACAGTTTTTTTGCCCTTGATGAGATTTACATCGGCGTCGCGATCGTAATAAACACGCATTGTGCTTTCCTTTTGGTGAGTTGGTTGACCGTCCGGTCAGATCGATTTTTTTCCACGCAACAAGGCGACGACGCCGGTGCGGGAAACTTCTGTTAATCCGAGCGGCTCCATGAGGCGGATGAAGGCGTTGACCTTGCCTGGTTTACCGGTCATTTCAAATACGAAAGAATCACTTTCGCTGTCGACCACATGGGCGCGGAAAATATCGGCGATACGCAGCGATTCAGCGCGCGCTTCGCCGCTGCCGACGACCTTGATCAAAGCTAATTCGCGCTCGATATGGGGGCCTTCTTCCGTCAGGTCGCTGACCTGATGCACCGGCACCAGGCGATCCAACTGGGCCTTGATCTGCTCGATAATCATGCGCGGGCCGGAGGTGACCAGATTGATGCGCGACAGCGCGGCGCCCGATTCCACTTCGGCGACGGTCAAGCTCTCAATATTGTAGCCGCGGCCCGAAAAGAGGCCGATGACACGCGCCAAGACACCCGGCTCGTTATCGACCAGCACCGAAATCGTGTGTCTTTCAATGGTCTCAGTCATGGCTGCGTCCCTCTGATTGGTATGTTCGGGTCACACCAGCACCATGCCGTCTTCGGCCTTTTCCTCAAGCTCGCCATGATCCGGACCGAGCTTCATTTCATAATGCGCGGCACCGCCCGGAATCATCGGATAAACATTTTCGGTCTTGTCGATCAAAACATCGGCGATAAACGGCCCCGGCGTTTCGATCATGGTGCGAATGGCGTCATCAACCTCTTCCGGTTTGCTTATTTTGATGCCATTGGCGCCAAACGATTCCGCCAGCTTGACGAAATCAGGCAGCGAGTCCATGTAGCTTTCCGAGTAACGCCCGCCATGGAACAGCTCCTGCCACTGGCGCACCATACCCATATATTCATTGTTGAGGATGATGGTTTTCACCGGCAGGCGATGCTGCATCATGGAAGAGAGTTCCTGGATGTTCATCATCAGAGAGGCTTCGCCGGCGACGTTGATCACCAGCGATTCCGGATGCGCCACCTGCACCCCCATCGCGGCGGGGAAGCCGTAGCCCATGGTGCCGAGGCCGCCCGACGTCATCCATCGGTTGGGCTCTTCGAATTTGAGGAACTGCGCCGCCCACATCTGATGCTGGCCGACTTCGGTGGTGAAATAGACATCCCGTTCCTTGGTCAGCTCATAAAGGCGTTGCAGCGCGTATTGCGGTTTAATGATATCGCCGTGCTGCTTGAAGCGCAGGCAGTCGCGTCCGCGCCACGCTTCAATCTGGCGCCACCAGTCCTCAAGCGCCGCCGATTTGCCGCCGCTCTTGTTCGGCAGTTTCGCCAGCATAGCGTCAATCACCGTACCGACATCACCAATGATGCTGATATCGACCGGCACATTCTTGTTCACCGACGATGGGTCGATATCGACCTGAATTTTTTTCGAGCCCTTGGAGAAATCGCTAAGCCGCCCGGTCACCCGGTCGTCGAAACGCGCGCCAAGCGCGATCATCACATCGCACTCCGCCATCGCCATATTGGCTTCATAAGTGCCATGCATGCCGAGCATGCCGAGGAATTGCGCATCGGACGCGGGATAGGTGCCGAGGCCCATCAATGTATTGGTAATCGGATAGCCGGTCTCGCGAACGAAACGCGTTAGGGCCTCGGACGCGGCCGGCCCCGAATTAATGATGCCACCGCCGCTATAAAAAATCGGCCGTTCGGCATTGACGATGAGCTCCATTGCGGCGTCAACAGCCGCATTGTCCGGCTCCGTCCGCGGGCGGTAGGAGCGGTGCCCGGTCTCACTCGTATAGGTGCCCTCTTGGTAATCGCCTTCCGCCATGACCACGTCCTTGGGCAGATCGATCACCACCGGACCGGGCCGCCCGGCGCTGGCGATATAGAACGCCTCATGAATGATGCGCGGCAAATCCTCGACCGTTTTCACCAGGTAATTATGCTTCGTGCAGGGCCGCGTAATGCCGACTGTGTCGGCTTCCTGGAATGCGTCATTGCCGATCATATGGGTCGGTACCTGCCCGGTCAGGCACACCAGGGGGATGCTGTCCATAAGCGCATCGGCAAGTCCGGTGACGCTGTTGGTCGCCCCCGGCCCGGACGTCACCAGCACCACGCCGACGCGCCCGGTCGAGCGCGCATAGCCCTCGGCGGCATGCAGCGCGCCCTGCTCGTGGCGCACCAGAATATGGCGAATTTTATTCTGCTTGAAGATCGCATCATAGATCGGCAGCACGGCGCCGCCCGGATAGCCGAAAATGACCTCGACGCCAAGTTCGGCAAGGCAGCGAACGATCATCTCTGATCCGTTTATATTCTCACCGCTATTGTCCGCACTCGTCGCCACAACCCGATCTCCACAAACACATGAGGCCCGCATCGGCGCGCGCAATCGGGGCGGCCGGCGGGCTGTTTCCAAGGCCTTCCGGCCACGGGGGGTGCAACCTAGAACCTCGCCTGTCGCCGGTCAATAGCGCCGGCAATCGGTTGAATGTTTGCCCTCGATTTGGCTGGCTCAGGCGTCGCGCTTGACGGTGTCGGGGCTGAATGCCGGCACACAGACGGCGACATAGTCGGCGCCGCCGTCATGCGGGCTCGAATATTGCACCCATTCGCCCTTGTGGGCGATCACCGCCTCGCCCGCCGCGACGTCAAATTCGCCATCCCGGGTGGTTACCCGAAGGGTGCCGGCGATGACGAGGGTATATTCATCAAATTCAGGCGTCTGGCCCGGCTCGACCCAGCCTTGAGGGCTGTCCATCCGCGCCACGCTGGCATTGTCAGTGCTGGAATTTACCCGGCCGACATATTCCTTGATGATTTTCGGCTTGTTGCCGGCGGCTTCGATGATCGTCGGTGTGGGTATGAAAGTGGCCATGCGCGAACCCCTTATTGCTGACCGCTGCAGGTTAGCGTGATCGCGCTCGGCCGGCCAGGGCGGAGGTCGCCAGCAAGGCTTCGGCCATGTGGCGAATTTCATCGGCGTGGCTGTCGCCGTAGCGCGCGGCGAAAGTCTTCGCCTCCGGCATCTGATGGCGGAACCAGGTGCTTTGGCGTTTGGCATAGCGCCGCGTTCCCTGGCGCAGCTTGTCGATCGCTTCGTCCTGCGTCATCTCACCCCTGAGATAGGCGGCGAATTCGCGCACGCCGAGCGCCTTCATGGCCGGCAACGACGGGTCGAGCGCAAGCGCAAGCAATGCCGCCGCCTCCTCAATGCCGCCTTCCGATGCCATGATTTCCGCTCTTGCGTTGCACGCCGCGTAGAGCTCTTCGCGCGGCGGCGCCAATATCAAAGCGGCAGCTTTTCCTGAGTATCCAGACCCTTCCGGCTGGCTGCGTTGCCACTCGCCAAGGCTTTTCCCGGTCGCCTGCAATACCTCATAGGCGCGCAGCACGCGCTGGGTGTTGCCGGGGTGGAGACGGGCCGCGCCTTCGGAGTCGTGCTCGGCCAGCAGGCGATGAAATTCCTCAGCGCCGATTTCGCCGTGCAGCGCCGCGGCACGCTGGCGGATGTCGCGTGGTATCGCCGGCACCGGGGCCAGCCCCTTCAGGAGGGAGCGGAAGTAAAGCCCGGTGCCGCCGACCACAATCGGCAACAGCCCTTTTGCCCGCGCATCGTCAATTTCTGCCAGCGCCAAATCGCACCAGCGCCCAGCCGAGCAGCGCTCGCTCGCCGGCAGAACGCCGTAGAGACGGTGCGGCGCCCGCCGTTCGTCCGCCGGCGCCGGGCGGGCGCTTAAAATGCGCAGCTCGCGATAGATTTGCATGCTGTCGGCATTAATCACGCTGCCGCCCAAATGCTCGGCAAGGTCGAGGGCGAGGGCCGATTTGCCGCTCGCCGTGGGGCCGCCGACAAGCAGGATCGCGCTGTTGTCGGCGGTTGTCCCGGACAATCCGTTAGCCGCTGGCAACAGAGGGCAAGCCGGCCAGAGCCATCGCCATCTCACCTTCGGCGAATTCCTGGTTGACCAACTTGCCGGCAAAATAGTCGGTATAGGCCTGCATATCGAAATGGCCATGACCGCACAGATTGAACAGGATCGTCTGGCCCTTGCCTTCCTGCTTGCAGCGTAATGCTTCGTCAATCGCGCCCTTGACGGCATGATTGGCTTCGGGCGCCGGAATGATGCCCTCGGCGCGGGCAAAGGTCACGCCGGCCTCAAAACACTCGAGTTGGTCATAGCCGCGCGCCTCGATCAGCCCGAGCTCGTGCACATGGCTAACCAACGGCGCCATGCCGTGATAACGCAGACCACCGGCATGGAAAGGCGGCGGCACGAAGGTTGAGCCCAGCGTATGCATCTTCACGAGCGGCGTTAAGTGGCCGGTGTCGCCGAAATCATAGGCGTAGGTGCCACGCGTCAGGCTCGGGCAGGCTTTGGGTTCGACCGCGACGATGCGGAGATCGCTGCCACCGTCGCGCAATTTGGCGCCGAGGAAGGGAAAAGCGATGCCGGCGAAATTGGAGCCGCCGCCGGTACAGCCGACGATCACATCGGGATAGTCATCGGCAAGCTCGAACGCCGCCATGGCTTCCTGGCCGACCACGGTTTGATGCAGCAACACATGGCTCAGCACGGAACCCAGCGCATAGTTGGTATCGTCGCGCTGAGCCGCGACCTCGACTGCTTCGCTGATGGCAATACCGAGGCTACCACTCGAATCAGGCGTTTCAGCAAGAATGGCGCGGCCGACGGCGGTTTCCTCGCTTGGGCTGGCAACGCAGCGCGCGCCGAAGCTTTCCATCATGGCGCGCCGATAGGGTTTCTGGTCGTAGCTGACCCGCACCATATAGACTTCAACTTCAATGCCGAACAGCGCGCCGGCAAAGGCCAGGGCCGAGCCCCATTGGCCGGCGCCGGTTTCGGTGCTGATACGCGAGATGCCGGCTTCCTTGTTGTAGAATGCCTGCGCCACGGCCGTGTTGGGCTTGTGGCTCCCGGCCGGGCTCACGCCCTCATATTTATAATAGATGCGCGCCGGCGTATCGAGCGCCTGCTCGAGCCGATGGGCGCGGTGCAGCGAGGTCGGCCGCCACTGGCGGTAGATGTCGCGCACCGGCTGCGGAATTTCGATGGTCCGCTCCATGCTCACCTCCTGGCCGATCAGGGCCATGGGAAAGAGCGGGGCTAAATCGTCGGGCCCGATCGGCTGGCCGGTACCCGGGTGCAGCGGCGGCGGCGACGGCGAAGGCAGGTCGGCGGCCAGATTGTACCAATCCTTGGGGATTTGATTTTCCGGCAGCGTAAATTTGACTGTGTCCGTCATCGTTGAAGTCTCCCTGGGCGAGTGCAAATTACCGCCCTTTGTTGCCCGCGCAATCGAAGTATTGCGCATGGCAGGCGATTGGGCAATTTGGCCCATTTGGCTAGCGCTGGGAGGTGCCGGCGAATCAACCGATCAGATGAGCAATCAGGCCGTCGGCCAATTTGGGTTCGAACCAGGTGGATTTGGGCGGCATGACCTGGCCGCTATCGGCGACCGCCATCAGCTCGTTCATGGCAGTGGGATAGACGGTGAAGCCGACCGCCGCTTCACCGCTTTGCACCAGCGCCTGAATGCGCTCGGGCGCATCCGCCCCGCCGACGAAATCAAGCCGCGGATCGGTGCGCGGATCGCCAATATCGAGCAACGGCTGCAGGATGCTATCGGTCAGCCGGGAAACATCAAGGCGCTCCAGAACGGACGCCTCCTTGGACAACGGCTCACGCGGATCAAGCAATTGCCAGCCGGATTTCAGGCAGACGCCAATTTGCGCCGAATGATCCGGAACAAGCGGCGTATTTGATGGCCGGATGATGAATTTTGTATCCAGGCGGGCAAGGAATTCTGCTTCGTCCAAGCCGCCAAGATCGCGCACGATTCTGTTGTAGGCCAGGATCAATAGCTGGTTGCTCGGAAAAATGACTGAGAGGAAGCGCCCCGCCTTTTCGCCGCGCATCTCCGCCACCCGGGCGGCTGCGGCGGAGCGGTGGTGTCCGTCCGCGATATAGAGCGCCTCAAGCTCGTCGACAGCGTTCTGGATGTCACCAATCGCAGCGCCGTCATTGACCGCCCAGAGGGTATGGCGCACGCCATCCTCGCCTTTAACGTCAATCTCCGGCGGCGCGTCGCGCTGGGTTATTTTGCTTAATGTTGAGGTAAGCGCCATATGCGGGCGGTGAGCACACAGAACCGGGCCGGTTTGCGCACCCAGCGCATCCATATGCGCGACCCGGTCGTCTTCTTTGTCAGGCCGGGTCAGTTCATGGCGCCGGATGGTGCCGCCGGCATAGGCCGCGAGCGAAGCGCCGCAAGCCAGGCCAATTTGGCTGTGTCCCGCCATACGCATGCGGTAGACAAAAAAACATGGTTCGGGGCTTTGAAGCATGGCGCCGCTATCGACAAGGGCGTGCAGATTATGCGCCGCGCGATCGTAAACTTCAGCCCCATGGGAGTCGGTACCGGCGGGGAAATCGATTTCCGCGCGCGATACATGCAGGAAGTTTCTTGCCTTGCCATCGGCGCGTTGACGCGCTTCCTCGGTGGTCACGACATCATAGGGGGGCGCAACAATTTCCGCCGCGTGTTCGCCCGCAGCGCGCAACGCATTGAACGGCGCAATCATGCCCTTATTCATAGGCTATGCCAGAATTAGCTCCGCTTGATCCCGAGGGTCACGAATTCGCCCTTATCGCCGCGCTGACGGTACAACACCACGCTTTTCGATTCCGTTTGGCTAAACAAATCGAGGCGCAGGCGAAAATCCGAAAGGTCGGTGATGCGGTCGGAGCCAAACCCAACGATAAGGTCGCCCGGGCGAATATCGCTGCTGGCATCGAAATCCTCGCTCACATCGGTGACGACGACGCCTTTTGAATCCTCGGCGAGCTCATATTTATCGCGCAGCTCCGCCGTAATATGCGACAGCGTGATGCCGAGCGAGACAAAGCGCATCTCCAATGGCGTGCCGGCTTTCGCACCGCTGGCGCTCGATAATTCATATTCCTCAAGCCGCCCGATGGTGACTTCGAGCGGGACGTGCTTGCCGTCGCGCCACACAATTACGGGAACCGAACTGCCGACTGCCGTGTCGGCGACAATGCGCGGTAGCGCGCGGCGGTTCGGCACTTCTTCGCCGTTGAAGCGGAGAATGATATCGCCCTTCCGCAAACCGCCCTCGGCCGCCGGACTGTCCTCGATGACGGCTGCGACCAGAGCGCCTTGCGCCGCCGCCAAGCCATGGCTTTCGGCAATTTCGGGCGACACCGATTGAATGCGCACGCCGAGCCAGCCGCGCCGGGTTTGGCCATATTGGCGCAATTGATCGATCACCGGGCCGACAATTGCCGATGGTGTGGCGAAGCCAATGCCGACACTGCCGCCGGACGGCGAATAAATCAGCGTGTTGACGCCAATTACCTTGCCATTCATGTCGAACATCGGCCCGCCGGAATTGCCTCTGTTGATGGGCGCGTCCGTTTGCAGGAAATTATCGTAGGGGCCGGCATTAATATCGCGCCCGCGCGCCGACAGGATGCCGGCGGTGACGGTATTGCCGAGGCCGAACGGATTGCCGATGGCGATCACCCAATCGCCGACCCGCGCCGCATCCGAATCGCCGAATTCGACATAGGGTAGGCTTTCGCCATTGTCGATCTTGAGCAGGGCGAGGTCGGTTTTCGGATCGCGCCCGAGGATTTCGGCTTTCAGGCGGGTATTGTCGTTGAGCACCACGGTAATTTCATCGGCATCGGCGATGACGTGGTTGTTGGTCACCACTAGCCCGTCCGGATGAACGATAAAACCCGAGCCCAATGAGGTAATCGGCTGGCTTGGCCCGTTTCCCCGGCGGTTGAAAAATTCGTAAAATTCTTCATGCGGGGTGCCGGGAGGAAGTTCGCCAAAGGGCGATTCCTGATCCTGCGCCTCGGGCTGGAATGAAGTGGCGATGTTGACCACCGCCGGCGTCAATAGCTCAACCAGATCGGCAAAGCTGTTGGGTGCCGATCGCGCCGCGCCCGAACCCGTGGCGCCGAGCAACCAAGCGCCGGCCAACAGGCCGACAATCAGCAGGCGATAGCCGGTATTAATTCTATTTATCCTACGCGGGCCCATGGGCGTTCTCCGAGGCGGTCGGCGATGGCAAGGTTACAGGCTCGCCGCCCGCATGAGTTTTAGAATAGGGCAGGTGATCGGCCCTGAAAAGAACCACAGCCATCAAATCTTAGCGAACCAGCCAGACGATACAAAAACCAACCAACGCCATGGCCAGACCCATCGAGCGCAATCGGCCGGACGGCAGGCCGAGCGCCATCACCATCATGCGTTTCATGCCATTGGGAAAAAGCGAATAAATCACGCCTTCAATGACAAAAACCAAACCAATCGCAGTAACAATAGCGAGCGTAAACTCGGACATATTCGACCCCGGAGGCCGCGCGGACTCGCGCCGCTACAATTAAAAGTCAGCGCTATCGTGAACTTCGGAGACCCGGTTTAAGGTTTCAACGCGCCTTCACCCTGGCCATAGAGCCGGCCGAAATAGCGGAAAAATTCGCTATCCGGCGACAGCACCATGGTGGTGTCATCGCTGCTGAGTGCCTGTCTGTAGGCCTGCATCGAGCGATAAAACGAGAAGAATTCCTCGTCTTGACCAAAGGCATCGGCAAAAATCTTCACCGCCTTGGCGTCGCCCTGACCACGCAGAATCTCAGATTCCCGTTTCGCATTGGCCAACAGGATGGTTCTTTCCTTGTCGGCGCGCGAGCGAATCCGCTGCGATGTCTCGTCACCCTGGGCGCGATATTCCTTGGCTTCGCGATCGCGCTCGGTCTGCATCCGGCGATAGACCGCCAGGCTGTTTTCATCGGGCAAATCGGCACGGCGGATACGCACGTCAATCACGTCCACCCCGAAATCCTTCGACTGGCGGTTCACCTGATCGAGAATAAAGCGCATCAATTGCCCACGCTCACCGGATAAGACGGTAATCAGTTCGACCGTACCCAGCACCTGACGTGTGGCGGCGTTAAGAATGGCGCCGAGCCGGGTGCGAGCAATGCCTTCAGAGCCGACCGTCTGGTAGAATTTCAAGGGGTCGGTGATGCGATAGCGAATAAAGGTGTCGACGACGAGGCGCTTCTGATCGCCTAAAATGACCTCTTCCGCCGGCGCGTCGAAATCGAGAATGCGCTTATCGAAATATTCCACATTCTGGACAAACGGCGTCTTCAGATAAAGGCCGGGCTGTTGCGTGCCGGTGGCATTGACGACTTTGCGCGGCTCGCCGAACTGGAGCAAAATCGCCTGCTGATATTCCGTCACCTTAAAAGTCGAGCTCAGCACCAGGATGATCACGACGACGATGGCGACGCCGAGGAGAAGCAGTTTTGCGCGCCCACTCATTGTCCCGCACTCCCGCTAAGGCCCTGTTGGCGTTTGTTCAATTCGGGAAGCGGCAGATAAGGCACAACGCCCTGCCCGCCTCCAGTCGAATCGATAAGTATTTTATTCGTGCCGCCCAGAATTTTTTCCATGGTCTCGAGATATATTCGTTGCCGGGTGACCTTTTTCGCCTGGCGATATTCATTGAACACCAGGAGAAAACGTTGCGCCTCACCGGTGGAACGCGCCACGACTTCCTGCTCGTAGGCTTCCGCCTCCTGCAGAATGCGCTCCGCCTCGCCTCGGGCACGTGGGATGATGTCGTTGCGATAGGCTTCGGCTTCGTTCTTGGCCCGGTCTTCGTCGGCGCGCGCCGCCTGCACGTCGCGGAAGGCGGCAATCACCGCTTCCGGCGGGTCAATTTTTTGCGGCTCGACCTGGGTGATGAGAATGCCGGAATCGTATGAATCGAGAATATTCTGCACCAGTGCTTGCGTCTGCGAGGCCAACCCCGAGCGTCCTTCCGACAAGGCGCTGTTGAGGTCGGTATTGCCGATAACTTCGCGCATGGCGGCCTCAGACGCATCTTTGACCGTGCGCTCTGGAGAGCGGATGTTAAACAGGAACTTGCCGGCGTCGGCGATCACCCAGAATACGGTGAATTGAACATCGATAATATTTTCATCGCCGGTCAGCATCAGGCTTTCGGTTGGATTCGCACGCTGCTCGATATTACCGCGATTGTTAACCCCGGTCAGATAGCCGATTTCGACCCGGTTGACCTTGGTCACCTTGGGCAACATCACGGTCTCGATCGGGCCTGGCAGGTGATAGTTGAGACCAGGCTGGGTGGTCTTGGTCCATTCGCCAAAACGCAGCACCACACCCTGTTCGTCAGGCTCAACCCGGTAGAATCCGGTCAATAGCCATATACCGATCGCGACCAGAACAAGGATGATAATACCGCGCGGTCCGCGCAACGAGGGCATCCAGGTGCGCATGCGGTCTTGTCCGCGGCGCAGCACCTCTTCCAAATCAGGCGTTTGCGGGCCACCGCCGCCACCGCCGCCGCGTGGGCCGCCACCGCCACCGCCACGCGGGCCACCGCCGCGTCCGCCGCCGCCACTACCGCGCGGACCGCCGGGACCCCGTCCCCAAGGACCGTCTCCGCCGCCGCCACCACGTTGGTCAGACCATGGCATAATCTACTCACTTCCCTGATTAAAAATCATTCACGGCTTTGCCGTGCACCGGTTTCAGCCTTATATATGTCACACAGCGGCCCGGCGCAATGCGCCACCTCTCGCAACTGGAATAACATGAGAGGCATATGGGCGGGATGTAGGAATGTTCAAGCGAAGAGGGAGAAGACGGCTCATGGCGGACGTTACACGTGAAACAATATTGGCGGCGCTCGGCGGCGTAAAAAAGAGCGAGGGCGGCAAGGATGTCGTCAGCCTGGGTATGATCTCTGGCATCGTCATACGCGACGGAAATGTTGGCTTCGCTATTGAAGTGGAGCCCTCGGAAGGCGCCGCGAGTGAGCCCCTGCGCGAAGCCTGCGCCGCGGCCGTGGAGGCCATTTCGGGCGTGTTGTCGGTTACGGCGGTTCTCACGGCGGAGCGGCCCGCCCAACGCGGGGCGGGTGGAAACGGCGGCGCACCGGACGCACCGAGCGCGGCGCCACAGGCCGGTCACGGCGCTGCTCCAGACAAAAGCCAGAAAATTCCGGGGATCGGCGCGATTCTGGCAGTGGCATCGGGCAAGGGCGGCGTCGGCAAGTCGACCACGGCGGTAAACCTGGCGGTGGCCATGGCGGCGGATGGTGCGCGAGTGGGATTGCTCGACTGCGATGTCTATGGACCGTCAATTCCACGTCTGATGCGCCTTTCCGGCCAGCCGGAGACGGTCGATGGTTCGAATTTAATGCCGATGGAAAATTATGGCGTGAAATGCATGTCGATGGGTTTTCTGGTCGAGGAAGACACGCCGATGATTTGGCGCGGGCCGATGGTGATGAGCGCGCTCGGGCAAATGTTGCGCGACGTACGCTGGGGCGAATTGGATATTCTCGTCTGCGACCTGCCGCCGGGAACGGGCGATGCGCAATTGACCATGGCGCAAAACGTGCCGCTCACCGGTGCGGTGATCGTCTCGACGCCGCAAGATATCGCCCTTCTCGATGTGCGCCGTGGCATCGCCATGTTCGAGCGCGTCGATGTGCCAATCTTCGGCATTATCGAAAATATGAGCTATTTCCTCTGCCCCCATTGCGGCGAACGGAGCGATATTTTTTCGCATGGCGGCGCACGCGAGACAGCGGCTGAATTGGGCGTCGGATTCTTAGGAGAAATCCCGCTCGACGGCGCCATTCGCACGGCCTCGGATGCCGGCCAGCCGATCGTTTTGGCCGAGCCGCAGAGCCCTCACACCGCAGCCTATCGCGGCATCGCCAAACGGGTGTTGGATTTATGCCAAGCCGCCGAGGCAGGCGGCGACCGTTCGGCACCGAATATTGTCATGATGTAGCAGTGCAGCCACCCTTTCGGTGGCAAAACCGATCGCCTAACTGCGCAACTGGCGTGCCGCTTTGCGATGCCAATGGCGCGCCGTTTGGTGGCGCGGCGATTGCACGCGCCGGGCCGGGCTCGGCGTTGCGCCGCACTGGCCAACAGCATGATAGAGCGCGCGAAGCCCCTGCATGGCTTCAACCGATTCGGGATGGTCGCGAATGATATCCCAATAGGATTTTTCCGCCTGGGAATAACGCCCGAGAATTTTCAGGCAGGTCGCGTGATGGCAACGATAGACCGGGTCAATAGCGCCGCCGGCCAATGCCATCTCAATCAGGGACAAAGCGCTATCCGGGCTGTCGGCGCGTAGCGCCGCTGCGCTCTCCGCATGCAACGAAGCCGCGGTGCGGCCGTGCGCCGCTTTTTGCCAAATACTGGCATCGTCCGCGTAGGGGCTGTTGTCGATAACGTTCATAGTCATTTGCCTGTGTCCGGTAATTGGCCACCGCAAAAACAAAGCCGTGGCCGTCTCCTACGGCTCACAAAGGTAAACAAACGAGGTTAAATAAAGGTTAATAAACTCAAGGGTTCAAAAGTAATTCAACCCTCAGCCGTTGCCTGGCGGTGTCAGCCATCCCTCTCAAGAGTGGCCATAAGCTCGCGCCATTCGCGCTTCGAGAGGCCGCTTTCCGCCTGCTCGATTGTCTCGCCGGCAATCAGGCGTTTGACGACATCGAGCGCCGTCGCCGAGAGGCGTACGCCGCCATGCTCATATTCCATGAACGCCGCATAGGCCAACGGCACCCAGCGTTCGAGCGTATCCAGCATCGTTTCGGCATAAACACGGATTTCGTATTGCGCATGCGAATCGGCGCGCAGACTGAGGAAATGCAACAGATTGTGCAGATCCGTCTTCCAATACCATTGGGTATAATAGTTAAGGGTGAGGTTCATGCGCGCCAACTCCCGCGCCAAACCGTCGCGCTCCGGATCGCGCTTGGCGCCGTCTTCGCCCTCGTTCAGCATTTCGGCATAATGGTCGTAACTCTGGTTGGCGTCGTCGCGCAGCAGATCGAGCACGCGCGTGGCCTCGTCACCCGTCAGCACGTTGCCCCGGCCCTGGCGGTTGTCGCTCGACTGGCTGGCCAATTGATCCGGCGCCGGCAGATAGAATTCCTTATCGAGGATCGAGTAGCGCGCGGAATACTCATTCACATTGGCGGTGCGGTGGCGAATCCACTGGCGCGCGACGAAGATCGGCAGCTTGATATGATATTTGATCTCGCACATCTCAAACGGCGTGGTGTGGCGGTGGCGCATGAGATAAGCAATCAGGCCCTTATCCTCACTCACGCGCCGGGTGCCGCGGCCATAGGAGACGCGCGCCGCCTGCACGATGGCGTTATCATCGCCCATATAATCGATCACCCGGACGAAGCCGTGGTCGAGCACAGGCATGGCTTGATAGAGGACTTCCTCAAGGGCGGGTGCGCAAACGCGCCGCGTCGGCGCGCTGGCTTCCCGGAGGGCATCAATTTCGGCTTGTTGTTCGGGCTGTAGCGGCATGGCTTTCGCATTGTTTCGACTGGCGAAAGTGGGGCTCGCCAGGAGTTTGTAGGAACTGGGCGCTTGGATGGCGCGGTGAAGATGCGTATATTAGCCCTGTCGGTGGATTTCCGTCGACTATGGCGATAAACGCCGCGTGAAATAAGCGTTGCGGACCCGGGGGCAGTACCCGGCGCCTCCACCATTTCGAACCGGCTGTGCTTGATGCGATTCGCTTCAGGCCAAGGCCGGCGCGAAGCCAATATGGGGGCGAACTAGGATCGACGTGCGTGGTAAAGGCTCGGTTTTTGCTCGGTATTGTACCACCGTTATCGGGCTACATTCTAAGTGCGAATGATAATGAAGTAGCACTCGCTGCCTAGCATTGCTAGGTAAGCGCGGCCCGGGGGGCGCCGGGCAACAGAAGCCCCCCACTTTACGCTCTTGGGCCTGAGCCACAGCGGGTTCGCCAGGGTGCAAAAGCAAGGCGGCGGCGAGAACACAGGAATTGGGAATGGGCAAAGATCACATTGGCTACGACGAACTGGTGGACAACGCATTGCGCGGCGCCATGCGCGATGTGATGCTGCGCGTCTCCGAGAACGGTTTGTTGGGCAGCCATCATCTCTACATCACATTCCGCACCGGCCATCCTGGCGTTGATATTCCGAGCTATTTGGCCGACCGCTATCCGGACGAATTGACGATCGTGTTGCAGCACCAATATTGGGGGCTGGAGGTGACCGAGGAAGGATTTTCCGTGACCCTCAGCTTCAACAAAGCGCGTGAGCATGTCTCCATTCCCTTTGCCGCATTGACCCGCTTCGCCGATCCCGGCGTGAAATTCGGCCTGCAATTCGAATCCCAGGTTGCGGCGCGCCCCGGCAAGCTCGAGCTTGTCGCCGACCCGAGCGAAACATCCGATGACGCCGGCTCGGAAGAAGGCGCATCGGTGGAAGATGGCATGACGGAATTGAGCGTCGGGCGCAACGGCGTGAGCCGTTCATTCATGCCGGGTGCGCAAGAGGCCAATAGCGATGACGGGGCGGCCGAATCCGACGATCAAGAAGCGGATGGTGCTGGCGACGGCGAAGCGGCCGAAGGCGAAGCTCCAGACGCGCCAGATGACAGCGCCGAATCGGACGGCGCCAGCGCCGATGTCGTCACCCTCGATTCGTTCCGTAAAAAATAGCCCGTAGCGGCGGCGCGGCGGAACTTCAGGGCGGCTTCCTTCCGTGCCGCTCGACCCTGCCCTTTTTGGCCCTTTTCTGGTCGTCGCGCTGGCCGCGATTCTGTCGCCCGGCCCCGATACCCTGTTGATCCTCCGCGCCACGTTGGGCGGCGGCCAGGGACCGGGCTTTGCCGCCCTGCTCGGCGTGCAGATCGGCCTGTTGGGGCATTTGGCGGCGGCGGTGTTTGGCATTTCACTTCTCGTCATGGCGGCGCCGCTGGCGCTCCAGGCGATCGCGCTGGCCGGCGCGCTCTATCTGTGCTGGCTCGGCTACCGCAATATCCGCGAGGCCATCGGGCGAACCTCCAGCGCCATTGATATGCCCGCCGGCACTTTTAGCGCCCGCGCCGTGTGCCGCGACGCAATTTTGACCAACCTGCTCAATCCCAAGGTGATCCTCCTCTTTATCGCCCTGATGCCGGGTTTCGTCGCGCCCGAGCGCGGCGCGGTACCACTACAATTGGCCCTGCTTGGCACAACGATCATTCTCATCAACATTATTTGGCAGGGATCGCTGGTGCTGGCCGCCGGGCGCGCCCGGCGCTGGCTCGGGCGCGCCTCGGTGCAGCGCGGTCTGGCGCTCGGCGCCGGCCTGGTGTTTCTCGCCTTTGCCGGCTTGATGGTGGCCGAATTCGTCGCTCTGCCGTTTTGACAGCCGCCATCGAGCCGCCACTCATGCTATAGCTCGCCACCATGCAGTGCGAGGTGGAGATAGAGACGCTCGGCGCCGGCGGCGATGGCATTGCCCGGCATGACGGCGCGCGCGTGTTCGTGCCCGGCGCTCTCCCCGGTGAGCGGGTTCGCGTCGAGCTCGGCCCGGCGGCGGGCGACGGTTATCACGCGCGCCTCCTTGAGCGGTTGAACGATGGCGCGGCGCGGGCTGAGCCGGAATGCGAATATTTCGGCACCTGCGGCGGCTGCGTGGCGCAGCATATCGCGGCCCAGCCCTATGCCGAATGGAAGACGGCCATCCTCCGCGATGCCCTGGCGCATAGGGGAATAAGGTGCGGTCTCGGCGATGTCCCGGTGGCGCCACTTGTCCCCTGCCCGCCGGCCAGCCGGCGGCGCGCGCGCCTCGCAGTCGGTAACAAAGGCGGGCTTGGCTTCCGCAAGCGCGGCACATCCGAGATTATCGATATTGCCCATTGCACAATTCTGTTGCCGGCATTGCAGGCGCTGCTCGCGCCGCTGCGTCAACTGGCGGCAAATTTCGCTGACGAACTATCGCTGACCCAGGCGCCGATCGGCTTGGATGTGATCCTGCACGGCCTCAACGGGTCGCCCGGCATGGCCATGCGCGAGAAATTAGCGGCCTTCGCCCAGAGCCACGGCATTGCCCGCCTCTCGGTTGAAAGCCGGGCCGGTGGCGGGCGGGGAGAATCAAAACATGGCGCCAAGCGCGGCCGTCAGCGCAAGCGGCGTGGCGCCGCGCTGATCGAGACGGTTGCCCAGCCCGGCGCGGTGCGGGCGCGCTTTGGCGGCGCCGATGTGGCCCTGCCGGCCGGCGCTTTTTTGCAGGCGACGGCGGCCGGCGAGGCGGCGATCAACCGCCTGGTGCTGAGCGGGTTGGAACTGGAAGCGGGCAGCCGCGGCCATATTGCCGATCTCTATGCCGGCGTTGGCGGCATCGGTTTTGGTGCGGCGGCGGCCGGCCACCGGGTGGCGATGTTCGAAGGCGCCGAGGCGATGGCGGATGCGGCGCAAGCGGCGGCGCGCGCGGCGCAGCTGCCGGTTACGGCGGCGGCGCGCGACCTGGCGCGCCGGCCGCTCGGCGTGGCCGAGCTGAAACCGTTCGACGCCGTTATTTTCGACCCGCCCCGGGCCGGGGCAAAGGCACAAGCCGAGACATTGGCGGCCTCCCAGGTGGCGCGCATCGCGGCGGTATCGTGCAACCCGGCGAGCTTCGCGCGTGACGCGCGCATTCTTATCGATGGCGGCTATCGCTTGAGCGCGCTCACGCCGATCGACCAATTCCTGTGGTCGAGCCATATCGAGCTGGTCGCGATATTCCAG
>JABIXB010000234.1 GCA_018666805.1 Rhodospirillaceae bacterium | reverse complement strand
ATCAGCTCGATCGTCGTATTGGCGCCAGCGCCGGCGATGGCGCCGTCGAAGGCACTTAGGTAGGGCGCGAAGGGGAACGGGAAGTGGCTCACCGAGCGGGCGTTTCCCGCCTTCAGGATGCCGTCTTCATCTTTCGAGAGCGGCGGCGTGGTTTGGAAAAACAGCAGCTTGGGGAAAGTGGCGGCGATTTCCGACAGCCAGGCTACCGTCTCGCCAAGCTCGGGCCCGCCGCCGCCGCCGAGGGCGACGTAAAAACACAGGCGATCTTTCGGAATGCCGAGGCGGCGGCGCGCTTCGCCGCGCGGCAGCGCTTCGCTGCGGGCGCGGTAGATCGGCGAGCCGATCCACTCGACCGGGGCTGCAAGTTTGAAAGGCAGCTCAAAGGCGCCTTTCTCGTAGGGGACAAGCACCAGGCCGTAATTGGAAATGCCGCCCTGGTGATTGCCGGGCACGCTGTGGCCGGGGAAATAATCGAAGACGAATACCTTGCGCCGAATGCTCGCCAGCGCCGGCAGCAGCTCGTGATATTCACCGAACGGGAAGGAATCGGCGATCAGCATGTTGGGGCGGAAATTCGACACCACCGAAGTCACCAGAGAGTGATTTAGATGGAGCCAATCGGTTGATGAGAGCATGCCGCGTTCCCGGCTCACCCAGGACGGGATTTTGACGCTGGCGAAGCCGTCCTGCCAGATGATGCCGGGCGCCTCCGAGGTGGTGAGAAAGAGGAATTTGGCTTCCGGCATGCGCTCGCGCAGCGCGCGCGCCAGGGCGAGCTGGCGCGTCACATGGCCGAGGCCGATGCCGTTGATGGCGCTGACGAGGATTTTCATGTCCCTGTCTCTAGGCCTTCATTCCGCCCGGCGCAAAATAGCGCGGAGGCCGTTATTGGCAAAATGTTTGCGGCCGGGATGGGCCGCCTCGAGCACCTTTTGCACATTCTGCTTTATGTCCGTGTTCCAGACGGTGGTGAGTTCTTCCACTTCGAACGGGCTGTCCTTGAAGTGGGCCACATAGTCCTCGGTGAAGAGGCGGTTGATTCCGGGCGCATGATAGATCGCATAGACCATAGCTTGGGCCGTCTCGGCATCGGTCGCGGTAAGGAGATGGCGATACATCTCGGGCGGGCGCATCAGGAGATGGCCCCAGGGCGGAATTGGCGAGGAATGAAAATTCATGCGAACGCCGGATTTGTCGGTGATCGGCGGCAAGTGATGGCCGTCATGGGCCGACCAAATCGGCCCGATCATCGCGAACAGGCACCCGCCGGGGCGGAGCGCCCGATACATCCGCTCCAGCGCCGCCGGGAATTTAAGGAAATGCTCGAAAGCCGCAGTAGAAAAGATGAGATCGAAGTGTCCGGCCAGGCTCTCCGGGATGTTCTCTACCGCACCGGCTAGAATTTGGTGGGCCTCTAATTCCTCGGCACCGGCAACATCGCCGAGACGTCGCGATTCGTCTAATCCCGGGTGCTCGGCACCATCGCTTCCACTAATATCCGAACGGTTTGGCCGCCAATCCGGCTCGATGATGCCGATCCATTGTTTGGCGCCGAGTTCGTCCATGACCAGGCCGGCGGGCAGGCTGCCGCCGGCTTCGAGAACGCGCTTGCCACGGATGCCGACGATCTGCTCAGCGTCGAGCAGGTGCGGGACCTGGTAATCAAGGCCATATGTTTCACGCAGAGCATCGATTTCCGCTTCCGTGCGCTGGGCTGGGGGCGTTGTGGAGGGTGGTGCGGTCATCAGGGTGTCACTCTCTCTATGGCGCCATAGTGGCCGGCGCCGTCACACGCACGAGATGATCGAATTTATACATATCCTTGATCGCCGCCGGTTTTATTTTCTCCGCTAAATCGGCGGGCGCGATGAGAACGCTCCAGCTTGCACGCTGCGCCTCGGCCGCGGCGATATGGCGTATCTGGGCGGCCACACCGGCGCGCTCGAACAAGGCGCGCGCGGCCTCGTCCGGCTTGTCCGCATCGGCGTAATGTACCGCCAGGCGCGGCAAATCGGCGAGGTCGCAGGCCATGGCAGGATCGACGCCGGGCACAAGCAATAGGGCGACGCGCTCCTCCTTGCGGTGCAGCTCCTGGACGAATTCATAAACGGTTGCCCGGTCCGTCACCTGGCCCTGCGTCGCAGCGACGGCAAGGGCCGTGCGGCGGTCGTCGCTGATATCGAATAAGGGGTCGGTCTTGCCGTCAAACACAATGCCCCAAAGCGCCCCGGCCAAGTGTTGGGCGGCGCAGCTTTGGGCAAACTGCGCCTGGCCCCGGCGGGCAATGGCGGCGGCCTCGTCCGGCCGGTCCAAATAATATTCGATCTTGGCGATGAGATCGTCCGCCGATTCGTAAAGCGCCAAATGCTCGCCGTCCTGGAACAAACGCGCCATCCCCGACTGCGGGCTCAGCCGGTCGGTGAGCAAAAATCCGCCGGCGCCGAGCGCTTCGAAGACGCGCATGTTGACGTCGCCATTGAGGCTGCAATTGAAGGTGATGCGGGCTGCGCCATATTGCGCCGCCGCTTCTTCCGCCGGGCAGGAGATCGCGCGCAGCGGCAGGCCGCGCGCCTTGATGGCGCCGAGCAGCCGGCGGCGGCGCGGATGATATTTACCGGCTTGGCCGACAAACAGGATTTCGCGCTCGGTTGCGGAAGGTATTACGGCGTCAAACTGGCGCACGGTGAGGCCGGGCAGCCAATGCACATTGCGCAAGCCGTGGGCGATGAAAAAATGCGCGTGGTGGCGATTGTAAAGTGCGATATGGAAATCGAACTTCTCAGCCCCGAGATAGGCGAACGCATTGCGTAATGGGCGCGCCAGATGGTGGGTGTCGGCGAGCAGCGCCACCTTGGGGCAGTCGAAGGCAGAGAGATTGGCCGGCTCGTTATGCGCCGTGGCGTCGAGCGAAACGAGGATCGCCTCGGGTGCTTGATCGGCGGGAAGTTCAGCCAACAGCGCCGCCAGATCGTAACGTCCCTTGGGTGATTTAATTGATACCAAACGCGCGCCGTCGCGCCTGGTCTCCATAAACGGCCCGACCGTGATCATGTTTTCCGCCAAGCGCGGCGGCGGAATGTAGTTGGGATCGGTGTGGTGGCAATAAACCAGGCGGAGGGGGGGCGCGCTCATAGGGGCTATCCGCTATCACCCGTATCGCCGGCGCACCAGGTGCGCCACATGTCGCGGTAGGCGGCCTCGATGGCGCGGGTCAGGCCGGGGCCGTCGCGCAGGTCTGATTTTTCCATGCGCGGGCGTAAGTCGGCGCGGAGCTTGGCCAGGCCAGCGCGGTCTTCGGCCAATGTTTTCGCCGCCGCGACAAATGCATCTTCGTCCGTCGCGATCAAGCTCTGCAGATCAAGCGCGTGCAGGATGCTGGCGCAGAGCCGCCCGGCATGGCTCCGGCCTTCGAGGGTTATCACCGGCACGCCCATCCACATCGCCTCGCAGCTCGTCGTCACGCCGTTATAGGGGAAGGTATCGAGGGCAATATCGACGCGGCCATAGGCGGCAAGGTGATCGCCCTTGCCCTTGATCCGGCCCGACACCTCGATACGCTCCGGCGCGATGCCGTGGCTTTCAAAGAGGGCGCGGTAGTTCTTTTGCGTCGCTTCGTCGCTGAGCGATTTGGCCTTGAGGAAAAAGCGGCTGTCGGGCACCGCGTTCAGCACCTTCGACCACAGCGCCACCACCTCGGGCGTGACCTTGGCCAGTGTGTTGAACGAGCCAAAGGTGACGGCGCCACTGTCGCCGGCCGGTAGCGGCCCGGTCTCGGGCGCACTATCCGGCGCGCTGTAGCAGAGGAAGTTGCGATCGAGGCGATAGAGCGTCTCGGCGTGGAATTCCTCCTGGCCTTTCGGGTCGCTGTGCCAGTCAGTGAGACGGTAATCGATTGCTTCGAGGCCGGTGGTGCAGCAATAGCCGAGATAGGTGAGCTGCACCGGCGCCGGACGGCGGGCAAAGGTGAGCATGCGGTTGAGCCCGGTATGGCCGGCGAGGTCGACGAGAATATCGATCTTGTCGCGCTGGATCATGGCCGCGACATCTTCGTCTTTCTTGTTGAAGCTCTCGCGCCAATCGCCCGCGAGCTCTTTCAAATGCGCCGTCATGTCGTCCTTCTGCGGCGCGTTGGCGTAGCAGATGGTGTGGAAATTGGCTTTGTCATGCGCGGCGAGGATCGCCTGGAAGAAATAGGCGACCGAATGGACGCGGAAGTCGGGCGAGATATAGCCGACGCGGAGCTGGCGTTCGGGATCGCGGCTGTTGGCATGTGTTTCGGTTTCGGGGCGGAACTGATCGGCGCGCGCCGCCGCCCACGCCCGGTGCGCCTGGCAAACTTCGGCCGGGCTCCATTTTGGCGCGAAATTATAACAGCGCAGTCGCGCACTCTGCGCCTCGGCGAAATCCGGCGCGAGTTCGACCTGGCGATCGAGGCCGGCCTGGGCCTCCGCCAGTTTGCCCTGATCCTGTAGCGCCAACGCCATATTGTTGTAGGCGAGGCGGTGCTTGGGTGCGATCTCGACCGTGCGGCGGTAATTGACCAGCGCTTCTTCGAGCCGGCCCTTGTCCTGCAACAGATTGCCGAGATTGTTGTAGGCCTCGGCATAATCGGGCGAGAGGGCAATCACCTGGCGATACATCTCCTCGGCCTCTTCCGAACGGCCGAGCTCCTGCGCCAGCGCCGCCAAATTGCCGAGCGCCTGGGTGTAGTCGGGCTTGAGCTCGATGGCGCGGCGGTAGCTCGCCTCGGCCTCTTTCTTGCGCCCGGTCGATTGCAGCACCACGCCGAGATTGCTCAGCGCCTGGGGATAATCCGGCGTGTGTTCGAGCGCCTTCAGATACGCCGTCTCGGCCTCCGCCGCGCGCTCCAACGCCTGCAGGGCAACGCCCTGATTGTTGTGCGCCAGCGCGCTCGCCGGATCGAGCTCAAGCGCCCGCCCGGCGACATAGATGACATCGTCATAGCGGCCGAGCTTGATCAGCGCGGCACAGAGACGGTGCAGCAATTGCACCTCTTCGGGCGAAAGTTTGAGCGCCTTTTGCAGCGCCACCGCCTCTTCCTTATAGCGCCCGGCAAGGCGGCAGGCCTCGGCCAGATTGGCGATAAACTGGGCGCTCTTCGGCGCTGCCTGGGCGGCGCGGCGCAACAGCGGCACCGCCTCTTTGGCGCGCTTGGTCTGGGTCAGAATAAGGCCGAGCAGGTGATTGGCATTGGCGTTGCCGGGTTCGGCGCCGAGCACGCGGCGATAACCGGCCTCGGCATTTTCGATCCGCCCGGCGCGCTGATCGGCCATCGCCTGCTTGAGGGCGCCGGCCAATGCCGGGCGGTTGGGAATGGTGATATTTGCCATCGCGGGAATGTAACTCATGCGGCGTCTGGAGGGTGAGCATTCTGACACAGCAGCGCCGCCTTGTGCTATGAAACGCCCTTCACGCGAAACGAAGGCAGAGGCTAATGGCCAAAGGTAAACAAACTCGGACGGAAAGCGATTCGATCGGCAAGATCAAGGTGCCGGCGGGCTGTTATTGGGGGGCGCAGACCCAGCGCAGTCTGCAGAATTTCAAAATCGGCGGCGAGCGCATGCCGGCGCCGCTGGTGCGCGCGCTTGGCATCGTCAAGCTGGCCGCGGCGCGCGTCAACGCGCGGAGCGGCGATCTGCCGAAGAATATTTCCAAGCCGCTGCAACAGGCGGCGCGCGAGGTTATGGCCGGCGATCTCGACGATCACTTCCCGCTCGTCGTCTGGCAGACCGGCTCGGGCACGCAATCGAACATGAACGCCAATGAGGTGATCGCCAACCGCGCCGCCGAAATCATGGGCAAGCCGATGGGGTTGAAGACGCCGGTCCACCCCAACGATCATTGCAATCGCGGCCAATCCTCGAACGACACCTTCCCGACCGCCATGCATATTGCCGCCGTCGAGCAGGTGACGGGCGAATTACAGCCGGCATTGGATGTGCTGGGCAAATCTCTCAGCGGCAAGGCGGCCGAGTTTAAACGCATCGTCAAGATCGGCCGCACCCATTTGCAGGACGCAACGCCGCTCACCCTCGGGCAGGAATTTTCCGGCTATGCGACGCAGATAAAATACGGCCAGGCGCGCATCAAGTCAGCGCTGCCGCGCCTGTGCCAGCTCGCCCAGGGCGGCACGGCGGTCGGCACCGGGCTTAATTCCAGGCGCGGCTTCGACAAGAATTTTGCCGCCGAGGCGGCCAAGCTCACCGGCCTGCCGTTCAAAACAGCCGAGAACAAGTTCGAGGCCCTGGCCGCGCATGACGCGCTGGTCGAGATGTCGGGCGCGCTCAACACCCTTGCCGCCAGCCTGATGAAGATCGCCAACGATATCCGCATGCTCGGCTCCGGCCCGCGCTGCGGCATCGGCGAATTGTCGCTGCCGGCGAATGAGCCGGGCTCGTCGATCATGCCGGGCAAGGTCAACCCGACGCAATCCGAAGCGCTGACCATGGTCTGCGCCCAGGTGATGGGCAACCACACCGCGATCACCATCGCTGGCTCGAACGGCCATTTCGAGCTGAATGTGTTCAAGCCGGTGATGATCTATAATCTGCTGCAATCGATCCGCTTGCTGGCCGACGGCGCGCGCAGCTTCTCCGACAATTGCGTCAGCGGCATCGAAGCCAACCACGCCCGCATCGAACAGCTATTGCATGAATCGCTGATGCTGGTGACGGCGCTCAACCCCTATATCGGCTACGACAACGCGGCCAAGGCGGCGAAAAAAGCACACACCGACGGCACGACGCTGAAAGAGGCGGCGCTGGCGCTCGACCTCCTCAGCGAAGCCGAGTTCGACAAATGGGTCGATCCCCTAAAGATGGTTGGCCCGAGCAAGTAGTGCCGGTCAGCACGGGGCCCGGAGCATGGCGCAATCCATCGGCAAATACTCCGTCGCCCTCGACGGCCACCGCACGTCGGTCTCGTTGGAACCGGAATTCTGGCAAGCCTTGAAAGAAATCGCCGCCGCCCGGCGGGAATCACTCAGCGCCTTGGTGAGCGAAGTGGACCGCACGCGAGAGGGAAATTTGTCGAGCGCGCTCCGGGTTTTTGTGCTCAGGGAGACGGGCAAATAGGTGAGGACGAATTCCCGCGACCTACCCGCGCTAGTTCGTCCCACCGTCCCAACCCTTCCTCGTTCCAGAGAGGAAGGGCTGGCAATATTAATCCCGCCGTTGAAATTGAGATTCTCAGATCGGCTCCGCAATAAACACCGGAATTTTCGTGCGCGGGGTTTTCGCCTTGTATTCGTTATAGGTGGGAAAGATCGCCACGCCGGCCTCCCACAGTTGCGCGCGCTCCGGATCGTCATGCACTTCGCGAACCCGCATTTTGGTGACTTCCGTCTCGTCGCGCAGCTCGACATCGGGATTGGCGCGGAGATTGTGCACCCAGACCGGATCGTTCTCGGCGCCGCCATTGGAGCCGACCAGGACATAGCCGTCGCCGACCTTGACCCGCATGAGCGGAACCTTGCGGACTGCGCCCGTTTTGTTGCCCTTGCAGGTGAAGATGATGACCGGAATACCGGTATCCAACAGCGTGGTGCCTTGGGTGCCGCCACTGCCTTCGTAAAGCGCCACCTGGTCGCGCACCCAATCGAACGGTTGGGGAATATATTCAGGCATAGGTTTCTCCCTTCACTTTTGT
>JABIXB010000233.1 GCA_018666805.1 Rhodospirillaceae bacterium | reverse complement strand
GGGAATCCCTCGAGACCAGATTAATACGCGGGTTCCACTGTTTCAAAAGTTCGGCATAAAGCTCTAAACGTTCGCATGTTTCACGTGAAACATTAGCGTCGCGGGCAAAATCTTCAGATCCATAACCAGCCATTTACGTCCGGCCCAATGTGCGATGTTTCACGTGAAACATTTTAGCGCTAAACTGGACGAAGTGGAACCTTCGCAGAAAGAATTCGTTGCTCAGTCTGGCGTTGAGGCTAATGCCGAGCCTGCATCTGGAGTGCTGCGCCGCTTGACATGCCGTAATAATGCCGTGATAGCGGCAGGTGTAACGCCAGAAATTCGCGACGCCGCGCCTAGTGTCGAGGGCGAAAACTGTTGCAGTTTATGACGTGCCTCTGTCGATAAACCACCAATATTTCCATAGTCCAATTCAGGCGGAAGAAGCAATTCTTCGTCCTTTCTGAAGGCATCAATATCGGCTGCCTGGCGCTGCAAATAACTTTCATACCGCGTTTCGGTTTCAATTTGGCGATAAATATCTGTGCTCATGTTCAACAATTGCGGCCAAATGTTGGCCAGGCTTTTTTGACCTAAATCGGGAAACGACATGAGCTCTAGAGCGCTGCGAACCACGCCATCATGCTTCACATTCATTCCATATTTAGCCAATTCGTTTGGACTCGCCCGAAGGTTATTAAGCAAGCGATGCGCAGTAGCCATATCCGCCTTTTTCTGCGCAAAGGAAGTTACCCGCTGCGCACTCACACCGCCAAGATCAATTGCCTTCCCTGTCAGCCGTTGATCCGCATTATCCGGCCGCAATTTTAAGCGATACTCAGAGCGCGAAGTAAACATTCGGTAGGGCTCGACGGTACCCTGTGTCGTTAGATCATCGATCATAACGCCTATAAAGCCGTCCGCACGGTCCAATATGAATGGCTGTGGGTTTCCACCGGCACACAATGCCGCATTCAGCCCGGCAATGATGCCCTGCGCTGCGGCTTCCTCATATCCGGTGGTTCCATTGATCTGACCAGCGAGAAAAAGCCCGCCAATTTTTTTGGTCTGCAAGCTTGGCTGCAATTCGCGAGGATCGACATAATCATACTCGACTGCATAGCCCGGGCGGATAATTTCGACATTTTCCAGCCCGACAATTGTGCGCACCATGGCCAATTGAACATCCGCCGGCAAAGATGTTGAGATCCCATTGGGATAAATCGTGTGATCGTTCAATCCCTCGGGTTCGAGGAATATCTGATGCGATTCGCGATCCTGAAAGCGCACCACCTTGTCTTCGATTGACGGGCAGTAGCGCGGCCCAACGCCGCTTATTCCACCAGCAAAAAGGGCGGATTTCTCCAGATTATCGCGAATTAACCGATGACATTCGGCGTTCGTCGCGGTGATGAAACAATCAATTTGCGGCTGCTCGATGGGTTTGCTGATATAGGAAAAAGGTTGCGGCGGATTATCGCCCGGCTGGCGCGTCAAACTATCAAAATCAATCGTTCTACCTTCCAATCGCGGTGGCGTTCCCGTCTTCAACCGCGCCAATGCGAACCCGGCGCGCTCTAACATTACTGACAGTCCGGCAGCCGCCTGATCACCAACCCGCCCCGCTGACACCTGCTCGGATCCGATGTGAACAACGCCGCGCAAAAACGTCCCTGTGGTCAGGACGATATTATCCGAATTAATCGTCTCGCCCCTGGCTGTAATAACGCCTGAAACACGCGAATCAGCCGAAAGCACCATATCCTCGACCGCCTCGGCCCGGATCGTGAGGTTTGCCTGCTGCGCTAGCTCCACCTGCATCGCGGCGCGATAGAGCGCCCGGTCCTGCTGGGCGCGCGGCCCGCGCACAGCCGGCCCCTTACTGCGGTTTAGGACACGAAACTGAATGCCACCCTTGTCGGCAATACGGCCCATCAGCCCATCGAGCGCATCGACCTCTCGCACCAACGTGCCCTTGGCCAACCCGCCGATCGCTGGATTGCACGACATCTCGCCGATTGTCTCGATTTTATGGGTAAGCAACAGCGTATCGGCGCCAAGACGGGCGGCAGCCGCGGCCGCTTCACAGCCGGCATGGCCGCCGCCAATAACGATAACGTCATATCTACTCTTCTGCGCCGTCACGATCTTGCTACTCACACCGTATATATTTAGCCCGCACGGGCAACCCACTACATGTAGCGTAAATTAGGGAATTATTTACCAATACAAAAATCATGGAAAATAATATCCAGCAGATTTTCAATATCCACCCGCCCGGTAATACGTCCGAGCGCATCCGCTGCCAGCCTTAATTCCTCCGCCGCCAGTTCCGAACCGGCGTCGATATCATACCTTTCCAGCGCCGCCAGGCATTTTTTCAGCGCATGACGATGGCGCGCCCGGGTAATGACCGGTGACGCCGAGGGGCGGTAGCGCGCCTCCAGGAATAGCTTAATGCGCTCGAGCAAGCTATCAAGCCCGGCGCCGGTCTTACACGAAATCTGCAGCGCTTCACAGCCGCCAATACGCGCGGCCTCAGCCTCGCCCGGCAATAAATCGCTTTTGTTCAGCACCGCCAGCGCCGTGTCATCGAGCAAACCCACAGCTTTCTCGGCAATGGCCTCCCCGGCAATATCCGGCCAAAGCGCCCCGTCAAACAGCACCAGCTTGAGATCGGCCTCGGCTGCAAGTTTATGGGCGCGGCGAATTCCTTCGGCTTCCACCTGATCCGAAACCGCGCGCAATCCGGCGCTATCCGCGATGCTCAGTGGCCAGCCGCCAAGATCCATTCGCACTTCGATAATATCGCGCGTGGTGCCGCCCTCGGGCCCGACAATAGCCGCGTCCCGTCCCGCTAAACAGTTGAGAAGGCTAGATTTTCCAGCGTTCGCCGGGCCCAGAATGGCGATCTGGATACCCTCGCGCAGGCGCTCCCCCCAACCGCCGTCCTGGAGATGGCGGGATATTTCAGCAGCAATGGCGCTAATTTCCTGTTGCACCGGGCCGAGCAGATCAGACGGCAACTCCTGGTCGGAAAAATCAATGCTTGCTTCTACCAATGCGCGATTATCCAACAATCTTTGCCGCCAGCCATCATAAAGCGCCGCCAGCGCGCCGCCGCTTTGGCGCAGCGCCTGGCGCCGTTGAACATCGGTCTCCGCATCGACCAGGTCGGCGATACCCTCGGCGGCGGTTAAATCGAGCTTGCCATGCTCAAACGCGCGGCGTGAAAATTCACCCGCCTCGGCCGGGCGAAATCCGGCCATGCCGCCCAGCGCATCGAGCAGCGCCGATACAACGGCGCGGCCGCCATGCAGGTGAAATTCGGCCACATCCTCGCCGCTATAGCTATTTGGGCCGGGAAACCACAATACCAGCGCCCGATCTATTTCATCTCCGCTTTCCGGCTGGCGGAGGCAGCGCACTGCGGCCTGGCGCGGTGCCGGCAACGCCTCTCCACTCAGCCGGCAGACGGCCTCCGCAGCGCCACCGCCGGATACCCGCACAATCGCCACAGCGGCCTTTCCCGGCGCAGTGGCGAGGGCAAATATGGTGTCGTCGAAACGCATTTATGGAGCTGCCTCGTCAATCTAACCGACCAACCGGATGGTGGATGACGCCTATTCCGCCGCGCGGCCCGCAGTGCTGTTGATACGCGCCTCGTCGGGCTCGTTTTGATCCGGGTGCAATATCAGGCGTTCGACCCGTTCGCCTTTTAGAATATGGCGTTCAAGAATCTCGTCGACATCCTCATTGGTCCGGTAGGTGTACCACACGCCCTCCGGATAGATCACCATGGTGGGGCCGAGCTCACAGCGGTCGAGGCATTTCGAGGTGTTGATGCGGATGTCTTTCAGCTTCAAGGATTTACTCCGCGCCTTGAGATATTCGCGCAGCTTATTGGCGCCGCGGCTCTCGCAACAGCCGCGCCGATGGCCATCAACTCGTTGGTTGGTACAGCAAAAAACATGGCAGCGGTAATAGAGCCTCTCCGCACTCACTCTTTCTTCTCCTTGGCCGCGCCGAAACCGGCCCAGAATGTCTTTTGCAGCTCTTCCAGGCTTTTCACCCCGCCCGGCAGCCAGCTCTTCATCAGCGCCTCGGCGTCGATCTCAGCCACCGCCTCGCGCATACGCTCCGCCATGGCGTCCATGGCCGCTTGCTGCGCTGGGCCCAGATCCGGCAGGCCGAGAAAAGTGCGCGCCTCTTGCGGCGTACAGTCGATATCGATGGTCAGTTTCATGGCGATCCCCCGAAACGTTGCGGTTCCACTGGTTTGCCCGGATATTCCATATATATTCACGTTTGCATGCCGCCAACAACAATCTTGGCTGGTAGCGGGGAATCAGGCAGGGAGCGGATGAGCAGAAATTTACTGAGCGAGGAATCCAGCCCCTACCTGCAACAACATCGCGACAATCCGGTGCACTGGCGCGCCTGGGGCCCGGACGCCCTGGCCGAGGCCAAGCAAGCCGATAAGCCGATCCTGCTGTCGGTCGGCTATTCCTCGTGCCACTGGTGCCACGTCATGGCGCATGAGAGTTTCGAGCATGATCCGACGGCAGAGCTAATGAACGAGCTGTTCGTCAACATCAAGGTCGACCGCGAGGAGCGCCCCGATCTCGACGCCATCTACCAGCGCGCCATTTCGCTGATGGGCCAACAGGGCGGCTGGCCGCTCACCATGTTTCTCACTCCCGACGGCGAGCCGTTCTGGGGCGGCACTTATTTTCCGCGCGAGGCGAGCTATGGCCGGCCCGGCTTCCGTGATGTGCTCAAGCTCATTCACGGCGCCTATGTCAACGAGCCCGAAACGGTGCGCAAGAACCAAAGCAACATGGTCGAGGCGCTGGCCAAACTGGCGGACAACAACCCGGGCGGCGATATCGAGGAAAAACAGGTCGAGGACATCGGCCAGGCGCTGTTGCGCGAAGTCGATCCGCGTCATGGCGGCATCGGCGGCGCGCCCAAATTTCCACAAACGCCGATTCTAGACCTGTTGTGGCGCAACTATAAGCGCACCGGCTCCGAGCTGATGCGCACCGCCGTCATTCTATCGGCGCGGCAAATGAGCGAAGGCGGCATATACGACCATCTCGGCGGCGGCTATTCGCGCTATTCCACCGATGAGCGCTGGCTGGTGCCGCATTTCGAGAAAATGCTGTACGACAATGCGCAAATTCTCGAACTATTGTGCCATCTCTGGCAGGACACGCGCGAGCCGCTGTTCAAACAGCGCGCCGAGGAAACCGTGACCTGGCTGTTGCGCGAAATGTTGACCGAAGAGGGCGCCTTCGCCAGCGCCTATGATGCCGATTCGGAAGGCGAGGAGGGGCGCTTTTACGTCTGGCAGGAAAGTGAAATCGACGAACTGCTCGGCACCGAAGCGGATGCCTTCAAGGCGATCTATGATGTCACGCCGCACGGCAATTTCGAAGGCCGGACAATTCTCAACCGCCTCGGCCGCCGGCCCGATAGCGATGCGCCCAACGAAGAAAAAATCAAGCCACTGCGTGAGAAACTTCTGGCCGAGCGCATCAAACGCGAATGGCCAAGCTGGGACGATAAGGTGCTGGCCGATTGGAACGGCATGATGATTTCAGCCCTCGCCTTCGCTGCCGCCGTGTTCGAGCGGCCTGAGTGGTTGAGCGCGGCGCGGCGCGCCTGGAATTATGTCAGCGGCGATATGGCGGATGGCAAGCGCCTCTGCCACTCGGCCCGCCATGGCCAGGTCAAGCAAATCGAATTTCTTGATGACTATGCCGAAATGTTACGCGCCGCCCTGACGCTGTACGAGGTCAGCGGCGAACCTGCCTATCTCGAGCGCGCCCGCGCCTGGGTCGAAATTCTCGACAAGGATTTTTGGGACCATGACGAAGGCGGATATTTCTACACGCCTGAAAATGGCGAGAAACTGATCGCGCGCAGCAAGCCGGTGCAGGATAACGCGACACCGGCGGGCAACGGCACCCTGGTCGGTGTGCTCGCCCGGCTCTATCATGTGACGGCAGAACAAAAATATCTTGAGCGTGCCAATGATTTGGTGCGCGCCTTCTCCGGCGAAATCGGCGAGCGCTTCGCGCCGATCCCAACCCTGATCAACAATTCCGAACTGCTCCATAGCGCCATGCAGATCGTCATTGTCGGCAAGCGCGGTGAGGCCGGTACAGAGGCCATGATCCGCACCGCCTTCGCGCTCAGCCTGCCCAATAGAATACTGAATGTCATCGCGCCGGACGTTACCCTGCCGCCCGGCCATCCCGCTGCCGGCAAGAGCCAACAGGGCGGTAAGGCCACAGCCTATCTTTGCGTCGGTCCGACCTGCTCGCTGCCGGTCAATGAAGCGGCGGCGCTGCGTGCCCTGTTGCAGGACGCGCTCGAGCCGGGCGATCCGGTGCGCGAAGAAGCAGAAAATTGATCGCCCGCCACCATATCGACACACCGATCGGCCCGCTCACCATTGAGCTCGACGATGAAGCACTGACCTATCTTGAATTCGGCGCGGCGGGGAAGGCAACGCCAGGCGGCCCGGCAAAGGGCCTCGCCGCCGAGACCAAACGCCAACTCGACGCCTATTTCGCCGGCAAGCTGAAAACCTTCGACCTGCCGCTGCGTGCCGAGGGCACGCCGTTCCGGCAAAAGGTCTGGCAGGCGCTCCGCGCCGTGCCCTACGGCCAAACCCGGAGCTACGGCGAAATCGCCCATGCCGTCGATTCCGCGCCGCGCGCCGTCGGCGGCGCGTGCGGCGCCAATCCGATCGCCATCATTGTGCCGTGCCACCGCATCGTCGGCGCCGGCGGTTGGATCGGCGGCTTTTCGGGCGGCGATGGCTGCGCCACCAAGACATTATTGTTGGAACACGAAACACCGCAGCCGAGGCTCGCGGTATGACCTAAAACAAATAACGGGGGGAGAAGACAATGCCAGGGAAAATGATCGAAATTAAGGCGCCGGACGGCGCCAGCTTTCAGGGCTTTTTGGCAACGCCCGAAGCGGGCAGCGGCGCCGGCGTGATCGTGCTGCAGGAAATTTTCGGCATCAATTATTTCATGCGCGAAACCTGCCACCGCCTGGCCGCGCAGGGCTATATGGCGCTTTGTCCGGATCTGTTCTGGCGCCAGCAGCCGGGCATCGAACTTTCCGACATGACGGAAGCCGAGTGGGGCCGCGCCTTCGCCCTCTATCAGGGTTTCGATATGGACCAGGGCGTCGCCGATGCCGGTGCGGCGCTTGAACAATTGCGTGGTAGTGACGGTTGCTCCGGCAAGGCCGGCGCGGTTGGCTATTGCCTCGGCGGCATGCTCGCCTATCTGGTCGCGGCGCGCACCAAAGCGGATGCCAGCGTCGGCTATTACGGCGTCGGCATGCAGGACGCGCTCGGCGAGGCGGGCAATATTTCGGCGCCCCATATGATGCATCTGGCGGAACTCGATAAATTCTGCCCGCCGGAAGCGCAAAGCGCGATCAAGGATGGGCTCGCTGCCAATACCAGTGTAACAATTCATTCATACCCAAATGTCGATCACGCCTTCGCCCGCACCGGCGGCGAGCATTTCGATGCCGCCGCGGCCAACGAAGCAAATACCCGCACCGCAGAATTTTTTGCTCAGAACCTTGCATAGGCTGATCCGAACAACGAACAGCTTTCGCGAAAGATGTCTGCACGGTCGCCCATATCAACGCGGTGGCCTTTCAGGGCATTGCAGCGGGCTTTTCCAGGAGCGGGCTTACATTTGTATTGAACGACAGACCGTTGGCGCCCGCTGCGTATGTGTCCATGCGGGCCTGCGCAACAATCGCATGGACACATAAGACAGCCCTGCTTACGGTTCGAGTTCGGCGACAAGCGCCTCGCCGCCCGGCCAGCTAAGAGGAATACAATATGAGCAGGCATTTGGTTTCTGTAGAGCGCACGATCCCTTTGGCGTCGTGCCCGTCCGAGGGGCATAATCGATGGCATCCCGACATAGCACCCATGATCCATGTGCGGGACGGTGATGAGGCGGAAATTCATACGCGCGATTCGTTTGATTGCCAGATTGTCAAATCCATGCGCGGTGCGGATTTGTTGAGCGCCAATTTGGGGCGCGCCCATCCGTTGACTGGACCGGTTTTTGTCGAAGGGGCGGCGCCGGGCGATTTGCTGGCGGTCGATGTACTCGATGTCATATCGCACGATGTCGGATTCACGGTAATTTTCCCGGGCTTCGGTTTTCTCCGCGATCTCTTTACCACGCCCCATATCGTCCACTGGGAGATGCGCGAGGGGTTTGCCGCCTCTGCCGAATTTCCCGGCGTGCGCATTGAGGGCGCGCCGTTTTTCGGCGTGATGGGTTTGGCGCCGTCGCATGACCTGCTCAAGCGCATTAACGCACGGGAGCAACGTCTACAGGCAGCTGGCGGCGCGGTTTTCCTGCCCGATGCGGATATGGCGGTGCCAACCGACCCTGCCATCGCCAATGAAGCGCTTCGCACCATTTCTCCACATGAGACCGGTGGAAATCTTGACATCAAACAGTTCGTCAAGGGCACGACGGTCTATTTGCCGATCTATCAGGAGGGGGCATTGTTTTCAGTGGGGGACGCCCATTTTGCCCAGGGCGATGGAGAATCCTGCGGCAGTGCGATCGAAACCTCGGCAATCCTGCACGCCCGATTCCGCGTGTTAAAGGGAGAGGCCTCCCGGCGCGGCCAGGCAGATGTCTCCTTCGGCAATGAAAGCGCCGCACGCGCGCCGCTCGACAGCTCGACCCGTTTCTATGCAACCACCGGAACTTGTATCAAGGGGGACGGCGAAAATCTCTCGGAGGATATCTCTCTCGCAACGCGCAATGCGCTGTTGAACATGGTCGACTATATTGGCGACCGCTTCGGATTTTCGCGTGAAAATGCACTCGCATTGGCAAGCGTGGCGGTGAATTTGCGCATCAGCCAGATTGTCGACGTGCCAAACGTAACCGTTTCGGCTTTTTTGCCGCTGGAGATATTTGACGCGTCCGATTAGGAGTCTGAGGTATCAGGTGATATGTCCGTTTGCCCGACACGGCAAATAATCAAACATCCGAATTATTCGCCCAGATCCTTGCACAGCAACATCTCAACAACGAACAGCGTTTGCGGAGGGATGCCGGCATGATCGCCCATATCAACACGGTGGCCTTTCAGGGCATCGAAGCGCTCGACGTCGATGTCCAGGTCTCTATCTCGTCCGGCCTGCCGAGCTTCACCATCGTTGGATCTCCAAGCGTTCCTTAATCCGTACGCACTCCAATGTCCGCCTTCCACCCAGCACCGGGCGTAAATCGACAGATGATTTGACAGCCGGGTTTAGCCAAGAAGCGAAATGGCGATGCTGTCGATGTGAGAATTACCGAAACACCGGACATGATGATTGTCATAGTACTCAGTCGCCCCCCAGCCTCGCATAAACCATAGTTCTACGCGCACCAATTCGGCACTTGGGTTGATTGTTGGGCGCAATGTAACCGGGCATCGTTGACCGCTCACAGACCAATTCGGCGGTCAACACAATGGATGCCAGATTGCCACTAAATTCGCCCCAGATGGATACGGAACAGCCCGCACAAACGGCCAGGGTCTGGGATTTACCCCTTAGGCTTTTTCACTGGGTGATGGCCGCTGTCGTCGTCGTTGCCGGTGTGACGGGGTTTCTGGCTCCCGAATGGTGGCTCGGTCTGCACGTTATCGCCGGATACGCATTGGCGACGTTGCTGTCATTTCGTCTTGTCTGGGGCTTCGTTGGCACGCGCTATAGCCGATTTGGATCTTTCCCCCTGGCCCTTGGCGGATTGTATGAGCACCTCCGTTCAATTGTTCGCACGAATCCCAAAACCGTCATCGGCCACAATCCGGCGGGAGCCTGGATGATTATCATCCTGCTGGTTGCTCTGGTCACCTTGGTGGTCAGCGGATTAATAGCATTGGGGGGGCAGGAAAATCATGGCCCGCTGGCCGCCGCAACGGGCTTTCTGGCCGGAGAGATGGCGGGAGAAATCCATCAAATTGCCGCCTGGGGGCTCGCCGCCGCCGTCGCCGTTCACCTGCTTGGCGTATTCGCCGAAACACGCATCTTCCGCCATCCGGTTGTAGCGGCGATGATGATTGGAAGAAAAGCGCCACCGGGTTCGGCCGTCAACGTGCCCCGCAGCGCGCACACGGTGCGCGGAGCCGCCTGGTTTATGGCCATCGCCGGCGCGCTACTGGTCTCTGGAATTACCCTGGCCGGGCTCCCCTCCTCTGGCTGGAGGGCCCTCGATACCCCGGCTGTTTATGTCAGCGAGTGCGGCGATTGCCATGCGGTTTATCACCCCAGCCTGCGCACTGGCGAGGCGTGGCGGTCGATGATGAACGGGCTGGAAAATCACTATGGCGAAGATGCGTCTCTCGACGAGCAAACCGTCAGCATCATTCAAGCCTATCTCGTCGACAATCATGCCGGAACATTCGATACGGAAGCAGCCCAACGGATAGGCCGGGTGGAGACACCATCTCTGCGCATGACTGACGTTGCCTATTGGAAATCACGGCATCAGGGCATCGCGGAATCGGTCTTCCGCCTGAACAGCGTTGGCTCAAAAGTGAACTGCACCGCCTGCCATACGGATGCGGCATCGGGCCGCTTCGACGATGTCAAAATTCACTTACCGGAAAAGGATAAGCCATGAGTTTCTTTGCAATCGCACGCCTGTTAATCGTTGCCGCAGTGGCTGGTGGCTCTGCATGGTCGGCAAACGGCCCGGCAAACGCCGCCATGATGCAGGACAATATTGAGCGCTATCGAGTGGAAGCCAAGGCTCTCGGCCAGGGCTTTGAAGCTTTTTCCGCCGAGCGCGGGCGCATACTTTTCTCCTCCAGCCCGGCGGCGGGAAAGCCCGACACGCCGTCCTGTACCGCGTGCCATACCACCGACCCGGCGGGTGTCGGCCAAACCCGGGCCGGAAAAGAGATCGCGCCGATGGCGCTATCCAGGACTCCCGATCGATATATCGATGTCAAAAAGATCGAAAAATGGTTTCGCCGCAACTGCAATAGCGTTCTCGGGCGAGAATGCACACCGTTGGAAAAAGGCGACTTCCTGACCTTCATGGCCTCCCAGTAGCCCCGCACCGAACAGGAGAACAACGATGCCCCTCTATCCAGTTACTATTATTGCCGTCGCAATGGTGCTGATGGTCAGCACGGCGGTTCGCGCCGATGAGCGCTACACGCCAATTCAGGATTCGGTCGTCGCCGAAGAGTGCGGCGCCTGCCACATGGCGTTCCAGCCGCAAATGCTGCCTGAAAAATCTTGGCAAAAGATCATCGGCGATCTATCCAATCACTTTGGCGAGGACGCGTCCCTTGATCCAGAAACGGTTACCCGGATAGAAAAATACCATCGGGACAATGCCGCTGATTCCGGCTGGTTGAGCGGGAAATTCATGCGCGGATTAAATAAAACCTCGGCCCCTTTGCGTATTACCGCAACACCCTATTGGGTACGCGAACACAATGAGGAAGTCCCCGAACGGGCGTGGCGTGATCCAAAAGTCAAATCCAAAGCGAACTGTACCGCTTGCCATCGACGGGCGAATCAGGGCGACTATGACGATGATTGATGGCGGCGGTTGCCTTGTTCTTGTGTTGCAACACAGTGCGGCTACAATCCCCGGATAGGAGATCGCACAGTTGTGGCCACCAGGAAAAACAAGAAAGCTTTCGCGGTTCAGTTTCTCGCCGCTTCCTTTGTGATCATCGCAATATGTGAAGTCTTTTTCCTCCTCGACGTATTGGCGGATATTTTTCAAGCCGATTTGGCGGCGCCGTGGATCGACCACAATACCCTCGAGTCAATCTCAACCGTCACCTTGGCATTTGCGCTGCTCGCAATCGGCTGGCAGATAAAGCGATTGCTGCACGAGCACCGTGATGCCCGCGCCTCCGTTCAGGTTGCGTCGGGCGAGTTGCTGGCCGTTATCTATGCGAAATTCGATGCCTGGAAATTAACGCCGTCTGAGCGTGAGGTTGCGTTGCTTCTGATTAAGGGCTTGTCCACACAGGAAATCTCGGGCATTCGCGACACACGTCCGGGAACCGTTAAAAGCCAAAGCAGCGCGATATATCAAAAGGCCGATGTCGCGGGTCGCAACGAACTCGTGGCATATTTTGTCGAGGACCTGTTGGCGGGCGAGAGCATGCTGCCAACGGGAAATTCGGATTCGAGAGAAAGTGCGGCCGGGCGGTAATCTAATGTCCGAAAGGGGTCCAGAGCAGGAGTTTAGCGACTGCCTTCCGAATCTCTGCTCTCGGAAGCGACACGGCAAATAATCAAACATCCGAATTATTCGCCCAGAACCTTGCATAGGAACATCTAAACAACGAATAGCGTTCGCGGAGGGATGCCGGCATGGTCGCCCATATCAACACGGTGGCCTTTCAGGGCATCGAAGCGCTCGACGTCGATGTCCAGGTCTCTATCTCGTCCGGCCTGCCGAGCTTCACCATTGTCGGCCTGCCTGATAAAGCGGTGGCGGAATCGCGCGAGCGCGTGCGTTCCTCGATCGGCGCCATGGGCCTCGCGCTGCCGCCGAAGCGCATCACGGTCAATCTGGCGCCCGCCGATATCCTCAAAGAGGGCAGCCATTTCGATCTGCCCATTGCCCTCGGCCTGCTCGTCGCCATGGATGTTATTGGCGTCGAAGACCTGGGTGAATATGCCGCGCTCGGTGAGCTTGGCCTCGACGGCGTGCTGATCCCGGTGGCCGGCGTGTTGCTCGCCGCGGTCGAGGCCAATGCCAACGGCCTCGGCCTTATTTGCCCGGAGGTAAATGGCGCCGAAGCGGTGTGGGCCGGCGGCGGCGATGTCGTCGCGGCCGGCTCGCTCCTCGCCCTGGTCAATCATTTCAAGGGCAGCCAGATCATCTCGCCGCCCGCTCCGGCGGTGCCCGAGGCGGGCGCAACCTATCCAGACCTAAAAGACATCAAGGGCCAGGAAACGGCCAAGCGGGCGCTCGAAGTGGCGGCGGCGGGCGGCCACAATATGCTGATGATCGGCCCACCCGGCTCGGGCAAATCGATGCTCGCCCAGCGCCTGCCCGGTATTCTGCCGCCGCTCGATCCGCGCGAGGCGCTTACGGTCTCGATGATAGCCTCGGTTGCCGGATTATTGCGTGATGGGGCGCTTACCCTGGCGCGGCCATTCCGCGATCCGCATCACTCAGCCTCCATGCCGGCGTTGGTCGGTGGCGGCACCAAAGCCAAGCCGGGCGAGGCCTCGCTCGCCCATCAAGGCGTGCTCTTTCTCGATGAATTGCCGGAATTCTCCCGCCCCGTCCTCGATGCCCTGCGCCAGCCGGCCGAAACCGGCCAGGTCAGCATTGCCCGGGTCAACGCCCATGTCAGCTATCCGGCACGATTCCAGCTTATCGCCGCCATGAATCCCTGCCGCTGCGGCTATCTCAGCGATCCGGAGCGCATCTGCACCCGCGCGCCGCGCTGTGCGCGCGAATATCAGGCGCGCATCTCGGGGCCGCTATATGACCGCATCGATCTCCATGTCGAGGTGCCGGAACTGAGCGCCGCCGATCTCTCGCTGCCGCCACCGGCCGAGGGCTCGGGCGAAATCGCCGCCCGGGTGGCGCGCGCCCGCGATACCCAGCGCGCGCGCTATGCAGCGCTCGATTCCGAGGTCCGCACCAATGCCGAAGCAGAGGGCAAACTGCTCGATAAAGTCGCCATGCCGGACGAAAATGGTAAAGCGCTCTTGACCGAAGCGGTCGACAAGATGAAACTTTCAGCGCGCGGCTATCACCGGGTCATGCGCGTCGCCCGTACCCTGGCGGATTTGCAGGGGGTAGAGGGCGTCGGGCGGATTCATGTCGCCGAGGCATTGAGCTATAGGCGCATCCATAACAGCGTCTGAAAAAACATAGAGGGCGGGAGCAAAACCATGGCATGGCACGAAAAAATTCTACGCGTTGATCTCACCAAGGGAACCTGCCAGGCGGAGCCCCTCAATATGGAATGGGCGGCGCAATATATCGGCTCGCGCGGTCTGGCGAGCAAATATCTCGCCGCGGAAATGGACCCCAAGGCGGATCCACTGTCGCCCGGCAATGTGCTGATCTTCGCCACCGGCCCGCTCACCGGCACCAGTGCCGCCACCGGCGGGCGCTATACGGTGGTCACCAAGGGTGCGCTGACCAATGCCATCGCGTGTTCCAATTCGGGTGGCTATTGGGGCGGCGAGTTGCGCCTTGCCGGCTGGGACATGGTCCTCGTCACGGGAAAATCAAAAAAACCGGTCTATCTCAATATCGAGGATGATAAGGCCGAGCTGTTGGACGCCAAAGGTTTCGTCTGGGGCCAATCGGTGTGGCAGACCGAGGCGCTTATCAAGGAGCGCCACCAGGATCCGCGCATCCGCGTCGCCTCGATCGGACGCGCCGGCGAGACGCTGGCGCGCTATGCCTGCATCGTCAATGATCTCGACCGTGCGGCGGGGCGCTCCGGCGTCGGCGCGGTGATGGGCTCGAAAAATCTCAAGGCCATTGCCGTGCGCGGCACCTCGGGCGTCCAGGTCAAGGATTCCGATGCCTTCCACGCCGCCGTCACGGCAGCGCGGGCCAAGCTCGATCCGAGCGACGACCGCGCCGGCCTGGCCGCATCCGGCACCATCTCGATGCTCGATATCACCCAATCTTTCGGCAGCCTGCCGACGCGCAACAACCGCGATGTGCAGTTTGAGGGCACCGACAAAATCGGCGCCGCCGCCATGGTGGCGAAGCGGCGCTCCGACGGCCAGCCCAATCTGATCGCCAACAAGGCGTGCTTTAGCTGCACCATCGGCTGCGGCCGGGTGAGCAAAATGGATCCCAGCCATTTCGCCGTCAAAGGCAATAAGCGCTACAAGGAAGCCTCGGGCGGGCTTGAATATGAATCGATCTATGCGCTTGGGCCGATGGTCGGCGTCGACGATATCGATGCCGCCACTTACGCCAACTATATCTGCAATGAAGAAGGCATGGACCCGATCTCGTTCGGCTCGACCCTGGCGGCGGCGATGGAGCTCTATGATGTCGGCGCCATTGGCGACAAGGAAACCGGCGGCCTCAAGCTCGAATTCGGCTCGGCCGAAGCGCTGGTGAAAGGCGTCGAGCTCGCCGGCCTGGGCGAAGGCTTCGGCGCCGATCTTGGCTTGGGCGCGAAACTGCTATGCGAAAAATATGGCAAGCCCGACCTCGCCATGGTGGTCAAGGGCCAGGAGTTCCCCGGCTATGACGGGCGCTCGATGCAGGGCATGGCGCTCGCCTATGCCACCAGCAACCGCGGCGCCTGCCATCTCAAGGCCGATCCGTATGGCGATGATTTCGACGGCGGCCCGATCGAAGGCAAGGCGGAGATCGTCTATAGCTCGCAAAACGCCGTGGCGGCGGTCGATTCCTCCGGCCTCTGCCTCTTTCCCATGGCGGTCTGGGATCTCGGCGATGTCGCCTCCCAGCTCGAAGCGGCGTGCGGCGGCGGCTGGACGGCCGAGCGCCTGGCCGAAACCGGCGAGCGCATCTGGAATCTCGAGCGCCGCTTCAATCTCGATGCCGGCCTCAGCGCCAAGGATGATACCCTGCCCAAACGCATTCTCAAGGAGGCGCTCAAGAGCGGTTCGGGCAAGGGCAAGGTGGCCGAGCTCGATAAAATGCTGCCGGCCTATTATGAGATGCGCGGTTGGGATGACGAAGGCGTGCCGACCACCCAGACCCTGCAGCGCCTCTCCATGCTGTAAATCTTAGCGCGTGAAAATCATCGTCAAGACGGTCGCGCTGCGCCCGCCCGCGCCGCCCAACGCCGAGCGCGTGATTGAGCTACCGGACGGCGCCATGGTGGCGGACGCCATATCCCAGCTGGGTTTGGCGCGCCCCGACAGTCAGGCCACGCTGCTTAACGACGAAACCGTTCCCGCCGGCAGGCGCGCCGCAACAGCGTTGAAGGCGGGCGATATCCTCACCGTTTTCCCGCCGATCAAGGGCGGTTAAGGCGGCCTCACTTCAACCTTGCGCGATCATCCGCCCGAGGCGGCGGCCGGCGCAGATATGCATGTGGAAATGCGGCACTTCCTGGCCGCCATTATGGCCGGTATTGGCGATCACCCGGTAGCCCTCGCCGTCAACGCCCAGCTGGCGGGCGATCTCGGCCACCTTCTGAAAAAACCGTCCAACAACCTCCGCGCTGGCACCCTGGGTAAAATCGTCGAGCGAAATATATTCGCCCTTCGGTATGACCAGCACATGGACCGGCGCCTGCGCGTTGATATCGCGGAAGGCCAGCACCTCGTCATCTTCATAGACGGTATCGTTGGGAATTTCGCCGCGTAGAATCTTGGCAAAAATATTATCCGGCTGATAGCTCATCTCCCGTCCCCCAAATTTTTATCCGATTTTTTCTATCCGACTTCCGGGCGCGCTTTCTTCTCGTCCAGTCCCGATACGCCGCGCCGCGCGCGCAAGGCGTCGAGCGCCTCGTCGACGCGGATATCCTGATCGGCCCAAAGGATCAACAGGTGGAACAACAGATCGGCGCTCTCGGCGATGATCTCGCCGCGCTCGCGCCTGGCCGCCGCAATCGCCACCTCGGTCGCCTCCTCGCCGATCTTCTTGGCAATATGATCGGTGCCCTTGGCGAATTTCTTCGCCGTATAGGATTTCTTCGGATCGCCGCCCTTGCGGCTTTCGATCACGCCGTAAAGCTCATCGAGCACCGAATCATTACCGGTCATTATCTTCTCCTGCGTCACAATCGTGGTTCGCTCTGTTCATCCTAACACCGGGATCAGCGCACCGGGATACCGGCGGCGCGCATATGGTCTTTGGCTTCGGCGATGGTGTGTTCGCCGAAATGAAAAATCGAGGCGGCGAGCACGGCGGTGGCGTGGCCCTCGGCAATGCCGGCGACGAGATGATCGAGCGTGCCGACGCCGCCCGAGGCGATCACCGGCACGCCGACCGCATCGGCCACGGCACGCGTCAGTTCGATATCGAAGCCCTGCTTGGTGCCGTCGCGGTCCATCGAGGTGAGGAGGATTTCACCGGCGCCGAGCTCAGTCATGCGCTTGGCCCAGCCAATCGCCTCAATGCCGGTCGGCTCGCGTCCGCCATGGGTAAATATTTCGAAGCGCCCTTCTGGTGTGCGTTTGGCATCGATGGCAACGACGATACATTGGCGGCCGAATTTCTCCGCCGCCTCGGCAACGAATTGCGGCCGCTGCACCGCGGCGCTGTTGATCGACACCTTATCGGCGCCGGCGAGCAGCAGTTTGCGCACATCTTCCGTCTCGCGCACGCCACCGCCCACCGTGAGCGGCATGAAACAAACATCGGCGGTGCGCCGGATCACTTCATACATGCTCTCCCGCCCCTCATGGGTGGCGGTGATATCGAGGAAGCAAAGCTCATCGGCGCCTTGCGCGTCATAGATTGTCGCCTGCTCGACCGGATCGCCGGCATCGACCAGATCGACAAAATTGACGCCTTTGACGACGCGCCCGTCATGCACGTCGAGGCAGGGAATGATGCGCATCTTTAACATTGTTCAGAGACTAGGCCGCCAGCAGAGCGAGCGCCGTGCCGGCGTCGATGCGCCCGTCATAGAGCGCGCGGCCGCAGATCACGCCTTCGATGCCGGCATCCTCGACTGCTTTCAACGCTTCCAAATCGGCATGGCCGGATACCCCGCCCGAGGCGATCACCGGGGTTGAGATCTCGCGCGCCAGCGCCGCCGTTGCCTCGATATTCGGCCCTCCAAGCGCACCGTCGCGCTCAATATCGGTATAGATGATCGCCGCCACGCCGGCATCCTCAAAGGCACGGGCAAGCTCAGGCGCTGTCGTCTCCGAGGTCTCGGCCCAGCCTTCGATCGCGACCTTGCCACCGCGCGCATCGATGCCGACCGCCACCTTGCCGGGATATTCGCGGCAGGCGCTCCGCACCAGTTCCGGATCGCGCAAGGCAACCGTCCCCAGGATCACCCGCGCCACGCCACGCCCGAGCCAATCCTCAATGGTCGCCATATTGCGGATACCACCACCAAGCTGCACCGGGATGGTGGCCTCGGCTAAGATTCGATCAACCGCCTCGGCATTCACCGGCCGGCCCTCGAAGGCGCCATTGAGATCAACCACATGAATCCAGGCGAAGCCGGCCTCGGCAAAGCTCTTGGCCTGGGCGCCGGGATCGTCGGAGAACACGGTGGCCGCATCCATTTCACCCTTAACCAAGCGCACGCACTGGCCGTCTTTCAAATCGATGGCGGGATAGAGAATCATATTTCCTTGCAATAATAATGGCCGGCGACAGTCTTACCATCGACCAGGGCATATTTCGGATGGCTGCCCCAGCGTTTAAAGCCGAGCGTCTCATAGAGGCTCAGCGCCGCCCCCTGAGTTTCGCGCACCGATAAATTAATCGCCTTGAAGTTCCGCGAACGCGCTTCCTGCTCGGCCTCTTCCAGCAGCGCACGCGCCATGCCATGGCCACGCGCCCAGGGCGCGACAAAATGAGTGTCGATCAGGCAGGCGAAAGCCCACGCCTCTTTCTGCGGCGGCGGTGAGACGAGCTGTACCGAGCCGCCGATAATGCCATCGAGCCGGCCGATGAACAGCGTGCGCTCCGGCACCAGCACCACGCCCTGCCAATAGCGTTCGAAATCCTGTTGCGGCGGCGGGCGCAACCAGCCGAAGCCGGCGCCATCCTCGATCGCTTCCGACGCGGCGGCACAAAGCTCGCTCAAGGCGCGCTTACTCAGCTTGGAAACTTTTTCGACCTTGACCAGCTCCGTCATGTCACGGCCGCCAGTCGAGAAAATTGGCAATCAGGCGGAGACCCGCCTGCTGGCTTTTCTCCGGGTGAAATTGCGTGCCGATCATATTGTCGCGCCCGGCCACAGCGGTCAGTGTTTCGCCATATTGCACGCTGGCGATGACATCACCCGGTGCGGCGCAGCGCAGGTGATAGCCATGCACGAAATAAGTATGCGTGCCGCTCTCAAGGCCATCCAGCACCGGGTGCCCGCCGGCGGAGATGACCAAGTCATTCCAGCCCATATGCGGCACTTTCAGGCCATTGGCCGGGGCCAGCGGCACCACTTCGCTGTCGATCCAGCCGAAACCTTCATGCTTACCGTTTTCATGGCCGAAGCGCGCCATCAACTGCATGCCGACACAGATGCCGAGAAAGGGTTTGCCCTGCCCGATCACCGCTTCTTGCAACGCATCGCGCATGCCGGGCAACTCCTCAACGCCGCGCTTGCAATCGGCGAACGCGCCAACGCCGGGCAGCACGATGCGCTCGGCCCGCGCCACATCCTCGGCTTTGTCGCTAACGCAAATCTCCGGCCCGCCGGCACCCGCCGCGCGCTCAAACGCCTTAGCGGCGGAACGCAGATTGCCCGAGCCGTAATCGATTATGACGACGGTCATTGCCACAACATCCCGATCAAGACCAGAAGCCGGGGCTTGGGCCAACATCGAGGCGCGGCGCGGTTTGCGCTTGCGGCGCAGCTGCAGCCGGCCTCGCGGCGGGCTCGCTTTCTTCGCTCCGGCCGAGCAGGCGCGCGAGGCGCATCACCGCATGGTCGCTGTCGCGCGCGGCGATGACGCTAACCAGATCCCAGCCGCCTTCCTTCAGGCCAAGCCGGCGCCAGTCATTGCCGTTAAAGCCGCAGACCAACAGATAACCGATCAGCAGAACCGCCCGGCTGGCCCAATCGAGCGCAAATATTTCCGGCAGGCCAACGACCAGGGTGAGGAGCGCCGCCATGGCGAGCGCGCCAAGCCACATGCCGTGGCCAATCGCCCACAATATGGAAAAGAACAAAGCGCCCCAGCAGAAGCCCTCGCGCACAAACAGCGCACCGCCGAGCATTTGCCCGGCACTGCTTCTGGGATCGCCGCCCTGGCTCAGGCCACGCGGGAGATGAACGGTGTAGTAGCGCATGGCGTGCTCAAACCTCGATCTCGCCGCCGAGCGTTCCCTTGGTCGAGGGAATAAGCTGCGCCGCCCGCTGGTCGAGCGTGACCGCTTGGCGCAGCGCCCGGGCCAACGCCTTGAAACAGGCCTCGACAATGTGGTGGCTGTTGTCGCCGTAAAGGCATTCGACATGCAGTGTAATGCCGGCGGCCTGGGCAAACGCTTGGAACCATTCCTTGAAATGCTCGGTATCCATATCGTCAAGCCTGGGCCGGGCGAAATCGACGCGCCATACCAGATAGGGCCGGTTGCTGATATCGAGGCTGACGCGCACGCAAGCTTCGTCCATCGGCACGGTGGCATTGCCATAGCGTTGAATGCCGCGCCGCTCGGCCAGCGCCTGGCTCACCGCCTCACCAACCGCGATGCCGGTATCCTCGGTGGTGTGGTGGAAGGTTACGTCCAGATCACCCTCGGCCTTAAGCGTGATATCGATCAGGCTGTGGCGCGACAATTGCTCAAGCATGTGATCGAGAAAACCCATGCCGGTCGAAACATTATAAACGCCCTCGCCGTCGAGGTTGACCTCGGCGGTGATGCTGGTTTCCTTGGTAACCCGCTCGACGCGGGCACTACGCGACGGCTGCTTCATAGCGCGGTTGCTCTTATTGTGGGCTGCGGCCCTATTTTTCGGGATAACTGGCCGCCCTTGTAGCAAGAACAGGAAAAATTCGCCAGACCCTTGACCAAGCGGGTAATTTTCTATTGTTCTACGCCCCACGTCGCATCACGCCCAGCCCTTGACCGGGCCGGGCAAATCACCACATGGTTGAGGCGTGCGCACGCTATGTTGCGCCTTAAGGGAGAGAGCCATCACGGACAATCCATTCGACGCCAGCGCCTGGCACGGCACGACGATTCTATCGGTGCGTAAGGGCGGCACTGTGGTTATCGCCGGCGACGGCCAAGTAACGCTCGGGCAAACCGTTATCAAGGCCAATGCGCGCAAGGTGCGGCGTCTCGGCGGCGGCGATATCATCGCCGGTTTCGCCGGCGCCACGGCCGATGCCTTTACCCTGTTTGAGCGCCTCGAAGGCAAGCTTGAGCAGCATCCCGGCCAATTGATGCGCGCTTGCGTCGAACTGGCCAAGGATTGGCGCACCGACCGCTATTTGCGCCGCCTCGAAGCCATGATGGCGGTGGCCGACAAGGAGATCTCGCTGGTGCTGACCGGCACGGGTGACGTGCTCGAGCCCGAGGATAGCCTGATCGCCATCGGCTCGGGTGGCAATTATGCCCTGGCGGCGGCACGTGCGCTGATCGATATGGACGATCTCGACGCCGAGGCGGTAGCGAAAAAAGCGATGACCATCGCCGCCGATATCTGCGTTTACACCAACAATTCGCTTACGCTGGAGAAGATACCCGAATGACGAGCTTCAGCCCGCGCGAGATCGTTTCCGAACTAGACCGTTTCATTGTTGGCCAGAACGACGCCAAGCGCTCCGTCGCCATTGCGCTCCGCAATCGCTGGCGGCGCCAGCAATTGCCTGAGGAGTTGCGCGAGGAAGTGCTGCCGAAAAACATCCTGATGATCGGCCCGACCGGCGTCGGCAAAACCGAAATCGCGCGCCGCCTGGCGAAATTGGCGCAAGCGCCGTTTCTGAAAGTCGAGGCGACGAAATTCACCGAGGTCGGCTATGTCGGCCGCGATGTCGAACAGATCGTGCGCGATCTGGTCGAAATCTCGATCCATATGACGCGCGAACAGATGCGTAAAGAGGTCACCGCCAAGGCCGAGCTGCACGCCGAGGAGCGCGTGCTCGACGCGCTGGTCGGAAAAAACGCCGGCAAGGAAACGCGGCAAAAATTCCGCGTGCGCCTGCGTGAGGGCGAACTGGCCGACAAGGAAATCGATATCGAGGTTTCGGAGAGTACCGGCTCTGGCATGCCAACCTTCGAGATTCCCGGCATGCCGGGGGCGCAGATGGGCATGCTCAATATCGGCGACATGCTCGGCAAGGCGATGGGCGATCAAAAGAAGCCCAAACGCATGTCGGTGTCCGAATCCTACGAAGTGTTGATGGAGGAAGAGAGCGATCGCCTGCTCGATCAGGATAAAGTGGTGCGCATCGCGCTCGAAAACGCCGCCAATAACGGCATCGTCTTTATCGATGAGATCGACAAGATCTGCGTCCGCTCGGACCGCATGGGCGGCGATGTCAGCCGCGAGGGCGTGCAGCGCGATCTATTGCCACTGATTGAAGGCACGCAAGTAGCGACCAAGCATGGCACCCTCACTACCGATCATATCCTGTTCGTCGCCTCGGGCGCCTTCCACCTCTCCAAGCCGTCCGATCTGCTGCCCGAATTGCAGGGCCGCCTGCCGATCCGGGTCGAACTGCAGGCGCTCACCCGCGATGATTTGAAGCGCATCCTGACCGAGCCGGAAAACAGCCTGATCCGGCAATATGTCGCCCTCCTCGGTACCGAAAAGGTAACGCTTGAATTCGAGGACGAGGCGATCGACACGATTTCCGATCTCGCCGCCGAGGTCAATCAGGCGGTCGAGAATATCGGCGCCCGGCGCCTCCATACGGTAATGGAAAAACTGCTCGAAGAAATCAGCTTCGAAGCCACCGACCGCGGCGGCGACACCATTGCCATCGACAAAGCCTATGTCGAGGACCGCGTCTCCGACCTGGCCAAGGACACGGATCTCAGCAAGTTCATTCTGTAGTGCCGTCAGTCTGAAGCCTCAACACATCGGAGATATTTGATCACCTCTGGCGTAGTTTTCATGTTACGAAATTCTACAGCCCGATGGGAGCGCGAGCCGCCACCCCATCTTTCTTTGGTTGTTTTCCATTCCACTGTCGCCGCGATGTAAGGCACCCAGGTTAATTTGCTTTCCTGCACGTAAATCTCGTTTTGATTTACTATCTTGTATTTAAGTTCAAAACCCTTCAGCCGGAACATCTCGCCGTTTATTTCAATCTCAACTTCCTTTGAGCCAACGACCTTTATTTCCTTGCTGAATTTACGCGCGGCGCGGCCGCCAGAGGACTCATGTAATTCCATATTCCAAATAGACTGAAATGATATTTCTTTTGCCGAAATGCCATCGATTACGACATCAACTTCTGGCTCGATATACTCGATTTCCGAGTAATCGATGTGGTTACGCGTGGCGGTGTAATCTCCCTTCCACACTTGGCTCATCTCTCCACCGGGTAGATAAATTGATGTCGATTCGGTTTTGCTGATGCCTTGGGTGTCGACAATTTTCACAATGGTATAGGGCGGATCCTCATACAAAAATTCGAAAGTCCGAGAATAGTTGGGCGTCACAGATTCTCTGAATGTTAGCAGAGATGGTCTGAAGTGATTTGCCAAAGGCGTGTCGAGATGACGGCCAATATCGTCCCTTACTCTTTTGGGAATTTGCGACAACTCGACGGTGTTGGGGAGTGTCGGCCGCTCACAGGGACCTTCGGAATACACGTCTTCAGCTTGCTGGGATTCAAGCACTTCGTTGTTATTCGGATCGTTGGCAAAGTTATTCTCACCAATGTCCGGGGCCTCCTGGATGGCCTTAAGAATTGTTTTTCGGGCTCCCAGCGAATCGACTCCCATATCCCTCAAGTCGGAATCCGTAAGCTCGGGCAGTATTTCCGGGGTTATGTCGTTGCGGCGAAAGTTGTCCTCATATTTTTCAAGATTAATCGACTGTAGCCACTTCGAAATATTGTCGTCGCCCGCGCTCATGGCGGTGGGCGCCCAGAAAATCATCACTGTGAAAGCTATCGCCAGCATTCGCCACATGAGAATCTCCCTAATTTGTACGATCCACCCCTAATTTAGCCTCTCGCGCCACCGCACCACCGCACCAATGCCCTATCGATCGGAGCTTCTGTTGTCGCGAGAAATTCTGCGGCGGCAATTATGATAGCTAAATGCCTAGCACCCATTGAATATCTTCTCCTATAAACTGTCAAATTAGCATATAACACAATAAATAAGACATTAATCGAGATGGCATAACCAATAGAGCAAAATTAGCCGAGGTCGTTCCATAGTCAGAGGAACATAACGCGGATACAGCACAGAGAATATCGCTTGATCTCGGGGAAGCAATTGGTCCTTGGGGAGGGATATCACCATGAACAGACTGATCGTAACCGGCGCCGCGATCGTTAGCGCTCTTGCCGCGACGTTGTTTCTTGCGCCTCAAGCTGACGCCGGCCTTGTAGAGGACTTGCGCAGTGGAAAGAGCAATGTTCGGGCGGTGTCGCAGGTGGGGCCTGTCATGGGCCTGTTAAAATCCGTGAACGATATGCGGCCTAAACAAGATTTCAAAGCGATAGCCTACAGCGGTATGTACACGCGGACAACACAGGGGGTTTATGGCGCGTATTCAGCGGAACAGGCAATCGAAACAGCCCTGGAAATGTGCGAGAAGGCGGTTGGCAATAGTTGTTTCATCTATGCAGTCGGCGACCAAGTTGTAACCGGATATACACAAAAGGAATTGGCGGATGAAATTGAGGCCTATGATCCGAGGTATCGGAAGTCCGCCGCCTCCGCTAATCCGGACACGCTCTCCGGGCGCTCATACTGTATGCGGGCTGATGGGTCGGTATATATAACTTGGGGAAAATGTGTAGAAACTACGGCGATAACCAAGGCAGAATATGCCCGTCTGAAAAAACAGGCGGCAGAAAAGAATCTGTTATACTGTCAACGTCAAGATGGGTTCGTCTTTAAGTCGGGCGCGTCGTGTGGCGGGGCAGCGAAAATCACCAAGGCGGAATACGACCGGCACAAGAATGCCGCCACGGGCCAAAAATCCGCCGCCTCAAGAAAATCAAAGTTGTCGACCGGCATCAAATATTGCGGACGGGAAGATGGCAGTGTTTTCCGGGCATGGGACAATTGTGGCAAGGCCAGACAGATCACTGGTTTCGAATATCATGATGGAGTGGCCGCCCGTAAGGCAAATATCAAGAATTGGCTAAAGTCGATCGGCCTGGAAAAATACGAGCCGGAATTTCGGCGCAACGATATAACCCTGGACATAATATCGGAGCTTACCGATTCCGATCTAAAGGAAATCGGCATCAAATCGCTCGGCGCACGAAAACGCATTCTGAAAGCGGCAAAGTAAGCCGATTGTTTTGCCGCCGCGCGCACCTGCGCTATCATTGCCGGGTGGAGAGCTTAAAACAGCACCCCGCCGAGACCCCCTATATGTGGTGCAATGTGGTGGATTACAAAACAATACCAACTTGGTACTAAAGTAATAGAGTCACTCGCGGAACAGGCTGCGGATCAGGCCGCCTTCGCGGTCGATAGTGCGTGCCTTCTCGCGGCATTCGCTCATCACTTCTTCGGGGATCAGGCGGCGCGCCAGCCACAGGCCGGCGGCGATGATGACGATATCGTCGAGCATGCCGAAAAACGGGATGAAATCGGGGATGATGTCGATTGGGCTCGCGGCATAGAGCAGCACGCCAATCAGGATCGCTTTGGCGGTCCACGGCGTATCGGGATGTTTGATGGCGAACCACATGGCGTGCAGCTCGATCTTGAGCGCCCGGGCTTTTGCCTTAACGCGCGCCACCCAACCCATGTTACCGCCCCCGCCTAACGCCGGCGGCGCAGCAGCAAATAATAGGCGCCGCCGCCGCCGTCGCGCGGCGTCGCCTGTTCGATCGCCACCACCATGCCTCTGAGCGGCGGCTGGTTGAGCCAGCGCGGCACCATGCGGCGCAACACGCCGCCCTCGCGCACCGAGCCCTTGCCGGTAATCACCAGCACGTTCCTGAGGCCGGCCATATGGGATTCGGCGATGAAATCATTCAGTGCCACATGCGCCTCGGATTGGATCATGCCATGCAGATCGACGCGCGCCTCGGGCCGGAGCTGGCCGCGCTTCAGGCGCTGCGCGTTGCGCTTATCGAGGCCAGCGCTCTTGCCGGGCGTGAGTTCGGGATGGCTTTTATCGGCAGGCGGTGTGGCGGGTGGCGGTGTATTTTTAGCCGGCTTGACCTTGTCTTTGTTCTTCGTCGCGCGCGCCTTTTTCACCACAGCATCGTCGCTCTTGCTTTCGGCCTCCGGCGTTGCTGCGCCGGGCGCGAGCGGCTCAATGCCATCCGTCACCTGGCGCCAGAGATTTTCTTCATCGCGGCTTATTTTGCGCTTGCCCGCCATCGCCGCCACGCTCAGCCCTCGACAATGATGATGTGGAGGCGCCGGGGCCCGTGCGCGCCGAGCTGGATAGTCTGTTCGATATCGCCGGTGCGCGACGGGCCGGTGATCAGATTTACGGTGCGTGGCATATTAGCGTCCTGCGACCGCAGGCGTTTCCAGCCCTCCTCATAAGCGCCCGTAATTTGTTCGGCGCGCAACACGACAATGTGATTTTCCGGCAGGAAATTAAGCGTCGAGGGGCGGGCCGCATCGGAGGTCAGCATCAGGGTTCCGGTTTCGGCGAAGGCCATCTCGGCAGCCGTGATGCTCACCTGATCGGCGCCCTCGGCCTTGCCGCGCCGCATGCCGAGGAGCGGTCGCTCAGCCCAGGGATACGCGTCGAGATTTTCGTCGGGCGCCATGACGATATCGCTCGGCAGATTATTCTGCGCCAGATAATCGGCGACCGCGCCTGGCACATCGCTGCCGTCCGGCACTCGCGCCACACTCGCCTGTACGCCCTCCGCCATCTCGGCGAACAAGTCTACTTGTGCATCATGCGGCTTGTCGCTCCGCGCCGGGATCAAATTGGCTTTGCCGCTTTTCAGGCGTGTTTCCAAGCCCGCCTTGGCCTGCTCAGACAATTCACCGCGTCCAAGCGCGCGGCGAACATCGCCCAAAATGCGCTCGCGCGCGCTCATACCCGGCCTCCATGCTTGCGCCACGCTTTGTGAAACGAGCCACCCTCCGGCGCCGGCATGTCGCGCCCCGCCGTCCAGCCGGCGGCAAAGGGCAGGCTGGCGAGACGGCCCTGCCTTCCAGCCCGCATGCGCATCCAGCGCCTGCCGATCCCGGCGGCCAACCGGTAGAGCCCCGGGTGGCGCGCCAGCCAGGCCCAGAGGCCGAGGCCCATGCGATAGCGCGGCGGCAACAGCTTGGCGGCGAATTCCTCCT
>JABIXB010000232.1 GCA_018666805.1 Rhodospirillaceae bacterium | reverse complement strand
GTGTGGCGCGCGGATGGCGCCAGTCCGGCGTTTCGGGCGTGAGCTCGGCGGGCAGCGATATCTGCCGGAGCGCGCCGCTTTCGGCCAGGCCTTTTACCACGCCGGTGCTGACCGCGGCCTCGCGCGCCAATTCCGTGGCGCCGCGCGGTAGGCCGTCGGCGAGCAGGTCCAATATTCGCTGGCGTGCCGGGGTCAGGCGCTCCGGCTGGTTGCCGGTGGCGAGATAGGCGGTGCGCATTTTGGCCGGCTCGAGCGCGGCGGGGACACTCATCGCCATGCGCAGCACCGCGCCGCGCTTGGCGAGGGTATATTCCGCCACCCAATCGACCAGCTTGCGTAACGATTCCGGCATCGGCGGTGCCGGCAGAAGCGTATTGATTTCCTTCAGGCGGGTGTGCGCCACGCCGCCCTCTGCTTCCGCCAGGCCCGGCCCCCACACCACGCCGGTTACTTCGCGGCTGCCGAGTGGCACGCGCACGAAGGCACCTTCGGCGAGGGTTTCGCCTTGCGGAGCGAGATAGTCATAAGCGGTTTCGAGGCCGAGCGGCAGCAACACGGCGATGCGTGGTGCGTCATCGCCGGGCGCCATGTTATCGCCGGGTGACGGGGGGGTTAAAGTAGCGTCGCTGTTTGCCATCCGATAAAATGTGCCAACGACTCGCCGCCGCCTCAAGTCGGATTGTTGTCCGTATCGGGCGCGGCGAGAACCTTCAGAACAGGATGCAGGGCATGAAATTCTTCGTCGACACGGCGGAAATCGGAGAAATCGAGGATTTGGCGGCAACCGGGCTGCTCGACGGGGTGACCACCAACCCGTCGCTTATTCATAAATCAGGCGGCGATTTTATCGAGACGATTACGCGCATTTGCGAGATCGTGGCGGGGCCGGTGAGCGCCGAAGTGACCGCAACCGAGGCCGACTCGATGATCGAGGAAGGCAAGCGGCTGGCTGGTATCGCACCCAATATTGCGGTCAAGGTGCCGCTCACCTGGGATGGCCTGAAGGCCTGCAAGGCGCTTAGCAGCGCCGGCACGATGGTCAATGTGACACTTTGTTTTTCCGCCGCGCAGGCCTTGCTTGCGGCAAAAGCCGGGGCGACCTTTATCTCGCCCTTTGTTGGCCGGCTCGACGATATCGGCCAAGACGGCATGGTCCTGATCGAGGAGATCGTCACCATCTACAGCAATTATCCCGATACCTTGCAGACCGAAGTGCTGGTCGCTTCGATCCGCGATCCGATCCACCTGATCGAATCGGCTAAATTGGGTGCCGATGTCGCTACCGTGCCGCCGGGCGTTTTGCGTAAATTGGCCCAGCATCCGCTGACCGATAAGGGGCTCGCCGCCTTCCTCGCCGATTGGGAAAAGACCGGCCAGTCGATCATCTAACCTAGGAGCGCGCCATCACGCCTGAGGCTTCGCCCAGCGCCGTATCGGCAACAGAAATTGCCGGCATCACCGTGTTGGCCAAGGCCGAGGTTATTGCGGCGGTCGAATCATGGCACCGCTGGCTGGCGCATGAGCGGCGTGCCTCATCGAATACGGTGAGCGCCTATTTGCGCGACCTCTCGGCGTTTTTCGCTTTTCTAAATGCCCATTTGGGCGGCCCCGCCAGCCTCAATGATCTTGAGAATCTACGCGCCGCCGATTTCCGCAGCTATCTGGCGCGGCGTGCAAGCGAAGACCGGGCCAAAACCTCGACCGCCCGCGCGGTCTCGGTATTGCGCGGATTTTTCCGCCATCTTGAGCGCGAGCAATTGGCGCAAAACGGCGCCGTGGCATCGCTCCGAAGCCCGCGCCTGCCGCGCGCCGTGCCGCGCCCGTTAAGCCCCGAGCAGGCCGGTGACGTTGTTGCGGCGGCGCGCGAAGGCGCGGCCAGCGCCAGCCAAGAACCGTGGGTCGCCAAGCGCGATGCCGCCGTGCTGCTGCTGCTCTATGGCTGTGGCCTGCGTATCGGCGAGGCGCTCGGCCTCGATGGCCGCGACGCGACCGGCGCGGACGTTTTGCTGGTGCGCGGCAAGGGCGGCAAAGAGCGCGGCGTGCCGGTGCTGCCGCTGGTCAATCAGGCAATCGACGATTACCGCGCCGCCTGCCCGCACGATTTGCAACCCGGCGGACCGCTCTTCCTCGGCGTGCGCGGCGGCCGATTGGGGGCGCGCGCGATTCAGGCCGGCATGGCCCATCTCCGTTCCGCCCTCGGCCTGCCGCCGAGCGCCACACCGCATGCGCTGCGCCACAGCTTCGCCACCCACCTGCTCGCCGATGGCGGCGACCTGCGCAGCATCCAGGAACTACTCGGCCACGCCAGCCTGACCACCACGCAACGCTATACGGAGGTGGATGAGGCGAGCCTGATGGCGGCGTATAACGCGGCACACCCAAGGGCG
>JABIXB010000231.1 GCA_018666805.1 Rhodospirillaceae bacterium | reverse complement strand
GCCCGGCGAAATCCTGCTCGCTCACCCGCCTGCCATCGTGCGCGGTGAGGGAAAAGCGAATTATGTCGTCGTCGGATTGCGCAGCGGCGATGTCGGATTGCGCGGCGGCGGGGGAACTTCCGCCCGGGCCGAACGCAAAGGCGAAAACCGCCACAGCAAACAGCAACGCCGGGGCCAACAGCAATTTTCTGAACCGCATCATGCGCTGCTCCGCCCAGCCCTGTGGCTGGGATCAACGGGTCGGGACGGGAGTCTCGCCGGAGTAATCGTAGAAGCCACGGCCTGATTTGCGGCCGAGCCAGCCGGCCTCGACATATTTGGCGAGCAGCGGGCAGGGACGGTATTTGCTGTCCGCCAAGCCCTCATAGAGGACCTGCATGATGGCATGACAGGTATCAAGGCCGATGAAATCGGCCAATTGCAGCGGCCCCATGGGATGATGCGCGCCAAGGCGCATGGCGGTATCGATCGATTCCACCGTGCCGACACCTTCATAGAGCGCATAGACCGCCTCATTGATCATCGGCAGCAGGATGCGGTTGACGATGAAGGCCGGGAAATCCTCGGCCATGGCGGTCTTCTTGCCCATCTTCACCGCCACTTGGCGCACCTGTTCGTAGGTCTCCTCATCCGTGGCGATGCCGCGTACCAGCTCGACCAGCTCCATCATCGGCACCGGATTCATGAAATGCATGCCCATGAATTTACCCGGCCGGTCGGTGCTGGCGGCAAGGCGCGTGACCGAGACGGATGAGGTGTTGGTGCAAATGATGGTCTCGGGCTTAATCACGCCTTTAAGGTTGGCGAAAATCGCTTTTTTGATGTCCTCGTTTTCGGCGGCGGCCTCGATCACCAGGTCGCAATCTTTCAAATCGGCAATGCTGGCGCCGATATTGATTCGCGACAGCGCCCCATCGCACGACTCCTGGTCGATCAATTCCTTGCGCACCTGGCGGCTCATGTTTTTCCGGATCGTCTCAAGCGCACGGCCGAGCACCTCCTCGTCGATATCAACGAGCAGAATGTCAAAACCATTGAGCGCGGCAACATGGGCAATTCCACTGCCCATCTGGCCCGCGCCGATAATACCGATTTGTTGAATCATGGCAGGCCTCAGTTCTTGGAAATACCTTGTTTATCGAGTTCCTCAGCAAGCTCGGGCAGCGCCTTGAACAAATCCGCGACCAAGCCGTAATCGGCAACCTGAAAGATCGGCGCTTCTTCGTCCTTGTTGATGGCGACAATTACCTTGCTGTCCTTCATGCCGGCGAGATGCTGGATCGCGCCGGAAATGCCAATCGCTATATAGAGATTGGGTGCCACCACTTTACCGGTTTGCCCGACCTGATAATCGTTCGGCACATAGCCCGCATCGACGGCTGCGCGCGACGCGCCGACGGCGGCGCCAAGCCGATCCGCCACCGCTTCGACGAGGGGGAAATTCTCGCCGCTCTGCATGCCGCGTCCACCGGAAATGACGATATCCGCGCTGGTCAATTCGGGCCGCTCGGAAACGCTTAGTTCGTGCCGCTCAAAGCGCGACAGGCCCTGATCTCCGGGTCCGCTCACTGCCTCGATAGCCGCCGAGCCACCATCGGCTGCCGCCGCGTCGAAGGCTGTGGCGCGGACGGTGATCACCTTTTTGGCATCCGAGCTTTCAACTGTCGCCATGGCATTGCCGGCATAGGTCGGGCGGATAAAACTATCGGCGGAGAGAATTTCCGATATTTCCGAAATCTGCGCCACGTCGAGGAGCGCTGCGGCGCGCGGCATCACATTCTTGCCATAGGTCGTGGCACAGGCGAGCAAATGATCATAGCCCTCAGCCAGGCCAACGATCAGCGGCGCCACATTTTCGGCCAGGCCATGGCCGTAGGCGGCATCGTCGGCGTGCAACACTTTGGCAATTCCGGCCACTGCGGCAGCTTGCGCCGCGACCGCATCAGAGCCTTCGCCGGCGACGAGAATATGCACCTCGCCGCCCAATTGAGAGGCCGCCGTTACGGCATGCAACGTCGCCTGTTTAAGCTCATTATTATCATGTTCGGCAATGACCAGGGCAGACATCACAGCACCTTCGCTTCGTTTTGCAGTTTTTCGACCAATTCAGCCACGCTTTCGACCATCACCCCGGCCTCGCGCTTGTCCGGCGCCGCAACTTTGACGATCTTGAGACGCGGCGCCGCATCAACGCCGAGTTCCTCAACCGTCTTGACGTCGACCGGCTTTTTCTTGGCCTTCATAATATTGGGCAGGGAAGCGTAGCGCGGCTCATTCAGCCGAAGATCGGTGGTCATCACCGCCGGCAGCTTGACGGTTAAAGTCTCGAGCCCGCCATCGATTTCGCGCGTCACTTCTGCTTCACCCTCACCGAGCGTGATCTTGGAGGCGAAGGTCGCCTGCGGCCAATTGAGCAACGCGGCCAACATCTGGCCGGTCTGATTGCTGTCATCATCGATTGCCTGCTTGCCGAGGATCACCAGGCCGGGCTCCTCCTGCTCGATTACCGCTTTCAGTACTTTGGCCACAGCGAGCGGCTGAATTTCCTGATCGGCGACCACATGAACCGCCCGGTCGGCGCCGATGGCCAATGCGGTCATCAGGGTTTGGCGCGCCTCTTCCGGGCCGGCGGTAACAACGACGATTTCCTCGGCGCTGCCCGCTTCCTTCATGCGCACCGCCTCTTCAACGGCAATTTCGCAGAATGGATTGAGGGTCATCTTGACGTTGGCCGTCTCGACGCCGCTTTCATCCGCCTTGACGCGGACTTTCACATTGGCGTCGATCGTGCGCTTGATGCCGACAAGCACTTTCATTTGACGCGGGCTCCCTGTGGATAAAATTAAACAAATGCCGCCCAGAAGGGCACGAAATCAGCGGCGATTCAGCGGAGAAACCAAGTTTTTCGCATTCGCAACAATTGGCCGCGCCTATCGTAGAACGCAGCGTAATGCGCCTGCAGCACGGCGTCAACGGTGTGAAATAACATGGCTTTAAGGCCTGTTTCGGCAATTATGTTGCAATGCAACATTAACCTTTCAGCGCGTCGCTCCAGGCGTCCACAGCACGTCGCCGGCGCCGCCGTCATTGTTGATGCGAGCGAGCTGAAACAAATGATCCGACAGGCGATTGAGATATTGAATCACGAGCGGATTCACATCTGATTCGCTGGCCAGGGCAACACTCAAACGCTCGGCCCGGCGCACCACGGTGCGCGCCACATGCAGCGTCGCAGAAGCCGCCGAACCACCCGGTAAAACGAAGGAATCAAGCGGCGCCAGCTTCAGGTTCATGGCATCGATTTCTTGCTCCAACCGCTCGACCTGGGCCGAGACAATACGCAGCGCGCCGTCGATATCGTCGGGCCGGCACAGATCGGCGCCCAAATCGAAGAGATCATTTTGGATGCGCGCCAACATCTCGTCGCTCTCGCCCGAACAATGCAGACGGGCGGCGCCGAGCGCGGCGTTGGCTTCATCGACCGCGCCATAAGCTTCTACGCGCGGATCGTCTTTTCCCACCCGGGCGCCGCCGCCGAGCGAAGTCTCCCCGCCATCGCCGCCGCGCGTATAGATCTTGGTGAGCTTGACCACCGGCCTCAGTCCCCTTTGACGACGAAGACGAGAATGGCCAAGAGGGCAACGGCAACGAGCTGAATGCCGACGCGCCAGCGCATCAGCCTGTTGCTGCGAGCAACACCTTCCTTACCCTTGGCGCCGCCGGACATGGTGACCAGGCCCATGACCAACACGATGACCACAGCGCCCATGGCGACGTAAACGAGAATTTCAAGAATACTGGCAACCGGATCCGACAATTGGCGCTCCCATAAAGCTACGCCGATCATAGGACGCACGGCCGCGATTGAATATCGGAAATCGGCCAAGTAAGCTAGCCCGCATGACATCCGCCGAAACAAATGCCAACGAAGCACCTGCCGGCATACCGAAAGAAGCGTCGCCGGTCGCCTGTTTCTCCGTCCTGACCGAGGCCGACCCTTCAGCCGTGCCCCGGGTGCTTGAGATATTTGCCCTGCGTGATTTAATTCCGAGCCAAATCCATGTAACGCGGAGCGGCGGCGATAATTTGCGCGCGCCGGAGGCGGAGCTGACGATTGACGTTCAAGTATCCGGTGTGGGACGCGACGCGAGCGAGGCGATTGCACGCAAATTACGCGCCATCATCTGCGTCCACTCGGTACTCACCAGCGAGCGCCAGCCGCACAGCTCCTTCTAGCGCCAGCCATGCGCGCCACCGCCTCATCGATCGTCCACACCGCATTCGCCATATAGCGGAAATTAGTGATCGCCGCTAAATAGCCATCGCCCTCGGGCAGCTTGGCCGCCGCCGTCGCATCATTCAGCACGGCAATCTCGAAGCCCTGCTCGAGCAGTTCGCGGAGATCGGATTCGGTGCAGAGATTGGTGAGGTTCAAAGAGTTTCGAGAAACTTGGATAAATCCGCCGGCTCAGCCAAAATGCACCGCAAGGACTGAGCTGTATGCCCACCGGCTCGCAGTGCGCGCAAGGTCAGCGCCTTATCGCGCTTGGCGAAGCGCCGCCCGCTCTGGTCGTGCAGCAGCGGATGGTGGGCATATTGCGGTGTCTCCAGGCCGAGCAGCGCTTGCAGCAGGCGGTGAATATGCGTCGCCTCGAACAAATCCTCGCCGCGCGTCACCAGGGTGATGCCCTGCAGATGATCGTCGAGGGTGACGGCGAGATGGTAGCTGGCCGGCGTTTCCTTGCGCGCCAGCACCACATCGCCGTAGCTTGCCGCATCGCCGGCAATGTCGCCCCGGCCTTGCTCGCGCCAAATCAAAGGGCCGGCCTCGGTACCGGCGCGCGCCACATCGAGACGTAGCGCATAGGCATCGCCGGCGGCGATTCTTTGGTCACGAATTTCCTCTGACAGGGCCCGGCAGGTGCCCGGATAGAGCGCGCCGCCAGGGCCATGCGGCGCGGCTCCAGCCTGGGCAATCTCGGCCCGAATTTCCCGGCGCGAACAAAAGCAGGGATATATCAGCGACCTGGCACTGAGCGTCTCCAGCGCCTGTTGGTACACATCCAGATGTTCCGATTGGCGGCGCACCGGCGTTTCCCAGGACAAGCCAAGCCAGGCTAAATCTTCAAATATCGCATCTTCAAATTCAGGCCGCGAGCGGGCGCTATCGATATCCTCAATGCGCAGGAGAAAACGCCCGCCAGCGGCCTCCGCCGCGTCGGCCGTGCGGAGGGCGGAATAGGCATGGCCAAGATGGAGATAGCCGGTCGGGCTCGGCGCAAAGCGGGTGATGCAGGGCATCCCCGGTTAAATCCTCTCTACACCGCGCCGCTCTGGCGCAGGGCGGCGATGGCATCTTCGTCCAGATCGAGCCACTCACCCAGCACTTCGTCCGTGTGCTCGCCCAAAAGCGGTGCGGCGCGCGGATAATCCACGGGTGATGCGGAAAATTTGATCGGGTTGCCGGCATGCTCGACCTCAACGCCGAGCGCATGCGGAATTTTGACGCGCATGCCACGGGCATTGATCTGCGGATCGGCGAAGACCCGGTCGAGCGTGTTGATCGGACCGCTCGGCACGCCGGCGGGGTCGAGTTCGGCCAGCCATTCGTCCATATCGCGCATGGCTGTGATACCGCCGATAATTGCCACCACCGCTTCGCGGTGCTTTACCCGCAGAGAGTTGGTCTTGAAGCGCTCGTCCTCCATCAGCTCGGCCCGCCCGGCGACCTCGAGAAACTTGGTCAGTTGGGAATTATTGCCGATACCCAAAATCATGTGACCGTCGCGGGTCGGAAAGACACCATAAGGCACGATATTCTGATGTGCGTTGCCGGCGCGCCTCGGCGCCTCGCCGCTGATCAGATAATTCATCCCCTGATTGGCCAGCCACGACACTTGCGTATCGAGAAGGGCCAGGTCGATATATTGCCCGAGACCGGATTTCTCGCGCCACGCCAGGGCGGCGAGAACGGCCACCGTGGCGTACATGCCGGTCATCAGGTCGGAGACCGCGACACCGCCTTTTTGCGGCCCGCCGCCGGGCAGATCATCGCGCTCGCCGGTCAGGCTCATGAAACCGCCGGCGCCCTGGATAATCATGTCGTAGCCGGCGCGGGCGGCATAGGGGCCGGTTTGGCCGAAGCCGGTGATCGAGCAATAAATCAGCCTCTTATTGGCCGCTTTCAGGCTGTCATAGTCCAAATTATATTTGGCCAAGCCGCCGGCTTTGTAGTTTTCCAGCAAAATATCGGCGCGCCCGGCCAGGGCGGCGCAGGTTTTCTGGCCCTCGGGCGTGGAGATATCGAGCGTGAGCGAACGCTTGGCCCGGTTGGCCGACATATAATAGGCCGCCTCGCCAGTCTCCTTACCAGCCGCGTCCTTGAGATAGGGCGGGCCCCAGCCGCGCGTATCGTCGCCAACGCCGGGGCGCTCCACCTTGACCACATCGGCGCCGAAATCGGCCATTAACTGGCCCGACCAGGGGCCGGCCAAAACGCGGCTCATATCGAGCACGCGAAGCCCGGTAAGCGGGCCCGTGCGCTGCGGCCGGGAAAGCGGATCGGTCATACCGTTAACCTTGAAATTCGGACTGAGATTTGAATATGACAGGCGAGGCGGCCCAAACTAGCCCTTTGCCCACTTCCGGCCAAGTTAAAGTCTTATTAACCACAGATCGACCCGTATGGCCGCGCGAAACGCCACGCGACAGCCGCGAGACCACCCCTTAACCATTTGAAATAATAAACATAATTCTGAAATCAGCGAGAATGGTAAAAAATACATAAAAGACATAATTTTTCCTTGTTTTTATATTCTATTCATGTATATTAGGGCTGTGCATATGAAACGGCACTTGTTTGAAGACACGATCAAGACCCCGGCGAATATTGGGTTCGCTACTTAAACGAGCTGAAAAGGTTAAGGCGATGAGTTCCATAGTAGCAAAACAGCCTGTTCTCCAACCGCTGGATACGGCGCAGACAGCGAAAACCGCTGTCAGCAAGGGCGCCCAAGCCAACAGTCAGGCGACAGCGGTAAATTCAGGCGCGACGGCGGCAACCGTTGCCAAGCCGACGCCCCCTAGCGGCGGCGGCAACTTCACCGAGGGCGCGAAATCGCGTGGTGGCGCCAAAAATGGCGGGTCCGAAAATCTCAGCTCCCTGTCAGCCAAGGCATCGTCAAATTCAACTTCTTCCGCCACTCTCCTCGCGGCGCAGGAGGAATTCACCGCCGACACGCCGAAAGCCCAACCGGCGGCAGTGCAATCGGATGACGGTCATGAGGATTCAGCCGACACAGCCGCGCCGGAAAAGGGTAAATTCGATAATGTCATGGCGACCTACGCCTCGCTCGGCAGCGTTAGCCTGGCGGCGGACATCAGGTACAAACGGGAGGCCTAATTCCGCGAAACGGCTTGAACACCGTTTTGCCAGACTCGTCCCCACGCCACCACTTCGCATCAGCAGCCGGCCCGTTTTCGGGAGCGGCCATTAGTGCTCTGCGCCATATAGACACACGATTATCGCTTGATTCAGATTCATAGTTTGACATGATGAATGGGCATTTCAGGCGCCTTGCTCAGGCGCTGGTTGATGAGAGGGTCGAGTGTCCATTTCGCTTGAGTCGTGCGATGCCTTGGTGCTGAACGCCGATTACCGGCCGCTCAGCTATTTTCCGCTGTCGCTGTGGTCGTGGCAGGATGCGGTCAAGGCGGCCTTTCTTGAGCGTGTCGATATCGTCTCGGAATATGATCTGGCGGTGCATTCGCCGAGCTGCGAAATTCGCGTGCCGAGCGTCATCGCGCTCAAGCAATATGTACCGCTGGCGCGCCGCCCGGCCTTCACCCGATTCAATGTTTTCCTGCGCGACCGATTTGCCTGCCAATATTGCAGCGGCCGGTTTGTGGTTGAGGATTTGACCTTCGACCATGTCGTCCCGCGCTCGCGCGGCGGCGTCACAAGCTGGGGCAATGTGGTGACGGCGTGCAGCATCTGCAATTTGGCCAAGGGCAGCCGCATGCCGAACGAATGCGGCCTGCGCCCCCGCCATGCGCCGCGCGCGCCCTCGACCCACGATCTGCACCAAGCCGGGCGCGAATTCCCGCCACGTTTTTTGCACCAAAGCTGGCGCGATTATCTCTATTGGGATTCGGAACTGGAAGAACGGTAACGCCGGTTACCTACGCGCTACTTTAGATACGTTCAGAAAGCCAGATCGCGAGCCGCGTGCCGCGCTTCACCGCCGCACTGATCGGCTCAAAGCCCGGCGCCTGTTCCGCTTCATGCGCCAAGCCGATCTCCTTGTGGCGGGTTTCCTCGGCGCCGAATTCGACCAGGGTCTGGCGCAACTCCGCCTCGTCATCACCGAGCTTCTCGACCTGAGCGGCATAATGCTCTTCGATCACCTCTTCAACGGCGGCGGTACACGCCATCGCGGCGCGCGGCCCCATCAGCGCGCTACCGGCGCCAAGCGCGAAGCCGGCAACGTGCCAGAACGGCGCCAACGCGGTCGGCCGCACGCGGCGCTCGACCAGCAATTTATCGAAGGCGGCGAGATGTTTGCGCTCGGCCTCGGCCATTTCGCGGATCACCGGTGCCACGGCATCGCGCCCGAGCACGGCGAGCTGGCCATCATAAATGCGCGCCGCGCCATATTCGCCGGCATGATCGACGCGTAAGATGCGCTCGATCATTTCTTCAGGTGAGGGATCGCCCGGGAGACGGTCGTCTCCCGTCCGTTTCGGGTTGGTGGCGGTCTCTTCTTTGTCTCTCATCTAATCCGCTCCGTCATAAACGCAGCATACAATGCCGCCAGCCCCAAGGCGAGCGAGAGAAGCCCGTTCCAGCCGGCCATGGAAATGCCCCACATCGACCAGGCGACCTCGTCGCACCGCACCACCGGTGCGGCAAGCAGGTTGGCGCGCAGTTCCTCGATTGTGGTGCCGGTGATCGGTGTTGCGCAACTGCTCTCAAACCAGCTCAATTCGACGCCAACCTGATAACCGGCGATGCCGGCACCAACAAAGAAAATCAAACCGGCGGAAGCCAGGAGCGACGGCGTCACCCCGCCGCGGCGGCAGAATACCAGCGCCGCAAGCGCCACCGCCATGGCGGCAAAATACGCGTAGCGCTGAAACCAACAGAGCTCGCACGGCGCCAGGCCGCCGACATGCTCAAACATGAAGGCGGTGAGCAGCACCGCGCCACTAATGACAAACAGAACTGCCGCCGGTAGCCAGGGTATTTGCAGGAACGCCATGACGAAAATATGCGCCCTACAGCAGCAATTTGACCAGCAGGAAGGCGCCGATCAGTATGACGAAGAACAGCAGGGCCATTTTGCCGAGATGGCGCTCGACGAATTCGCGCACCGGCTCGCCGAAACGCCACAGCAGCGCGGCAACAATATAAAAGCGCAAACCCCGCGCCACCACCGAAGCGAGGATGAAAATTCCGATATCGAGCCGCGTCACGCCGCTGGCGATGGTGATCACTTTATACGGCAGCGGCGTAAAGCCGCCGGCGCCGACGATCCATCCACCCCACTCATTATAATAGTGCTGGAACTGGCTGAATTTTTCCTCGGAGCCGTAAAATTCGAGCAGCGGTTGTCCGACCGCATCGAACAACCAAAGGCCAATAGCATAGCCAAGCAACCCGCCCAGCGCCGAGGCCAGGGTACAGACGCCGGCAATGCGCCAGGCGCGGCGGCGATTGGCGAGCACCATTGGGATCAGCAGCACATCCGGCGGAATCGGAAAGAACGAGCTCTCGGCAAACGACACGCCGGCCAACGCCCAGATGGCATGCCGCTTGGCGGCCAACGCCATCACCCAATCGTAAAGCCTTCTCAACACCGGCCGTTATTCCCGCGCTTGTTTATTGCCCTGTCTCAGGTGACAGAGGGCAGAGGAAAAATCAAGCGCGCTCAGTAGCTTGCCAATCAAGTTGATCCCGGCTTGGCAGCGGCAGGGGCTTGGCCTATAACGTCAATTCCAGTCCGGGTTGGACAAAAATGCCCCTGTGGCGGAACTGGTAGACGCGACAGACTCAAAATCTGTTATCCTTACGGGTGTGGGAGTTCGAGTCTCCCTGGGGGCACCAATGTTTTCAATTAGTTATGATAATTCTGCTTCTGAGTGGTGAGACGGATTTCTAATTCCGGAAGCAATACGGAAGCAGCAGGAATGCTAATTTCCTTCTCGGCTAGGCGCCCGCCGTTCTTCATTTTTATTAAAAGTTTTAGAGAAAAGAATCGTCCATTCCGACCGAGCCGTCCGGTTCCATGCAAGCCGAGAGGCTTGGCGGTCGGCGCGGCCGTCCATAGATCGTCCTCGTTCAACCATTTGGGTCCTTTCGCGCGTTTAAAATTTCGAAGCGGTGCGGCAGCGCGGTGCGTGTGTAAGCTTCCTGACCTGTGGATAGCTTTCTTTTTATGTTTTTGTTTTCGATGACGACTGGAGTTCCACATTCAATTGGTGCTGCGGATCGCTGACGATCACGTTTTATTCACGCAACCCGCAAGCGCCAAGAAGCGTGCACGATATTGTCGAGTATGGTCAACCGAGAACGCTAGTGACCCCTTCAAATGGCCTTGCGTTTGGATGGTTGCGAGGCTTCAGGGGCAGCATTTGACCTGGCGTCAATATTGTTCAGAATTATTTCTTCAAAATGAGTTCTACACGGAGAAATGGTGACTCGGCATGTCGGGAAAAATGACGCCGGAGAATGGTATTCCCTATAAAGAAGCCGTCCGGCATTTCATCAGCGACGAGACACGCGAAGAGTGGATACGTGCTGGCAATGACGCGGGCTGGGATAAAATTCATGTGGTTCAGCACACGCCTAACGGGTCAGAGAAACCTAAGAGCAAGCGGCGAAATGTGGTCAATGCTCTAAGAATCGCTGAGTCTTCTGCCGTCAATGAATTTCGGAAAGGAGTCATGGAGGGAACCATTGTGGGGTTCGGTTACCCAGACTCTGTTGAAAACAAACCAAAACGCATCCCGCCGGAAGAGTGGTCCTTTCTGTCATGGAAGTCACAAGATGGATTTACTTTCGAGAGTGGTGGCCGAACATGGTTTAGAGTGATGTTTCACGCGATTGATGACGTTGAGGCATGGGAAAAACAAATCGAACAAATGCGATCCGGTATGTTGCTAGAGGATGCGCTTGAGGCTTATTCGGATCCGGAGATTTATCTGGAAGCGGACGCCCTGAGTGTGTTCAACTTTGTGGTGAGCACCGTTGAAGGCCCGGACACGGAGGAAGACCGAAAAAAGTATAGGCACCGCAAGCTACGCAAACAGCTCCATGAAAGTTTTGTTGCGCTACTAAAGTCCGGCGACTTGCAGGTATGGGCGTTCGAGGATAACGAATCGATTGATGCGCCAATGAAACAAATTCCTCCTTCTAAATGCGAACTATTGGATTTGAACTTTCAACGCGGGGGGACAAAGCGTTCAAAGAGAAAAGAGGCTCTCGCAACACTCGCAGGAACCAACTTGCACGGTGTGCGCTTTTTTCCGGCTAGCATTATTCCCGAGGGTGCCATTGTTGAAACATTGGAACACACACAAGAACCAATACCGACTGCGGAAAGAAATTTACCGGCTTATAATGAAGTACACCTAGCTTGGAGCGAATTGTCTCAGGAAGAAAAAGACCTCACGCAGACCTATGGCGGCAAAGCTAAATTAGCAAATATGATTCATACGAAACTGCCTCAATTCAAGCTTCCAACGATCGAGCGAGAATTGCGCAATCTGTTGGCCGTCATTCAGAAGGACAAAGAAAGGCTCTCCGAACACTGATCGAATTTGCAGCTTCGCAATTATATGAGCGAGGGTAGGGGGGCTATATCTCCTAGATATATTAACCCGAAGACCGGGGGATAAGTTACCCCGCGCGATTTGTTTTTTTGAGGTAGGGGGGGTTCACCTAGGGGGTCAATTGATCAGCTCACCTCGCAGAGCAAAGCAGTTACTCTGCAACATAATGTCCGCTTTCCACCCAAAAGCAGTCGTCAATCAGGATTGGTCAGAACGCCCGCTAATAGCCAGGAGCGGCCATGCGTAGGATTTATGTTGTCTCGCAAACTAGAGCCCATTCGCTCGCTGACATCGACATGATCTAATCAGTCACCGACTTCTCGGTGCGAATGTCGCAGACGCGGCCTGGAACGGTCATGAGATATTCATCACGGGCCTTCGCGACGCCGCTCAGATTTGCGAATCCCAGGTTTGAGTGCTGAGGTGCGCGTGTAAGCTCCAATTATATGTTGGGATATAGACGGCACTTTGGAGGGCAACATGAGAATGTTGATAACGTTGTCGATGCACCAAGCCTGATTTTCAATGAATGAATATCAAATAAGGGGGGCGAGATAATGAGGCTGACAATTCTACTTGTGGCAGTTTTGGCGGTGACACTCACCTCCAGTAAGGCTGAGGCGGATTATTCCAACTG
>JABIXB010000230.1 GCA_018666805.1 Rhodospirillaceae bacterium | reverse complement strand
GTAATATCGGCAATATGCTTGCCGGCCAGTTCGCTGGCTTCATACCCCAACATGTCAGCGAAGGCGCGGTTGACTTTCAGGATACGGCCGTTGGGATCAGCCAAGCCAATCCCAACGCCCGCGCTTTCAAATACCGCGCCGAAGAGGGCTTCGCCATCCTCCAGGCCCACAGCCACTTGCTCGCGCGCCTCATATTGCGCAACTTTGCGCCGTAGCGCTTTTACTTCGTCCGCCAAATCAGACGCATTACCTTGTTGAGATGAAACCATCGATTATCGATCCCGGTTGAAAACCATGCCTGCAATCTCAGGAATATTCGGCGATGGCATCACGCACCGCTCGGGCGATTTCAACGGCGCCGGGCGTATCGGAATGGACACAGATGGTCTCGCATTTGACGTCGATCAGCTTGCCGCCGAGCGTCAGCGCCTGACCGTCGCGCGCCGAGCGCACTGCCTGGGCCGTCGCTTTTTCCGCCGTGACCGGCTCATGCTGGCGGGTGATAATGATTTCGCCGGCATCGTCATAGTCGAGATCGACATAGGTTTCCCAGATCACCTCGGCGCCTTCATCGACATACCACTCTTCATGGCCGGTGCCGGACATGCCCATCAGCGGCACGCCGAAGGTGACGGCGGCGCGCGCAATGGCGCGGGCGGTTTTTTCATCGCGGTAGGCCGCGCCATAAAGCGCGCCATGCGGTTTGAGGTGGTTGAGCGCCATGCCTTCGGCGTCAAGAAAGCCCTTCAGCGCGCCAACCTGATAGATGATGCAGGCGGTTAGTTCCTCAGCTTCCATCTCCATGCGGCGGCGGCCGAAACCATCGCGGTCCGGATAGGACGGATGAGCGCCGACGCGCACGCCATTTTCCTTGGCGAGGCGCACGGTTTTGCGCATCACGGTAGGGTCGGAGGCGTGAAAGCCGCAGGCCACATTGGCAACGGATATCAGCGGCATGATGGCGGCGTCATCGCCGCATTTATAGATGCCGTAGGCCTCGCCCATATCGCAATTAAGGTCGATGGTCATGACTGACTTTCCCCTTGAATTAGGCTTGGCCGCAATTTAGTGGTGGGGATGAGGCGTGACAAGCACGCGCAGTAGAAGCGAGACAAATCCTGTGAAATTTTTGGTGCTACAGCATATCGCGGTGGAACATCCGGGCTCGTGGCGCGATGTCATGGGCACGCACGGCATCGCCTGGGATAGTGTGGAACTGGATGAGGGCGAAGCGATCCCGGCGCTTGAGGGATATGACGCGCTGATCTGCATGGGCGGCCCGATGGATGTGTTTGACGAGGCCGAGCACCCCTGGCTGGCGGCGGAAAAGGCGATCATCCGGGAAGCGGTGCGGGACCGCGCGATGCCTTTTCTCGGTGCCTGTTTGGGGCACCAGCTCCTGGCCGAAGTGCTGGGCGGCGCGGTTGGCCGCATGGCGGCGCCGGAAGTGGGGCTGATGGAGGTGGCGCTCACCGCCTCCGGCAAGGCGGATCCGTTATTCGCCGGCCTCAACGACACCCTCGCCTGCCTGCAATGGCATGGCTGTGAAATTACAACGCCGCCGGCGGACAGCGAAATTCTCGCTTCGTCGCCGGGCTGCGCCGTTCAGGCAGTGCGCGTCGGGCAACATGCTTATGGCCTGCAATTCCATATCGAAATGACAGAGATGACGGTGGCGGAATGGGGCGGCCTGCCGGCCTATGAGAAATCTCTTGAAGCCACTCTCGGCCCGGGCGCCTTGACCCGCCTCGACGCCGACATTTCGGCTCGCCTGCCCAGCATTAATGCGACGGCACGCCGCCTTTTCGAGAACTTCATCTCGCTCGTAAATTAACCGCGCGACCAGAATCAAAAAAGCGGCATCCCTGCAGAGATGCCGCTTAATGAGACTCAACCGCCCCCGATTGAGCCTTCAGCCTTCGCTCGCGTTTGGTCTGACGCCGACCGGCCCGCAGCCAAGAGCCACCCTCCCAACAATAACGGCCTCTCATCTTGTGAAGCGTCCAACAAGTGCCGCTGTTGTCGATTGCTATTAAACACTTATTAACTAATTATTTCAATAAAAAATCGGTCAATACTGTAATTTATTGTGGATATTTACTGTGGATAACTACTAATATCCGGTGGACAACTGCTGTATTAATATACGGCTACAAGATATTGATTCTGACCGCCCGGCCATCAATCCACTTCGGAAATATAATCGAGAAATTTTCCGCTCGGCGCACGCGGGATTTCGTCGTGATAGGTGAAGGAAATTTGGAAGGGGTACTGAAAACGCTCGCGCAGCCAGGCGGTGAGTTTTTCTTCTTCATCGTCAACGAGTTCACGCCGCACCACCAGCTTCATTTCCAATTCCTCTTCCGCCCGGCGCACGATCTGGAACTGCACCACATGATCGAAGCCGTCGAGAATATCCTGATAGTCGGGATAGTGAGTCTGGCCGTTCGGCAGGCGCACCATATTGCGCGTCCGCCCGAGCACGCGCTCGATCACCTGATATTGCCGCCCGCAGGCGGATTTGCCGCCGACCTCGGCATAATCACCGACTTCATAGCGGATTAAGGGCATGGCGAAATTGTGCAACGGCGTGACGATCATGTTGCCGATCTCGCCGGCGCCGACGTCGCGCCCGGCCGGATCGAGAAATTCGGCATAAACGCCCTCGGGCTGGACCAGCAATTGCTCCGACTTCGGGCATTGCAAGGCGATATAGCCGGTTTCCTCGGTGCTGTAATTGTCATAGACCGGTGCATCCCAGGCTTGGCGGCAAACGCGCCGCACTTCCGGGCGCAGCACCTCCGACATGGAATGCACCCGCTTGATCGACGGCAATTCGATGCCCTCATGCAGACAATGCTTGGCCAATGCCTCCAGGATCGACGGATAGCTCAGCAAATAAGCGGGTTTGGTGCGGCTCAACCATTCGGCTTGCTCGTGCGTCTTGCTATTGAGGTTGAGAATCACCGACGGGCCGGTGGCGAAGGGAAAGCCGCCGCCCCAGGCGCGCGCGCGCACGCCTTTCGGGTAGCTCGCGGCGGCGGCATTTTTTTGCGTTTTGATGGCGCCATACACCTGGCTCATATCGTCGCCGTTCCAAAGGTGAAAACGCGCGGTAAAAGCGAGCCAAAAAATTTGCGACAGTCCGGATTTCCGTACCCGCACAGGTGCGCCGGTAGAGCCCGAGGAAAATACCTCATGTATCTTGCCATGCGCCTTGGGCAGGGCCTCGGACTGCAACGCGGCGAAATTCTCCTGGATATCGCTGCGCGTCAGCAGCGGAATCTGGCGCCAGCTTTCCGGCGTAATCCTGGCTTCGGGATCAAACCCGCTTTGCCTGAAGCGCTCGCGGTAGAACGGCACATGTTGGGCGGCATGGCGCAGCAACAATCTTAACTGGCGAAACTGGTAGCGCCGGACGCGCTCCGCCGGCCAGCGCTCGCTGCGCTCCATCTGATAGAGGACATTGAGCGCTAAAAGCCGCCGCTGATCCGGTATCGCCGGCCAGGCAAGTCCCTCGACCGTGGAAATAACATCTCCGCCGCGCAAGGGTGAGGTTCGCTTGGCCGCGCTCGCCGTCTCTGCTTCATTCGCCATATTCTACAATTACTTTCCGTCGATCAGCGCACAGGAGTTCTGATATAATTGCCAAGATTATTCATATTAATCCGGAAACGTATAAATGAATTTCAATCTGGAGTGCTGTGGCGGCATTCACGACCTTCAAAGTGGTGAATCGTGGCAAGGAGCCAGATTTGCCGCCGAAACCGGCCGCCGCGCCGCATTCCTTTCAAGCCAACCCATTGGCTGCGGCGATATCGTCATAATCAGCCATGGCGGCACGCCCTCATTTTTTGCCGATCTCTTTGCCGTCTGGAAAACCGGCGCCTGCGCGGTTTGCTTAAACCAGTCCACAACCGCTCCGGAGCTTGCCAACCTGGTAAATTTTATTCAGCCCCGCGCTATCTTGACCGGCGAAAATTCTGCCAACACCGACGGCCTGACAATACCCATCTTTCAATTGGCGCGGGAGAAAACAGGCTCCCTTCCCCCGGACAGGGCGGAACGTATGGGCGCATCGCTCGACGACCCGGCGCTGATTTTGTTTACCTCCGGCACGACCGGCGCGCCTAAGGGTGTCACCCACAGTTTCCGCTCCCTGCTGGCACGGACGGCGCTCAACCGAACGCATATCGGTGACGCCAATCTGGCGCGCTCGCTGTGCGTTCTGCCGACCCATTTCGGCCACGGCCTGATCGGCAATTGTCTGACGCCACTTCTTGCCGGCGCTGATTTGTTTCTCCATGCGGGCATGGGCGTAAAAGCGGTGCCGGGCCTTGGCCCCCTACTTGTCGACAACGACATCACCTTCGTCAGTTCGGTGCCGACATTTTGGAAGATCGCCCTCAAGCTGGCGAAGCCGCCGGCCAAGCAAACGCTCGGGCAAATTCACATCGGCTCGGCGCCGCTCTCGGCCGAACTGTGGCGTGCCGTTCAATCCTGGTCGGGCACCGACAATGTCCACAATATGTACGGCATCACCGAAACGGCGAATTGGCTCGCCGGGGCCTCGGCCGAAACGCTGGCGCCCGAAGATGGCCTGATCGGCACGATGTGGGGTGGCAGCGCGGCGATTGTCGATGGTGACGAATTGCGCCCAACCGGAGAGGGCGAGTTGGCGATGCAGACCCCGGCCCTGATGACGGGCTACCTGAAGCGCGATGACCTCACCCGCGAAGTGTTGCGCGCTGGCTGGTTTCATACTGGCGATACGGGACGCATAGGCGAGGATGGCATCATCCGCCTGATCGGGCGCCGTAAAAGCGAAATCAACCGCGCCGGCATGAAGGTCCACCCCGAGGAAATCGATCTGTTGCTCGAGCGTCATCCGGACGTGCTGGAAGCCTGCGCCTTCGGCGTACCGGATGAAATCAGCGGCGAGTTGGTTGGCACGGCGATTACCCTCAAGAACAATGCGGTGGCCGACCAGGCGCAATTGCGCGCCTGGTGCGCTGAGCGTATCAAGGCGGATTGCGTACCCGACAAATGGTTTTTCGTGGCTGAAATACCCAAGACCGATCGCGGCAAGATCAACCGCGATACGGTGATGCAGGCCTGTTTGAATAAGAAAGAAAATGGCACATGAACGATAGCGCTATAGAGGCGCGTATTCTTCTTGCCGGCGCGCTTGAGCTCGACCCTGCGGACGTCGCCGATGACGCCGCCATGGGCACTGTCGAAACCTGGGACAGCCTTGCCCATATGCGCCTAATTCTCGCCATCGAAGCGGCGTTGGGCCGCGAGCTCGACCCCGATGCCTTGTTTGAAATCGCTTCTCTCGGCGATGTAGCGGCCCTTCTGGAGAGCGCCAACAATGACAGTGCGGAAAGCTAAAAAATGACCGCGTGGAGGAATTTGCCGTGAAGTGGACGCCCGGTCAGCCGCTCGCCCTCAAGTCGGAAAATTTTATTCTCCGCTCAATGCGCCCGAGCGATTTAAACGAGCGCTATCAGTCCTGGTTCAAGGATCCGGAAGTGATGGAATTTTTTAGCGCCGACACGAACCAGTCGGTCGAACAAATGCACCGCTTCCTCAAAACCTTCGACAATAAATACCGCTATAACTTAGGAATTTTCCCCAAGGAATCGGGAAATATGATCGGCTATTTCTATCTTTATCCCGAATTTCACCGGCGCGTCGGGCGCACTGCCGTTCTGATTGGCGAGCGCGACTATTGGGGCAAAGGCGTGGTTATCGAAACGCGCTCGGTTGTTTTTGACTTTCTCTTCGAGGCGTTGGGGATGGAGAAAATCTGGGCCTGGGTCGACAAGCGCAATATTCCGGCAATATTCAATTACAAGGCGCAGGGATTTCAGAAAGAGGGACTGCTGCGCGGGCATGGAATTGGCCGCGACGGCAAGCGCACCGACCAATATGTTTTCGGCTTGATGCGCGACGAATGGCGGGCGCAAAAGGCGGAAAAATCAGAATAACGCCACCGCGCCACGACCGGCAGGACGAGACGACCTAGCGCCCCCGCGCTTCCGCCTGCCGGCGCATCTTTGTTTGCAAATCCTTCTTCAATTGCCGCTTAAGAATTTTCCCACTTCGGTTGCGCGGCAGCTCTTTGACGAAAATCACATGTTGCGGGGTCTTGTAGGCGGCAAGATAGCGCTGACAGTAGCGCTGCAATTTCTCGGCCGGCGGGAGCGCGTCCGTCGCGACCACAAAGGCAATTGCCACGCTGCCGAAACGCGGATGCGGCCAACCGGTAACCGCAACCTCGCGCACGGCCGGATGTTCAAGCAGGACATTCTCGACCTCCACCGGATAGAATTTTGCCCCCTCATTATTGATGACATCATCGCTCCGGCCCTTGAGAAAAACATAGCCCGTGGAATTGATCGCGGCGAGATCGCCGGGATAGAACCAGCCATCGCGGAAAGCCCGGGCCGTGGCCGCGTCACTGCCCTGGTAGCAGGTTGGAAAATGCTGCCCGCGAAAGCGGATTTCGCCGACCTCCCCGGGCGCCAGCCGGCGCGCATCGCCATCGACGATCTGTGCTTCGATCCCGTCAATCATGCGGCCAACCGAATCCGGTTCAGCATCCTGATCGCTTGGCGTGGCACGCGTGAGCAGGCTGGTCTCCACCGTGCCATAGGTCTCGAGAAAATGGGGTGTCAATTGCCGCCGGGCGGCGAGCCGGGCGCGATGCGATAACGGCGCCGATTCGACATTGATTTTCAGCGCCGCCAGCATTGCCGTTTCGTCCTTGGAGCAATTCAGCAGGGGCAACAGATGGCCGGGCGCCAAAAACGTGCTGGTAATCTTGCGCGCCAAAATATAATCGCGCAGCGCCGGTCCCGGCGGCGAATGATTGATCACCACGCTGCCGCCGAGACGATGCATGGTCATGACGCGCCGACTGCCATCGAGAAAGCTGAGATGAACGATGGAGAGAAAGCGGTCATTCTGATTCAGATCGCGATATGCCGCGTCCGTCTTGAGGCGCGACATAATCTGCGCATGGCTTAAATAAACCTGCTTGGCGGCGCCGGTTGTGCCGGAGGAGTTGACAATTGTCATGGTCTGACTGTCATCGAACTGTGGTGGTGATTCCGGCGCGACCGCATCCACCGCCAACCGTTTCGTACGCGCGATGATTTGCCTCGGATAGAGCACGGTCAGGCCGGCGATAGGCGCCGTATCGCGGCGCGCAATGAGCAGTTTGATATTGATGCCCTGCACGGCGCGTTGACGCTCGCCGTTGGGCATTTGAAAATCTAGGGCGTAATGAATGGCACCGAGCTTGGCCAAGGCGTAGAGCAACACAATATGATCGGCGCTATCGGGCAACATGACGCACACCACATCCCCGGCGCGAACCCCGGCGTCATAGAGGACGGCGGCAAAATTGTTCACGCACCCGGCCAGTTCGCCATAGCTGATCAACCGCTCGCCATCCTCAATAGCGGAATGGTTGGGCCGCTCAAACGCATGTTGTTGGAGAATATCGGCGATGTTCATGCCCGATCCTATCAGGCAAGCGCCGCTTCAGCCCATATAAGTAAGACCCGCGGGCGATTTGCTGCGTGAGTGGCGAATATTCCACCTCGCGGCGCCTTGCGGCGAGTTTATGCTATTGATTTTAAAGCGCTTAATGCATTCAGGCCCGGCCGCACCAGCCTACCCTGCGGCAATTTCTCACACGGCGCCTTCACATTTCCGGCACCGGTCTCCCAACCCCTTGATATTTAACATTTTCATAACTATATGCAGATCAACTAGGGAAGCAAAGACGACAATTAATATCACCGGCGTCACAATCCTGACGCATTCAATGTGTTATAGTCGGTTGCGTTAACTCTGTGGATCTGGCGGTTACGCCCTTCTTGGGCGGCGCCGCGGAAACAGTGAGACAGGCAGTAAAAGGTTAAGAGCATGGCAGCAAGTTACCCAACTATCCGTGACCAAAACGGCGTTTCGCAATATCTGCGCGAAATCCGCCAATTCCCCATGCTCGAGCGCAACGAAGAATTCATGCTGGCCAAAAGCTGGCGCGAGCGCGAGGATTCCGAAGCCGCGCACCGCCTGGTCACCAGCCACCTTCGCCTGGTCGCCAAAATCGCCATGGGTTTCCGTGGTTATGGCTTGCCCGTTGGCGAGCTGATTTCCGAAGGCAATGTCGGCTTGATGCAGGCCGTTAAACGTTTTGACCCGGACCGTGGATTCCGCCTCGCCACCTATGCCATGTGGTGGATTCGCGCCTCGATCCAGGAATATATTTTGCACTCCTGGTCGCTGGTAAAAATGGGCACGACGGCGGCGCAGAAGAAGTTGTTTTTTAATTTGCGCAAAATTAAAGGCCAAATAGAAGCCATCGAAGAAGGCGATTTATCGCCGGAGAATGTCGAATATATCGCCACGGCGCTAAACGTGCCGGAAAAGGACGTTGTCTCGATGAACCGGCGCATGCTCGGGCCGGATCAATCGCTCAACGCGCCAGTGCGCGAAGAAGGCGGCGGCGAATGGCAGGATTGGCTCGAAGCGCCGGAGGATGACCAGGAAAGTACGGTTCTGGAAAGCGACGAATTCGCCCACCGTGGCGCCCAACTGGCGCGCGCGATGGACGTGCTGAACGAGCGCGAGAAGCACATTCTCGGCGAACGCCGCCTCAAGGAAGAGCCGGCGACGCTGGAGCAACTGAGCAAGGTGTATGGCATCTCGCGCGAGCGGGTCCGTCAGATCGAAGCGCGCGCCTTTGAGAAATTGCAAAAGGCGATGCACGCCGCGGCACAGGAGGAGCGTGAGAGCGAACGTTCCGCAATTGCCAACGCGCCATAATTCGGGGCCGGATCTAACCGTCCGGTTGTTCCAAATCCCATTCCTCGGCAAGTGCGCCGCGCGCTTCTTCATAGCGCCGCATTCTGTATTGCAGCACCGCTTCGAATCCCATTTGCCACAGCAGCGGCACAACGATCACCAGAAACCAGCCGCCGATCGCAGCGCCATATATACCCAACCAGGTGTCGATACTGCCGGCCGGCGAAACGACCACGCCGGCGCTCGACAAATATTGGAAACTACCCTGCAGATGCGGAATCACGCCGGCGCCGTTGGTCACGCCAACCGTGCGGAATAAGTAGCGCCCGGGCTGATCATCGACGAGAAACGCCACCATGGTCGGCAGCATGCCGCCATAAATGATGATAAAGGCCGGCAGGGCCAAAATAGCCAGGGCAATACCGCCGATGGTTAACCCGGCCGCGACGGCAAGAACGCGAAGGCGAAAATTGCGCACCCGCTTTCGCTGTTCGTCTGAAAGTGCCTGGGCGCGCGGGCTCATTCCGGCGATACTCACAGCGAGCCTCCGCCAACCGCTGCGACGCAGGAAACAAGCAGCATGATGCAACCGACAACATAGGCGGCGCGCCGGCCCTTCGCTTGCGCCAAATTGCGCCGCGTCGCGAAAAGCGTCTGAAAATGCACCGCCATCTGGGCATTGTGGTTGTGGCTCGCCACGGCATGAGCATATTCCTCGCGGTCAATCGCCAACTCCTGACGGTCGTTGACCAGATTCAACAGGGCGCTCAAATCGCCGGAATTCACCGTATTGGTTATTTGCGTCGCCAGCCGTTCGCGCCGGGTGCGGCTATAAAAACCCTGGATGGCGGGCTGCAGATTGGCGCCCAGCCAGCGCGCCAAATTGCGCAACCGCAGCGGCCCGCTGAGGCTCTGAAGGCGCGCGAAATAAGCCAGATCGTGGATACAGTCTTGCGAACCCGGCGACGCGCGCGAAATATCATTGGCCGCGCGTTGCTGCTCGGGCACGGGCATGTGGGTCGCAAGAAAGGCTGTGATATGCGCATCGCGCGGCTGTTCGCCCGGCACCTCGCCACCGGAGGCGATCCGGTTCAACGCCGGCAGAAGCTCGCCCAGGACGGACACCGACTGGCCCTTCAGCAACGGGCTCTGACAATGAATGCCCGGGTTCATTTCATAGAGGCAGCGTTCGATGCCGGTGCCCATGGCGGTGCCGCGTGCAAAGTCCTGATAGTTGCGGAATTGCGCCTCAATTTGTTGCCGCCGGGCGCGCGATAATTCCGGTCCGAGCTGCTCAATCGGGAATGCATTGGCAAGCATGGATTCCAGTTTTTTCTCGCTCGCGCCATCGCCCGATAATATCGCCTCTGCAATGGCGTAGCCGAAACCGTCGAGCATGACCGCAACGCCATGAAAATAGACCGGCCCTTCCGGGTCGAGAATACGGCATAGCCGGGCAATGGATTTGTCATCTATCTTGACCCGCGCCGCATCATCGTCGCTGCCATCGCCGATCATTGCGCTAACGGCGTCAGCGAGAGGAATATTGCCAAGACTGCGCTCGAGCCAGCGCGTCAAATGGCCATCCGCCAAATAGTTCCGCGCCGCATTACCGTGACGCGAGAGCGCAAACGCAACAGCGCGCGGCGTGCTGCACGACAGGCCCTCAATCTTGAATGGCCGAATGGCGCTTTTGCTATGTTGGAAGGGCCGCCGGCCGATCGATTTGTTGTTCAGCCAGGCGCGCAGCTGATCGACATTCCAACGACTTTCCGGATCGTCATAGAGCAACCCGGCAAGCAATTCCTGCATCGCACTCGAGCAGCTCAAACGCCCGGCCAGCTCTCGGTATGAGTCGCGGTCAATACGCCGCAATATGCGTTGCGGTTGGCGCGACGTGGCGGGCCAACGGCCGCGCAACAGGGTCACGATCGTCACACCAAGGGCAAACATGTCGCTCGCCGGCGTGCCCTCGCCGCGCCCATCCGGCGAGGCCATGGCGCTTTCAAGCGGCTCGAACGCATCCGGTTGATCGAAGCCCGGCGGCGCGCTGAAGCACTCACCCAGCCGCGCCGGACCGTCCGCCTGGTCGCGGAAAAACATATTATCCGGCCGCACGGCGCGGTGTGTCAGGCCGGCGCGGTGAAGGGAACGCAAACTATCTTCCACGGGAACAAGAATACGATCGATGACGGCGCGCTCATCAAGGCGCTCGGCCGATTTGCCTTCGCGCATCATCACACGCCCGCCGGCCGGGCGCTCCAGGACCAGGGTCATGCGCTGGTGCTCCACCCCCGGCACGGCGATGGTGCCGTGCGACAATGACTGCAGCATGGCGCCGGCATCGACGGTGCCGAACTCGGCGCGGCGCGCAAACCGGCCGTAAGAATTGCGCTTTAGAACGAGAGCGAAACGGTGGCGGCTGACGCCTTCCAGGTCGCGCACCGCAAAAGCCTGCGCCTGGGGTGAATCGAGATGGATGAGGCGATCGGAAAAATCGATTTCATAGCGCCCCCCGACGACGCTCGAGCCACTGCTCGGCATCGGCTCCGAAGGAGTCTCCGAAGAAGTCTGCGGAGGAGCCTCGGGAGCGGAACGATCGAGCGCGTTCTCTGGCTGTGGCATCGAAGTTAAAACCGATTATTTGAGGGCGCGAAACATTTCATGACGCGGCGGAAAATCAAGAGGTGACGGTACAGAACATTTTTCGCGACTTAAGTTTCTTGCACAAATCTTCGGCGCTTTTCAGGTTGCTGATCGGGCCGGCTTCGACGCGGAAATAAATGCCCTTGCCGGCGCCCAAATCAACTTCGTTCACACGCGATGAAAGTTCGCCGAGGAGATCTTCATGGCGCTTTTTCAAACTCTTCCAACCCCGCTCAGCGTCTTTTTCGGAGCGATAGGATGCCAAATGAACATGTGTGCCATCCTCAGGCGAGGCGCCATCGGCCACCGGTTTAGGCGCATCCTGCATATTCATCTTGGGCGTCTTTGCCGTCTGTGCCATCTTCGCGGTCTGTGCAGACGTTGCGGCAGGCGGCGCATCCGCCGGCATCCCGGCCTGTGCGGCGGATTTCGGACTGAGGCCTTCCGGCATCGCCATCATCGGCGCCAACGCATCCAAAACGTGGCTCCGCTCCATGGCATAGCCTTCCGGCGAAATCATACCGCGTTGCAGCAATGATTCGAGGGTCTCAAGCCGATTCGCGATTTCCGAAATGCTGGGCGAAGCCTCGCTGTGGCTGCGTGACCAGGCGCCGCCAAGGCGCGCCATCAGCTCGTCCTCGCTAACGAAGCCCTCGGAATATAGATCCTGAAGAATGGAGATGCGCTCATCCATGCGGACGCGCCAATCCGATTCAAGATTTTGCCGTTCCGGCGCGAGCGGTACTTCGATCGGGCTCTCGGTATTGCGCGCCGCACGGGCGATCACGTCGCGGTCCAGCGCGGCAAGATTCGCACTGGCAATATCTGTGACGGTGCGGCCAATATTTTCCTCGCTCGAGGATGCCTCCACCAGGTTGGTCGCTTTTTGTCGAATCAGCATGGCATAGATCGCGCGCGCCTCATCTTCCCTTCCGGTATTTTCATACACCACCCCCATGTTGAGCAGCGCAAACGGATTACTAGGGTTAATGGAGAGCGCGGAATCGAGATAGATTTCGGCATAGGCATAATTGCCCGCCTCGATCTCATCAAAGCCCTTGTTGACCAAATTTTCATCGCTTGACGTCTGCTTGCCGGTCGTGACTTCTTTGAAAAGCTGCGCAACGTCGGGAATGCTCGAGACACAGCCGCCCAACAGCAATCCGGCAGCCAGGGTAGCGACTGCGGCCAAGCTGAGAATCAGATCGCGCCAACTCCGCTCGCGCGGTTCGTTGTCGCGTTCGAAATAGGCCATCTCTTCAACTCCATTCACGCTGTTTCCAGACGGCCGCGATAATGGGCCGTGCAATAGCTGATTCGAGCACGAACACACTTAAAAAGTGGTAAACTTGCAGCCGGTTACCTGTTTCTCCGGCAACGCTCCGGTCCGGTTGCTTTTGATGCCCCTTCGAGCTATGTGTGGGCGGCACAGCGCCGCTAACGTCCCCATCGTCTAGTGGCCCAGGACATCGGCCTCTCACGCCGAAAACGGGGGTTCGACTCCCCCTGGGGACGCCATATTTTTCAATGAGTTAGTATAGAGACTAATAATATATCTCTACTATATCTCTACTAAATATTCTCGGACAGGCATGGACGAACGTGATCAATTTGCGTTCGCAAGAGGATAATTCAAGGCGGTTCCGGGACCATTACCACTCTCTTATCCTACGTTGCACCGTCACCGTCGGAGGATCGAGAACAAAGCCGGACATTCGGGCCGGAGTGGATTACCCGAATTTCGTGCACTCTCGCAAACGCAAGTGAATGACTGACTCGGAATTGCGGGGCAATTGTCCTGCCCCCCTATAACTGAGCCACGTAATTCGTGATATTTTGCGAACATGTGGAG
>JABIXB010000229.1 GCA_018666805.1 Rhodospirillaceae bacterium | reverse complement strand
GAGGTCGAAAAACTGATGCTCGATTTCAAACGCATCAATCTCAACGGACCGTGGGGAGATGACCCCGCCTTTGTCTCGCGTGTGCGGGCGCGGGCGGAGCGCGTGGCGCAGTCTGACGATGCGGAAGCACCATCGGCGCCGGTCGAATTCGCGTCCGCCGCTCTCGATTTCGAGGGCGTTGAAATGCCGCCCGGATATGGCGATGAGATGGGCGAGAATATTGAATATCTCAATTTCGATTTCAGCCTGTTTGGCCCCATTCCTGACGGTGATGTGGATTCGGCGCTCAGGCGTTGGCGCGATGATGGCGGCACGCTCGAGCTCAATTCCTTCCGCGTGCGCTGGGGGCCGCTCGGTATCGAATCAAACGGCACCATCGCGCTTGATGGCGAAATGCGCCCGATCGGCGCGCTCACGGCCGATATTATCGGCTATGGCGATATCATCGATGCACTGATCATGAGCAACATGATTCCGCTCGGCGATGCATTCCTGGCCAAGGTGGCGTTCAATATGCTGGCCGATAAGCCGGAAGGTGGCGGTCCGCCGGTGCTGCGCTCGGTGCCCGTCACGGCCCAGGGTGGCGGCATATTTGTCGGCCCCGTCTCGGTTGGCACCGTCTCGCCGATCAAGTTTCACTAACGATTTAAACCTGCTTGGCCTCGATCAGATCGCGGCGGATCGCGCGGGTGCGCGTGAACAATTCTTCCAACGCCTTGTCATCGCCCCAGCGGATGGCGCGCTGCAAAACCGCTAAATCCTCGGTAAAGCGGCCCAACATCTCAAGCACCGCTTCGCGGTTGTTGAGAAACACATCGCGCCACATCTCCGGGTCCGAAGCGGCAATACGGGTGAAATCACGGAACCCGCCGGCGGCATATTTCACCACTTCGCGCTTGGTGACGTGCTCGACGTCGAGCACCGTGCCGACGATATTATAGGCGATCAGTTGCGGCAGATGCGACGTGATGGCGAGCACCTTGTCGTGATGTTCGGCATCCATGATATCGACGGTCGAACCGGCGCGGCGCCAAAATTCAGCCACCTTCTCGGTTGCCGCCGCATCGCACCCCTCTGGTGGCGTGAGGATGCACCAATGGTTCTGAAAAAGCTCGGCGAAGCCGGCTTCCGGGCCCGAATGCTCGGTGCCTGCCACCGGATGGGCCGGCACGAGGTGGACGCCTTCGGGCAAATGCGGCGCGACATCCCGGATCACTGCGGACTTTACCGAGCCGACATCCGTCACAATGGCGCCGGGTTTTAGGCCGGGCGCAATTGCTTTTGCCAGCGTCTCGTTGGCTCCGACCGGTGCGCCCAAAATTACCAAGTCGGCGCCTTCGACGGCGGCGGCGGGATCGGTTTCGGCCCGATCCGCGAGGCCAAGTGCCATTGCCTTATCCAGCGTGGTCTGGCGACGTGAGTAAATAATGATCTCGTGCGCCAAGCCGTCCTGGCGGACAAATCGGGCAATCGAAGAATTGATCAGGCCGATGCCGATCAGCGCGATGCGCTCAAACATGATTTCAGCTGACATTTTCTTACGCCATGAATTCTTTTAGGGCAGAGAGCAGCGCGTCCATCTCATGATCGAGGCCGATGCTGATGCGCAGGCAATCGGGCAGGTGATAATTGTCGACATTGCGCGCCAGAATGCCGCGCTCGGTCAGAAACGCATCCGCCGCTTTCGAATTGTGTGCTCCGCCAGCGGCAAAGCGCAGCAACACAAAATTGCACACGCTTGGCAGCACGTCGATACCGATCCGGGGAAGCTCTTCGCCGAGGCGCTTCAGCCATTTGTCGTTATGGCGGCGTGCTTTTTCGATATGGTCCTGGTCCGCAACCGCGGCCAGGCCTGCGGCGAGTGCCGGGCCGGTGTTGTTGAACGGACCGCGCACGCGGTTGATCACATCGATCACCTCTGCCGAGCCGTAGCACCAGCCGAGGCGGAGTGAGGCGAGGCCGTAGATTTTCGAGAAGGTCCGGGTCATCACAACGTTGCTGCCGCCCTCGACCAGCTCGGCGCCGGCGTCATAATCATCGGCCATGACGAATTCCGCATACGCCGCATCGATAACCAGCAGAATATTTTCCGGCAGCGCGCTCCACAGGCGGCGCAACTCCGTCTTGGTAAGGTAGCTGCCGGTCGGATTGTTGGGATTGGCGAGGAATAATATCCGCGTTTTGTCCGTAACATTGGCGAGCAAGGCATCGACATCGGAATGGCAATCGGTTTCCGGCGCCGATACCGGCGTGGCGCCGGCGGCGCGCGCCGCTAGTTCGTAAACCAAAAAACCATGCCGGCTGTAAAGCACTTCATCGTCGGGCCCGGCATAGGATTTTGTCAGCAATTGCAATATCTCATCGGAACCCGCGCCGCAGACGATTCGCGCGCTATCCAATTGGTGTAGCTCGCCGAGTGCGGTGCGCAGGTCATGGGCGCCGCCATCGGGGTAACGGTGCAACGAGCTGGATTCAGCTTCATAAGCGGCGATGGCGCGCGGGCTCGGGCCGAGCGCCGATTCGTTTGACGCCAGGCGGATAACCTGTTGATGGCCATCGAGCGTGGCGCGCCCGCCGACATAGGGCGAGATATCCATGATTCCCGGGCGCGGCGTGAGGTGGGACGTTCGTGTGCTCATGATGTTGTCCCATTGCCCGGGCGCGCATAACAGCCGAGATTGACGAAGCGCGTGAGCTCGCCCTCGAGGGTGTTGACCAGACCGGCCAGGCGCGGGTCATATTCCGGCACAAATCCTTCGACATGCGCGAGTTGCCAGCGCGCCGGCTGTTCATCGTGGCTCCAGGTTGCCGCCCAGTCGAGCATCAGCCCGGCGCCTTCGGCCTCCTTGCGAATCCGGCCGCGGCTGATATTTTCCGTCGATTCAAAAGCGATCAGCGAAATATCGTCGCCCGAAGCTTCGGGATTTATGCGTGCGACCGCCATGGCGCGGGCAGCGTCGCTGCCGGTATCCGAATTTATCAGCCATGGCAGATTGGCGACCACGCGCGGCCGTTCGCTGCCGCCGGCGGTCAGGGTATACCACCAGGGCTCGGCCGAGGCGCGTGTCGTATGGGTGTCGGACGCAATCGGCAGCACGCCGACGGCGGCCTTGCCGTCGCGCACGGCGCGCAACACGCCGGCCTCGGTCTGGGCCTGCAGGAGCGGCGTTTGCGAGCCAAAATAGGCGCTCGCCAGCGCCAGATAGGCGAGGCCCGCTTCAAGCGGCTCCGGCACATAAACCGAAACGACGAATTTTCCCTCGACCGAGAGCGACGCGGCGATGATTTCGCGCCAAATGCGTATCGCCACGGCAAACGGGAACGGCCCTTCATGGCGCGCCGCCAGACGGCGCATGATTTGCGCCTCGCGGGCCGGGCGAAAGGCGGTTCCGAGCGCCTGGCTTTTCTCCTGGCCGATGCTGCGTGCGAGCTCAATACGGCGCATCAACAGATCGTGGATCGTATCGTCGATCTCGTCGATCTGGTGGCGAAGAGAATTGAGGGAGGACTCCCCCTTGGGTGACTCGGCCATAGGTTCCCGACAGCGATGAATTGGAAAGGGGAAGTGGTAGTGCAAGCGGGAAACAAAATCAAAGAAAACATTAACATAGGCGCGCTCTTGGCCATGCTTTTTTGATGCTATTTCATGGTGCAGGCGTGCACTTGCCCAAGGCCGGCTCTATTGGCCCCTTGTAGCCCTGCCGCATTAGATTAAGTTATTGTATTGCGGTTGTTTTCCGGTTGGTGGATGGAACATGACGGATCGTCAATTTTCCGCGACAGCGGCAAATTCAGGTAATTCAGCTGACGGGTTCCGGGTGCAACTGGGCGGCAACAAACCGTTACGCCTTGATTCGGAGGCTGAATTAGGTCCGTTCGCCATGGCCTATCAGACCTATGGCACGCTCAATCAGGACAAATCAAACGCCATTCTCGTGTGCCATGCCTTGACCGGCGATCAATTCATTCTCGGTCCCCATCCGGTGAGCGGACGGAGCGGCTGGTGGGAACATATGGTCGGCCCAGGAAAAACGCTCGATACCGCGCGCTATTATGTCATCTGCGCCAATGTGCTCGGCGGCTGTATGGGGACGGTCGGGCCGCAGGACATCAACCCACAGACGGGCGCAAGCTATGGTCTCGATTTTCCCGTGATCACCATCAAGGACATGGTCGAAGCGCAGGCGATGTTGCTCGATTATCTTGAAATCGATCAACTGTTCAGCGTCATTGGCGGCTCGATGGGCGGCATGCAGGTGCTGCAATGGGCGGTGAGCTATCCCGAGCGCTGCTTTACCGCCGTGCCAATTGCCGCGGCGGCGCGCCATTCGGCGCAGAACATCGCCTTCCATGAAGTCGGACGCCAGGCGATCATGGCCGATCCGGAATGGTCGGAAGGCGGTTATCTCGTCGGCGATACTTTCCCGGTGCGCGGCCTCGCCGTGGCGCGCATGGCCGGCCATATCACCTATTTGTCCGAGGCGGCGCTGCACCGCAAGTTCGGCCGCGAGCTACAGGATCGGGCCGAGGTCAGTTATGGCTTTGACGCGGATTTTCAGGTTGAGAGCTATTTGCGCCATCAGGGCATCAGTTTCGTCGAGCGCTTCGATGCCAATTCCTACCTTTATATAACCCGGGCGATGGATTATTTCGATCTCGCGGCCGAGCATGGCGGCGTGCTCGCCAATGCATTTCAGGACGTCGAGACGCGCTTTTGCATAATCTCTATCACCAGCGATTGGCTCTATCCGACCTCGGAAAGCCGTGAGGTGGTGCGCGCGCTGAATGCCGTCGCCGCCAATGTCAGCTTCGTCGAGATCGTCAGCGATAAGGGGCATGACGCCTTCCTGCTCGATGAGCCAACCATGTTCGATACCTTGGGCGGCTTTCTCAATGGCGCCGCCAAATTGCGTGGCTTAGATCTAACGTAATGGCATCGCGCAATTCGCCGGGCTGGACGAAACGGCCTGACCTCACCCTGATTGCCGAGATGGTCGAGCCCGGCACGCGGGTGCTCGATGTCGGTTGCGGCGATGGCTTGCTGCTTGAGCTATTGACGGAGGAAAAAGGCGTCGATGGGCGCGGCGTCGAGATCAGCCAGGAAGGGGTGAGCGCGTGTGTAAGCCGCGGCCTCTCGGTAATCCAGGGCAATGCCGAAACCGACCTTTACGACTATCCCGACGGCGCCTTCGATTACGCCATTCTCGGCCTTACCCTGCCGGCGCTGCATCAGCCGCGCGAAATTCTGCTTGAGCTGTTGCGCGTCGGGCGGCGCGCTATTGTCTCGATCCCCAATTCAGGATTTTGGCGCCATCGTCTTCATTTGCTGATCGAGGGCCGCATTCCCGATATGGGTGCGCACGCCGAGGGTTGGTACGACACGCCCAATTTGCATCCCTGCACGATCCGCGATTTCGTTATGCTGTGCCGGACGCTCGGCATCGTCATCGAGCGCCGCGTCCAACTCGATTCAAGAGGCCGCGCCACCCGCTTCCACGGCACCGGCGCCTTCGCTAACCTGTTCGGCGAACAGGCTGTTTTTTTGCTATCGAAGAAAAATAACTAATATACCTGTCCCCATAATTCTTATTTTTTAAACGGCACCACCTTCCGGAATGCATCATGCATTCCGGCAAGCGCGACTGCGCGCCCGAGTTAATACGAGGTAGCCAAGGGAGCGGATGCGACCGCCCGGCGTTTGAGGGCCAATCCAAAAAAAAGGGAAAATCGAAGTTAATTAGACGTCCGGGCGCTGCGTGCGCCGGCGGGCACGGCCGGGGCAGGTGAGGGGGCGAGGATTTTACGCCGCGCGCGTTTGCCGACGGGGCGGGCTTCGTAGATTTCCTTTTCAGCCTCGACCAGCAACACGCCGCCGAACGGGCGCGCAAAACGCTGTCCGAGCTTTTGCCAGAGGCCGGAGGTTCGAAGCACCATGCGCGAGCGGCTTGGCGGCACGTATAACGTCGTCTTCTGGCGCAAGGGAACGAAGCCATGGTCGCGCAACAGGCGCGTGAGCTGTCCGCCGGTGAAGGGATGGCCGTGACCAAAGGGGGTTCGCTCCAACCGCGACCACAGGCCACGGCGATTGGGGACGACCACCAGCAAGCGCCCCTGCGGGCGCAGCACGCGCCAAATTTCCGTCATCATCGGGTGCAGCTCCTCGCTCATTTCGAGCGCGTGCAGCAGCAGGATCCTATCCATCGAATTATCGCCGAGCGGCAATTCAGGCTCTTCCGTGACGGCGACCAGACGTTTGCCTTCGCCGGGCCAAGCGATCACCCCTTGCCGTGCCGGCATCAATGCCACCACCCGCTCCGCTTCCTCGCGGTAGATGCCGAGCACTGGCGTGGCGAAGCCGACGCCGAGCAACACTTCGTCTTTGATCGACGGCCACAGGGCGCGCACGGCATGGCGGATCACGCGGCGCGCGGTCTGGCCGCGCCGCGTCGTGTAGAATTCCTTGAGTTCAAGCACATGAGGCCGCATAGCGGGCGATCATAGCATGCTAGCTTTGTTATGAGAGCAATGAGAGGGAGACGCATTTTGCCCAGCACGGCGGAAGAGATAATCGAAACATTGGCGCTCGCGCCGCATCCGGAAGGCGGGTATTACCGCGAGACTTGGCGTGACGCGACAACTGGCGGCGAGCGCGGCAGCGGCACGGCGATCTACTACTTGCTGCGCGCCGGCGAGCGCTCCCATTGGCACCGCGTCGATGCCACCGAAATCTGGCACCACTATGCCGGTGCCTGCCTGGCGCTTACCATAAGCAGCGACGCAGGCGCGCCGGAGCGCCATCTTCTCGGTAGCGATCTGGCGCGGGGAGAGCGCCCGCAGGCAACCGTCGCAAAAGGAGTGTGGCAAAGTGCTGAATCGCTCGGCGATTGGACCCTGATCGGCTGCACGGTGTCGCCGGCATTCGAATTCGCCGGCTTCGAGCTTGCGCCGCCCGGCTGGTCGCCTGGCGGCTAATGCTGGCGCGCCTCAATACATATGCGTGCCGCCATTGAG
>JABIXB010000228.1 GCA_018666805.1 Rhodospirillaceae bacterium | reverse complement strand
GCTTCAACCGCGATTATCGTTCCTGCCCTGGCGATGCCGAAGTGGCTGGTCGAGATTGAAGTGATCGCCGCCAAATAGAATTATCCCGGCCAAATAATCCTATCCGGGATAACAGCCCGCTTCGATAGCGCGCCGCCGCACCAGGGCATAGACCGCGTCGATGGTTGGTGTGGCGATGCCGACCAAGCGGCCAAGCTCGGCCACCGCACCGACCAGTGCGTCGATCTCCATCGGCCGGCCGAGACTGAGATCCTGCAGCATCGAGGTGCGGTGCGCGCCGACCTGCTCGGCCCCGTTGATGCGCTTATCGACATCAATGGCGAAGCGCGCGCCGAGCTTTTCCGCCACCGCCTGACCCTCGACCATCATCGCCCGCGCCAGGGCGCGCGTCTCCGCATCCTTGGTGATATCCTCGAGCGTCGCGCCGGTGAGTGCGCTGATCGGATTAAAGGCGAGGTTGCCCCACAGCTTGACCCAGATATCGGAGCGTATGTCGGTGCGCACCGGCGCCTTGAAGCCGGCCGAGATCAGCACCTCCGAAAGCGCCTTGGCGCGCTCCGAGCGGCTGCCGTCGGGCTCGCCGATGGGCAGTCTGTTTTGGCTGAGATGGGGCTGGACCTCAACAATGCCAGGTGCCACGATTTCGGCTGCCGGATAAACCACGCAGCCGATGGCGCGCTCCGGTCCGAGGCTCTGCCATTGAACATCGTCGGGATCCACCATCTTGACACGATGGTCCTGCCACGGACCCTCAAGCTTATGAAAATACCACCAGGGAATGCCGTTAACGGCAGTCACCACCGCACTTTTTGGCCCGAGCAAGGGCTGCATTGCGGCTGAGACGCCAGGTACGGAATGGGCCTTCAACGTGACCAGGACATAATCCTGCGGCCCGACTTCCGTCGGGTCATCGCTGCAGTTGGGATGCTCGGTATGCTCTTCATCGCCGATACGTAGCGTCACGCCGTTTTTCTTCATCGCCTGAAGATGCGGACCGCGTGCGATCAGGGTGACATCAACGCCGCCACGCTTGAGCTCGACGCCGAGATAGGCGCCAATCGCTCCGGCTCCAAAGATGCAGAGTTTCACTCGACCAGGCCGAGTTTTTCGGCCAAGCCGATGCGTTGCAGCTTGCCGGTCGCGCCTTTCGGAATCTCCTCCAGCAAAACGATCTTGCGCGGCACCTTGAAGGCGGCGAGCCGTTCAGCGGCAAATTCCCGGATATCGTTGTCGCTCGCCTCTTTACCTTCGCGCAATACGATGGCGGCGGCGACATCCTCACCGAGCTTGTTGTGCGGCATGGCGAAGACAACCGCCTGGGCCACGGCAGGATGCGTCATCAGCACATCATCGACTTCACGCGGCGATATTTTTTCACCGCCGCGGTTGATAATCTCCTTGAGGCGGCCGGTCAGCGTGACATAACCCTTACCGTCCATCACGCCCTGATCGCCGGTGCGAAACCAGCCATTGGTGAAATTCTCCGCATTGGCCTTTTCGTTATTCTCATAGCCGGCTGTCACGTTATCGCCGCGAATGACAATTTCGCCGGTCGCGCCGGTCGCCAACAATTCTCCCGCAGGACCCATGATCGCGACCTCGGGGCCGGCGGCAATGCCGACACAGCCCGGGCGGCGCTCACGCGGCGGCAACGGATTGCTCGCCATTTGATGCGCCGCTTCGGTCATGCCGTAGGATTCGATGACGGGAGCTGAAAATACCTCTTCCAATTCCGTCATCACCGGCGCCGGCAGGGACGAAGACGAAGAGCGAATCAAACGCAGCGGGTTGCGCGCGACAATTTCCTGATTGCGCCCGGCACGTGCCAAAATTGCCTGGTGCATGGTCGGCACCGCCGTGTACCAGCTTGGCTTGATTTCATCGAGCCAGGCGAAAAATTTGAGCGCATTGAAGCCCGGCGCGCAAGCCACACTGGCGCCGGCATAAAGCGAGGAAAGAACGGCGGCGATCAGGCCGTGAATATGAAAGAGTGGCATTACATTAAGACAGCTATCTTCCGGCTTCAGCTCCAGCCAGGCCGAGATATTGCGCGCCGAGGCCGCAATATTGGCGTGGCTAAGCGGCACGATCTTGGGCCGCGATGTGGTGCCGGAGGTATGCAGAATAAGCGCAATATCATCGGCCCCGGCAAAGCCGCCGGCGCTTGTTGCCTCCCCGGCCGGGGGAGACAGGGTAAAGGCGCCTGCCGGCCCTTGTGTATCCGGTGTGAGTGGAATGAGCGGAATATTCAGTTTGCCGGCCGCTTCAATGACCGGCGAATCGCCGCCCGCCAATACGATCACCGCCTTGGCGGCGAGATCGGACAAATAAAATTCAAATTCCTTGGCCTGATAGGCCGGGTTCAGGGGGGCGGCGGTGCCGCCGGCGGCGATTGAGACAAAAGCTGTCGCCATCTCAGGACTATTTGGTAGCACGATAGCAACACGATCGCCGCGCCCGATCCCGGCGCCATTGAGAACGCCGACAGTTTCCGAGCATAGCGCCTGCAAGCCGGCAAAGCTCATTGTCTCCCTTTCGGGTGCGCGGATAGCCGGCGCATCCTTTTCGCCGCGCGCTATCAGTTCCGCCAGAGTTTTGCTGTCTGTCATTATTTGCTCGCTCCATCCTTCATCATGCTGATGGGGCGCAATATGCCCGAGCACCGAAGGGGAGGAAACCTGAAAGTTGTTTGCTTTTACAGGAAAGCGACGAGCCGCGCTCATCACCGTTTAGTAAGCGTGACTACGCGCCCGAGCTTATGCGAGGTAGCCAAGCGCGCGGATGCGCGCGCCCGGCGTTTGAGGGCTGATACAACGGGTTGCTCTTGCGGCCCGTTGGTGCCTAAGCCGCGACGTGAAGCGGCGGGTGATCCATCATGAGAAAGCGCGAACGGTCGAGCGTTGCCTGATAGGCCTCGGTCGGCAGATCGCGCGAAAAGCCGCTCATTTCATTTGGCATATAGGCGCGCAAATGGCCACCTTCGTGGGCGATGAGCTGGGCCATGGCCGGCGCCGAATCGCCAAATTTTGCCACCGGCGAGAGGCGTTCGCTTGATTTCCTAAGCGCGCGCCTGTCGTCGCTTTCGGGCAGCAGCTTAAGCGCCTGCGAAGCCTGGCGTGCGGCACCCTGATGCGTTTGCTGGCGTGACGTGCGGAAGGCCGGTGCATGAATTTTTTCGACCGGTTGAGCGCGGCGCACGGACTGCGGCGTCGATTCCGCATATACGGCTAGCGCCGTCCCGTTGGCGGAACCGGAATGACGAAATTGTGCCGCTGGCGCGGTGAGTGGCGTCATTTCAATCTATAACCGAATACATATCGCTGCGAATATCATCCTGTAATATATCTATAAAATTAAAGAACCCTAAAGAAAAATTACATTAAATTTATAATATTACCAATAATAAAGAATTCCCAGGAACTTAGTGATTTTCATATGTAACTATTAATAAATTTACCTTTAGCTAACTATAACTTTTTATTTATTAGATTGTTAGATTCAACGTTTGTTAAGAGAATCTATCCTAGTGTCACCCCACGCGCTGGTATGAAATGTGTTTTCCAGCGCAGCGCGGGGTCGAACAAATGACGGTTGCTCAGGTAGGGCATGGAAACCGAGTGCACATATTCTGACACGATAGGCGACGCTATAGATGCGTCCGGAGATGCGGTCTACGATTGGGACCTGCGTTCCGGCGCAATCCAATGGCTGGCCAATGCCTGTGATGTTTTAGGCATTCGCGACGTTGCCGAAATCGGCCAAGCAGAGCAATATCTGTCGCGCGTCAGCCGCGCCTGCATTGGCGAGCTGCGCCGTACCCATACCGAGCGCGCGCAGACCGGTGCGCGCTTTACCTGCAGTTATGAACTTCGCCGTGGCGACCGTTCGGTAATTTGGGTCGAGGATCGCGGCCGCTTCGTCTGCTCACCTGACGGCGAGCCGATACGCATTCTGGGCACCATCCGTTGCCTTGACCAATCGCGCCCGGGCGACATGCGCGCCGCGCGGCAGGTCAATTTCGATGATCTGACGGGGCAATATAATCGTGGCCGGTTGCGTGAATCCCTCGAACATGCGATCGAATACGCGCTCCGTTACGAATCGACCGGCGCCTTTTTGCAGCTCGGCATCGACAATTTACCCCTCATCCATGACACCTATGGCCGCGATATTGCCGAGCAATCCCTCGTTGCGGTAAGTCGCGAGCTCGACCGCTCGCTGCGCGCCAGCGACGTGGTGGGCCGCGTTGCGCATGATCAGTTCGGTATCGTCCTCAGCGGCTGTGCAACCCAGGACGTCTCCGCGGCCGGCGAGAAACTTCTGCTCGCCGTACAGCAATCGACGGTTATGACCGACAAGGGCCATATTCCGATTACCGCCTCGGTCGGCGCGGTTTCTTTTCCGGATGCCGTACGTACGTCATATGACGCCATGGCCAAAGCCGATATCGCGCTTGAAAAGGCGCGCCGCTCAGGCGCCAGCAGCTTCAACCTCTATAATCTTTCTGAACAGCAAATGGCGGATTTGCGCGACAATCTTGCCGCTGCCGGCCTGGTGCAGACCGCGCTTAGAAACAAGAGCTTCCAGCTTTATTTCCAGCCGATTGTCAGCGCGACGGACCAGCAGCCTAAATATCATGAGTGCCTGCTGCGCATGTTCGATGAGTCGGGGACCTTGCTCCCGGCCGGGGAATTTCTCCCCATCGCCGAGAAAATGGGCCTGATCCGCTCGATTGACCGCTTCGTTCTCGACGCCGCGATTGAGGAATTAAGCTCTGGCCCCGATGTTAGCCTCGCCGTGAACATCTCCAGCCTCTCGACCACCGACCCCTCCTGGCTCAGGGCCCTCACCGCCCACATTAAGGAGCGCGAGAATTTCGCACAGCGCCTGTTGATTGAGATCACCGAGACCACGGCGCTGCATGACATGAAAGAAACGACACGCTTTATCGCGGCACTAAAGGAAATGGGCTGCCGCGTGGCGCTCGACGATTTCGGCGCCGGCTACACCTCGTTCCGCCATTTGCAGGAGCTCGCCGTCGATGTTGTCAAAATCGACGGGTCGTTCGTCAAAACGGTGGAAGAAAACGCCAACTCGCAATTGTTCATTGAGACCCTGCAATCCTTCGCCGACGGCCTCGGCCTGGAAACCGTCGCTGAGTGCGTCGAAACGAAACGCATCGCTGAGCTCCTGCTGCGCTACGGCGTCACTTACATGCAGGGTTATCATTTTGGCGCACCGACCGCGAACCGGCCCTGGAACCCCAAGGCACCGGCCCTTCAGGTCGTTCCGAAGGGCGCCACCGCGGAACAATTCGGCGTGCAGAAGCGCAATCAACCGACCTTACCAGCGGGCGGCAAAGTCATCAGCCTGGTAACGACCCGTCACTGAAACTAAATAGCTGAGGGGCTCTAACTAGTCGATCTCGCCCTACTTCGCCCCGCCCGATCGGCGTGCGAGTTTATCGAGCTGCGCCTGCATATTGTCCAATTGGCCCTTCAACAGGGAGATTTCATCTCCCTGTTCTTCGCCTTCATCAACCGCCTCGCCGGGTTTGGCGTCGGGTTGCGGCGCGGCGGTTTCGCCGCTTCGCTGATTACCGGCGCTTAGCGGTGAGAATATATTGAGCGCCTTCTGAAAGGCGGCCATGTTCTGGCGGCCCATTTCCTCAAACTCAGCCACCGGAAAAATGCCGCCAAACGCCTCATCGACGCGCGAGCGCATGCGTTCCTGATTGTGGCTGAAATTTTCCATTGTGAGCTCGAGATAGCGCGGCACGAAGGCCTGCATCGAATCGTCATAGAGGCGGATGAGCTGGCGCAGGAAGCTGATCGGCAGCAGATTATGGCCCTTGGCCTCCTCCTCGACGATAATCTGTGTCAGCACCTGATGGGTGATATCCTCGCCCGTCTTGGCGTCGCGCACGGTAAATTCGGTGCCTTCCTTGACCATCTGGCTGAGATGATCGAGCGTAACGTAACTGCTGGTCGCGGTGTTATAGAGGCGCCGATTGGCATATTTTTTGATGATCACCGATTCACTGTCAGCGCCACCCGAAATATTTTCTTCTGTCATGCACTCGCCTGCCGGGGCCAACTCGGCCATTATCGAGGGTCAAAATAGTCTGGCAGCAATTGCTGCATTGCGCAAATCAATGTTGCGGCGCGTCATTGGCGACCGCAGCACCGGATTGGGTTATATTGCGGCCATGAATGAGCGAGACGGTGGCGACGGCGCGGCAAGTGGAAAACAAGACGAGATTCAGGCGCTGGCCTCGCGTTTCGTCGATTTGTGGCAGCGCCAGCTCGAAATCATGGCCAATGACCCAGCGCTGCGCGAGATGATGACGGCGTTTAGCGGGTTTATGGCGCCAGGCGCGCAAGCCGGCGGCGGACGAGGACAAAACGGTAACTCGGATGACGATCAAGACAGCACAAAAAGAGGCCATTCAACCAAATCAGATGCTGCGGGCGGGGCCACGGCCGCTGGCGCTCCATCTCGCCAGCGCAGCGACGAACTGGACGAGCTCACTCGCCGCCTTGCCGCTTGCGAAGAACGGCTCGCTGCCCTGGAAAAAGGAACTAAAGGCGGAAGCGGAAGCACTCGCAAACGCCCTCGAAAAACAAAGCCCTGAGGCGCTTAGCGCCGCGCTCGGCGCCGAAATCCGCCGCCGCATGGCAGACTTTGTCGGCGGTATCGAGTGCTACCAGCAACATCCTTATCACCGCCGCTATAGCGCCGCGTTCAGCGCGCCAGCCACCCTATGGCAGGACGGCTCGAGTGCGTTGCTCGATTACGGTCCGGACCTGGCGGGCAAAGAAGTAAAGACGGTGCTTTTCGTGCCGTCACTTATCAACCGCGGCTATATTCTCGACCTCTCGCGCCAGCGCAGCCTGATGCGCTATCTGGCCGAATCAGGCGTGCGTCCGCTGCTGCTCGATTGGGGCGCACCGGTTGACGAGGAGCGCAACTTCAGCCTCGATGATTATATTGCCGGGCGCCTTAACCGGGCGCTCGACGCGGCGCTTGCATCGGCCGGGCAGCCGATCGGGCTCGCCGGCTATTGTATGGGCGGCCTGTTGGCCATGCCGCTTGCCCTGGCGCGACCGGCGGATATCTCGTCGCTGATATTGATGGCGACACCGTGGGATTTTCACACCGGCCGGCAGCGCGACATCATTGCCGTCTGCAAACCGGCATTTGAAACGATGATATCGACGCTCGGCGTCTTGCCGGTTGATGCCATCCAGGCGCTGTTCGCCGCCCTCGATCCGCTTCTGGCGGCGCGCAAATTCAGCCGTTTTAATGGGCTTGCGGCGAACAGCGCGGCAGCACGCAGTTTTGTCGCGCTTGAGGATTGGCTGAATGACGGCGTCGATCTTTCCGCCGGCGTGGCGCGCGACTGCCTGTTTGGCTGGTATGAGGAAAACAGGCCGGCGCATGGGTGTTGGCAGATTGCCGGCCAGACCATTCACCCCGGGCGCCTGTCCCAGCCGGTGCTGAATATTGTGCCGGCACGCGACCGCATTGTGCCGCCCGAATCGGCGGAACCATTGAGCGCCCTGATCCGCTCCGCCGAGACCTGGCGCCCGGCGCTTGGCCATATCGGCATGATCGCCAGCCCGCGCGCCAAGCGCACCCTGTGGCGCAAGCTCGCCAATTGGATCAAGTCGCAGGGTGAGACGGCTTGCATTCGCTGAAGGAGCGCGCCATATCTGTCGGCGAAAATGAGGAAGGACGAGAATAATGGCAAGAGTGGCACTGGTTAGTGGCGGCACGCGGGGTATTGGTGGCGCCATTGCGAAATCGCTGCACGATGCGGGCTATAAGGTGGCGGCCGTCTACGCCAACAATGACGAAGCAGCCGAGCGCTTTCACCAGGAGACAGGTATTGCCGTCTATAAATGGGATGTCGGCGATTTCGAGCAATGCCAGGATGGCATTGCCCAGGTGACGCGCGATTTGGGGCCGATCGAAATATTGGTCAACAATGCCGGCATCACGCGCGATGCGACGCTGCAGCGCATGGCGCAGGAACAATGGCAGGCCGTTCTCGATACCAATCTCGGCTCGTGCTTCAACATGTGCCGCTGCGTCATCGAGGCCATGCGCGCCGGCGGCTTCGGCCGCATCGTCAATGTCGGCTCGATCAATGGCCAGGCCGGACAATATGGCCAGGTCAATTATGCCGCCGCCAAATCGGGCATCCACGGCTTCACCAAGGCGCTCGCCCAGGAGGGCGCCAAGAAGGGCATCACCGTAAACGCCGTGGCGCCGGGCTATGTCGATACCGACATGGTGCGCGCGGTGCCGGAAAATGTTCTCGAAAAAATCATCGCCAGCATACCGGTCGGACGCCTCGGCCGGGCCGACGATATCGCGCGCACGGTTAAATTCCTGGTCGCCGATGACGCCGATTTCATCACCGGCTCAACCATTTCCGTAAATGGCGGCCATCATATGTATTAGCGGCCCTCGCAAGGCACTAAACGGATACAAAAAAAGGAACAAAAAATGCCACGCTTGGCTTTGGTTACGGGCGGCACACGGGGAATCGGCGCCGGTATTGCGCTTGCCCTGAAAGACGCCGGCTACCGCGTTGTCGTGAACTATCACAGCGCCGATGACGTGGCCGAAAAATTTACGGTGGATACCAACATCCCGGTTTTCAAATGGGACGTCAGCGATTTCGATGCTTGCCGGGAGGGCGTCAAACAAGTGAGCGACGCGCACGGGCCGGTCGATATCCTGATCAACAATGCCGGCACGGTTTCGGACGCTAAATTCGAAAATATGTCGGAGGCGCAGTGGCACCGCGTGCTACGCGTCAATTTGGATTCGGTGTTTCACATGTGCCAGCAGGTCTATCCCGGCATGGTCGAGCAGAAATGGGGCCGGATTATCAATATCGGCTCGATGAACGGCCAGGCCGGGCAGCTCAACCAGGTCAATTATGTCGCCGCCAAAGCCGGCATGCATGGCTTTACCAAGGCGTTGGCCCAGGAGGGCGCGAAGCATGGCATCACGGTCAACACCGTCGCGCCGGGCTATGTCGATACCTATCTCATGCGCGAAATGCCAGAGCGGATTTTGGATAAGATCATCGGCAAATCACCGATTCACCGGCTCGGCGCGGAAGCCGAAATTGGCCATGCGGTGGTCTTTCTGGTCGATGAAAAAGCGGCCTGGACGACCGGCTCGACCGTCACCCTCAATGGCGGCACGCATATGTATTGAGGCGCGCCAGCATTAGCCGCCAGGCGACCAGCCGGGCGGCGCAAGCTCGAAGCCGGCGAATTCGAATGCCGGCGATACCGTGCAGCCGATCAGGGTCCAATCGCCGAGCGATTCAGCGCTTTGCCACACCCCTTTTGCGACGATTGCCTGCGGGCGCTCTCCCCGCGCCAAGTCGCGACCGAGAAGATGGCGCTCCGGCGCGCCTGCGTCGCTGCTTATGGTAAGCGCCAGGCAAGCACCGGCATAGTGGTGCCAGATTTCGGTGGCATCGACGCGGTGCCAATGGGAGCGCTCGCCGGCGCGCAGCAAGTAGTAGATCGCCGTGCCGCTGCCGCGCTCGCCGCCAGTTGTCGC
>JABIXB010000004.1 GCA_018666805.1 Rhodospirillaceae bacterium | reverse complement strand
GTGAGGCCTTCGGTCATGATCTTGCGGCTCTCGTTGGTTGAGCCCCAGCCGGTGGCGGATTCGCGGTTGAACACCGGAATGCGCATCAGCTCGCGCATCGACGGCATGCCGAGAATCCGTACTTCGCCCGACTGGCCGCCCGACCAGAAACCGTAATATTCATCGAGATCGCCCGGCCCGACATGGGTTACCGGATTGCCGGCCGCCTGGGCGCGGCGTGGCGCGACAGTGGCGCCGGCGGCAAATCCGGCGGCGCCGGCGGTTGCCAGGCCCGGCATCGTCAAGCCGGCCACGGTGGCCACTTTGGCCGTGGTTTCAAACAGGTCGCGTCTGGTCAATCCAACTTTTTCCGACCCTTTTATCTTCGACATAATTTCATGCTCCTTTGGTTAAAAAGTACAGGGTGGTGGCTACGTTCACTCCGATGGCCCCTTCAACATCACTTCCGGGGCGGCCGCGGCCGACAGGTTTGCCGGTCTTGGCACGGAGATATTCTTGGACGCCATTGCCTGCCGGCGCTCGCGCTTGAGACGGCGCTGAATCATCGCCGGGCATTGATGGTCGTCGTAATAGAGTTGCTGGCAATTGAGGCAGTAGAGGCATTCATTGGGGTTGATATGGCCTTCCGGATGGATCGCCTGGACCATGCATTCCTGGGCGCAGCGGTGGCACGGCGATCCGCATTCCTTGTGCCGGCGCAGCCATTCGAAGATGCGCAGCTTGCCGGGAATGGCGAGCGCACCGCCAAGCGGGCAGATGTAGCGGCAGAAGAACCGCTCGACAAAAAGGCCGATGGCGAGCAGCAATCCGGCATAGAGAATGAACGGCCAATCATGCAGAAAGCGCAGGATCACCACCGTTTTGAAGGGTTCGATCTCGGCCAACTCCTCGGCGAAAGCAAGGGAATAGAGCGAGATGCCGAACAGTCCGATGAAAAGCAGATATTTGACCGGCCAGAGGCGCTCATGCAGCGCCCAGGGCAGGCGGTATTGCGGGATACGAACAAGCTTGGCCAGGCGGTTGAGCAATTCCTGCAGCGCGCCGAACGGGCACAGCCAGCCGCAATATACGCCGCGTCCCCAGAACAACAGCGACGTCGCCACGCTGACCCAGAGGATAAAGATCAGCGGATCCATCAGGAAGTATTCCCACTTGAAGCCGGAGATAAAGGCGTTGGCGAAGGTCAGCACATTGACCACCGAGAGCTGGGCCTGCATATAGCCGCCGATCCAGGCGACGGTGAATATCAGAAAGCCGATGCGCACGGCGGTCGCCAGGCGCGGCCGGCGGGTGAACCAGTTTTGGAAGAAGAAGATGCCGGTGAGCACGATAATAGCGGCGCCGAGCACGCACACATCGACCAGCCGGTCCTGCCAAATCCGGCGCCACAATTCCGGCACGGCATCTTCCGGCGCGATTGCGTTAGCGGCATCCTGGACGACCGCAACCGGCGCCGCTTGGAGATAATATTCCGGTAGCAAATAGTGCAGTTCAAACAGCAGAAACTCTTTTTCCAAGGCGCCGACAGCGCGGTTGGCGAGCAGTTCGAGGCGCCACGGCAGAGCCGGATCAAAAGCGCCGCCCGGCGGCAGCAAAAATAGCGCGACCTCCTTGAAGGGCTGCGCATGCGCCGCCGCGACCGCGCCCAGACGCTTGTGCTGGCGATCCTTGAAGCGAAACGATTCATCGCCCTGGACAAGCTGAATGCGATCGAAAATTCCGCCGCGCACATAGCCCGAACCCTTAAAGGAAAAATGGCCATTGGCAGAAATCGCAATAGCGTGCTGGCCGTCTTCCAGGCGCGCCGCCAACAGCACATATTCGGCGTCACCAAGGACATCCCGGCCAATCGCCGGCACGCTCACCAGGGCGGCATAGAGATCGATAAAGCTTTCCTTGGGATCATCGCTCTCGGCCCGCGCCGCAGCTTTCTGCTGGCCGCCAGCGGCGAAGCGCTCGCTCACATCGCCAACGCTGATGTGCAGACGGCCAACCGAGCCGTCGCCGACCAGTGTGAGCCAATCGCGGCCCGCGGCCTGGGCTGAATCAATCGCACGGCCACGCCGTGATGCATTAGCATCGCCCAACGCCGCCGCCGCTGCGAGACCGGCGAGCGCGCGCGACCGGGCGAATTTAATCGACGCGCGCAGGATGCTGTCATCGATCACCATCACCGTCACGGTGGCGCCGCTGATGATATCGGGCGGTGAATCTCCGGCGGCGGCGATCTCGGTGAACTCACGCACATTCTTACCGATATAGCCGTCGATGAAGCCGCGTATCTTGCGCTCGGGTATGCCGATCAACACAATCGGCTCGGAATGTTTGACCAGCTTGGCCGAAGCGATGGTGCCATCAACTACCATGCCGATCAGGACATGGATCGGCTTGCCGGAATAGCCGGTGGCGGAGACCACATCGGTGTTGAGGAAGGCGTATCCGATGATCTCATCGCCGCGATAAACCGCCGCACCGAGAGGGGTGCCTGCCGCCGCGCCGTAGCGCTCGCCGCCCGGCACCACCTCGCCAGCGGGTAACGCGGCAAGCACGGTGCTCAGTTCCAGCTCCGCCTGGGCCGAGCGCAGCATGCCAGACGCCGCCACGACGGCAATCACGATTAACGTGAAGAACGCGTATAATTTGAAAAGGCGATACATCTATGAACCGAGACCCTGTGCTATGAAAGGCGTGGCACGAGCCGAGGGAATTTCCCGGAGTCTGGTCACGTCATCTGCGGCATAAAAATATGCCTTTTGGCGATTTTTTCCTTGAGCTACGTCAACGTTTTTTGTTGAGTTGGATCAATATCTAACAGGGTTGGTATTATTGAAGAGTTAAGCGAAGTAGAATTTCCTGAAATGAATTCTTCGTAACGTTCCGAGGAGCTCGCATGAAGAGCCCTGACGCCGATAGCCCGATCGTGCCGCAACCACCCAAATCGACCGCCACCCTGCTCGCCATGGCAATCTCGATGGAGCGCGAGGCGGCGGCGCGTTACGATGAGCTGGCGCGCGAGATGGCGAGCTCGGGCAATCCTGAGCTGGCCGATCTGTTTGATGAGCTCGGCGCGGAAGAGCGCCGCCACGAGGCGCATATTCTTGCCTGGGGCGTTACGCCGGCGGATCTCTCGAAACAGGCCGAGATGAAATGGCGCTCGCCGGAAGCGCCATCGCAGGAAGACAGCGACGCCGCCGGCGGCGTGCACCTGATGACGCCGCACCGCGCGCTCTCTCTGGCGGTACATAATGAGGAACGCGCCTTCGCCTTCTTTTCCAATATTGCCGCGCTGGCGGATACGGCCGAGGTGCGCGAGCGCGCCGAGAGCCTGGCCAAGGAAGAGCTTGCGCATGTGGTGCGCCTGCGCGTCGAGCGCCGCCGCGCCTGGCGGGCGCAAACCGAGCGCGCGGTTGAAAGCGCCCCCAAAGAGGGCGTCCTTTCGCTGCGCTCGCTACCGGCCCTGGTCAACCGCGCCCTTTCCGTCGAGCGCGAGGCGGCGACACGCTGCGCCGAGTTTGCCGACACGCTGGAAGCCGGCGGCGACACAAAGGCTGCCGAGGAATTGCGCAAGCTGGCGCTGGATATTAGCGCTGTGATTGCCGGGCTGGAAAACCGCGCCGGTGAAAACGCGCAAACACCGGGCACCGGGCACACCGCCCAAGCCGATCTCGATGTGCTACAAAACGCCTCGCCCCAGGGCGTGCTCAGCCTGGCGCTGGCGGATGCCGAAGATGCGCTTGATTTTTATCTCGCGGTCGGCGATGCCGGCGCGACGCAGGATATGATGGAAACCGCGCAAGAGCTCGCGCAGCACGCCCTTGATCGCTTCAACCGGATCAAATCCCTGCTCGGCAATACTTGACTTCAGATCATTCCCGCCAATGATGGCAGGGCTGATGCTGCTGGGGAGGCGTGGTCAGTTATGCATAACCAACCACCATTGTCGTGGCCGGCCGAGGATTTAAGCCGTGTGCCGTTTGCCGCCTATTGCGATCCTGCGGTCTATGAGCAGGAACAGGAGCGGATTTTTCGCGGCCCAACCTGGAATTATCTGGCGCTTGAGGCGGAACTGCCGAACGCCGGTGATTTTCTCACCACCAAGGTTGGCGACACGCCGGTTCTGGTAAACCGCGACAGCGACGGCGCGCTGCACGCCTTTGTCAACAGATGCATGCACCGCGGCATGTTATTGTGCCGCGAGCGGCATGGTAATTCGCCCAATTTCATCTGCCCCTATCATCAGTGGACTTACGACCAAAAAGGCCAGTTGCGCGCCGTGCCGTTCCCGCGCGGCGTGAATGGCCATGGCGGCCTGCCGGAAGATTTCGACCGCAAGAACATCAAACTGCACGCGCTCAAGGTCGAAAGCTTCAAGGGCGTGATCTTCGCCACCTTCTCGGACGATGCCGAGCCGCTGATCGATTATCTCGGCCCCGAAGTGGTCTATGAAATCGAGCGTCTGTTTCATAAGCCGATCCGTATCCTTGGTCATCAGCGCCAGCGCATCTTCGGCAATTGGAAGCTCTATAACGACAATGTGCGCGACCCCAATCATGGCGGCCTGCTGCACATGTTCCACGCCACCTTCGGGCTCTATCGCCTGAGCCAAAAGGGCGGCGCCAAGCTGGACGCGCGCGGGCGCCATAACATCACCTGGAATTCGCTCGGCACCGATGACGAGAAAACCACCAGCGAGGGCTATGAGGGCACCAAGAAAGTCTACAAGCCGAAATTCAGCCTGAACGACATGTCGATGCTGCAAAACCGCACCGAGCATCCCGACGACGTAACCCTGGTGATCCTCTCGGTTTTCCCCAATGTCGTCTTTCAGCAAATTACTAACAGCCTGTGCACGCGCCAGATCCGCTCCATCGGCACCGACAAGATGGAGCTTTACTGGACCTATTTTGGTTATCAGGACGACGATGAAGAAATGATCCGCCACCGCCTCGACCAGGCCAACCTGGTCGGCCCCGGCGGCCTGATCTCGATGGAAGACGGCGAGGCGGTCGAGCTGGTGCAAGTCGCCATCGAGCGCGAGAAGGACAAGCACGCCATGGTCGAGATCGGCGGCAAGGGCGAGATCAAAACCCAGCAATCGCTCGTCACCGAAGTGCCGATCAGAGGCTTTTACTCTTATTATTGCGAGCTGATGGGCTTTCCCGTCGGCCCGGATGGCGCGGAAGCGGCAGCCGAATGATCAAGGCGGCGGTGCGCGACGCGATCAACGATCTGCTGGCCGATTACTGCCACTTTATCGACGACGACCGTCTCGAAGAGTGGCTCGATTTTTTCACCGAGGATTGCGTTTACAAAATTCTCTCGCGCGAAAACGAAGAAAGCGGCCTGCCGCTCGAGCTGCTGTCGTGCCGCAACAAGAACATGCTGCGCGACCGCATCCTCTCCTTGCGCGAAGCCAATATCTACAACATCCATTTCGATAAGCATCTCTTGGGCGCGGTGCGCATCCTCGGTGAGGAAGGCGGCGATTACCGCGTGCAGGCCAATTACAGCGTCTATCAAAGCAATCAGGAAGGCGTCAGCGAACTGTTCAGCGTCGGCACCTACCGCGACCTGATTACCTTTGCCGACGGCAAGCCGCTGTTTAAGGAAAAGATCGCCGTCGCCGATACATTCGGTATTCCGCGATTGCTGTCGACGCCTATCTAAACTTACTCGGCAGCCTCTCGGGACGTTGCGCCGTGCCCGTCCCAGGCGCTGAGGATATCTTCAGAATCCATCACCAACGCCATGTGCAGCGACATCATCTTGAGCGCCGCGTCCTCCATCTCTTCATTGGTGCCGCGCACCAGATCGCGCGCGACGGTGACGCGGTAATCGAGATTGGAGGCTTCGAACGCTGCATTAAGCACACAGCAATCGGTGAAGCCGCCATTAAACACCACGGCACGCACACCCATATTGCGCAGCAGGAAATCGAGATCGGTCGGATAGAAGATCGAGAGGCGCTTTTTCGTCTCGACAATTTCGTCCTCGGGCGCAACGCGGGTGCGCAAATTCGTCCATTTGCTGCCCTCAATCGCGTGCTGGTCGGCGCCCGGAATCTCGCCAACATAAAGAGGAAACACCAGCCGCCAGGCGCTTAACCCGCCTTTGACATCGTCGCGCCCCGAGGCGCGCAGCACCGTGCGGACATGAATGATGGGAATGCCGCGGGCACGGCAGGCATCGTGAAAACTATCGATCGGCGCGACGATCTCACGCGCGCGCGGCGCCGGGCACGGGCAATCGGCATCCTCGCTCAAATGCCCCTCATGCATATCGATCGAAACTACCGCCGTCTTCGCCGGATCGAGAAACGCGGCGAATGGCGGATCGTCAGGCAGTGGCCGACGCTCGCCATAAACATAGATGTCACTCATGCCGATCCTTCCCAGCTAACCCCTAACCAAAAGCAGTCTGGCGTCCACTGCGGCGGCTGTCCAGTGCCGCGACAGAGAGGAGATTGGCGTTCCTCGAAAAGCTATCTAAGATACATTTGTATATGGCGCATATGGATTTTCACTCACTCACCTCGTTGGACGAGACCCTGGAGAAACTGGCGGCCTATGGCAGCGATGCCACCCTGGTCGCCGGCGGCACCAGCGCGCGCTATCTGATCATGAGCGGGCAGGTCGAGGCGAAAGCCGTTCTCCATATCGAGCGCCTGGCTGAATTTGCCGGGATAACACTGAATGGCGGCGCCCGCCTCGGCGCGCTAACAAATATGCGCGACATCGCCGAGGACACGGCAATCATCGCCCGCTTCGCCAGTCTCGCCACGGCGGCGGGCAAGTGCGGCGGCTGGCAGACGCAGAGCATCGCCACCATTGGCGGCAATGTGTGCGGCGCCTCGCCCTCGGCCGATTTGATCGCACCGCTCCTGGTGCAGGATGCGGAGATCGAATTGCACAGCCAGGCGCGCGGCAGCCGCACAGTGGCGCTCACGGATTTCCTCGTGGCTGCCTACAAAACAGACCGCGCGGCGGACGAGATGGCGACCGCCTTCCACCTGCCCGCACAACCGGGCGAAAGTGCCGACACCTACATCAAAATCCAACGCCGCAGCGCCATGGAACGGCCGATCATCGGCGTAGCGTTACGCCTCGCCCTGGATGAGAGCGGCGAGAATATCCGCGAGGTACGTATTGCCGTTTGCGGCGCCGGACCGATGCCGTTCCGCGCATCCGAAGCAGAAACATTGCTCGCCGGCCAGGCGCCCACCGACGAAGCCGTGCGCGCCGCCTCAGATGCCATCATAAAGCGCAGTACATTCCGCGACGATGCCCGCGCCAGCGCATCCTACCGCGCCGCCGTGCTGCCGCGCGCCTTCGCCCATGCGCTTTCGCTCTGCCGCGCAACCATCGCCGGAGCCTAGGAGAGCCCCTATGCAAACGCCCCATCCGGTAACGGCGACAATCAATGGCCGCGAAGAAACCTTCGAGGTCATCGGGCTTGAAAGCCTGATGGACGCGCTCAGAAACCGCTTACACCTCAGCGGCACGAAAGAGGGCTGCCGCGAAGGCGAGTGCGGCGCCTGCACGGTGCTGCTTGATGGCAAGCCGATCAATGCCTGCATTTTTATCGCCCGCGCCGCCGAGGGACGCGAGATCGAAACCATCGAAGGCCTTCAGGACGACCTCTCAAGCCGGATCAAACAGGCGATTGTCGAGACCAGCGGCGTGCAGTGCGGCTATTGCACGCCGGGCATTGTCGTCATGCTCTCGGGCCTGTTACGCCGCGTCGAAGCACCCAATGAGGCCCTCATCCGCGAAGCGCTGAGCGGCAATATCTGCCGTTGCACCGGCTACGCGCAAATCGTCGATGCCGTCTTGGACGTGGTTGAGCAAAAGGCGGCCGCGTCATGAGCCATATCGGCAGCGCGGCGATCCGCTCCGATGCCCGGAGCAAGGTGAGCGGCGAGACGGTCTACACCTACGACTATAAAGAAGCCGGCATGCTCTATGGCTACCTGCTGCGCTCGCGCATCGCCGCCGGCAAGCTGGTGCGCCTCGATATCAGCAAGGCGCGTGCCATGCCGGGCGTGCGCGCGGTGATATGCGCCGCCGATGTGCCCGAGGTACTGGCCGGCTGGAGCATGCTCGACACGCCGCTCTTCGCGCGCGACCGGGTGCGCTATATCGGCGAGCCGCTCGCCGCCATTGCGGCGGATAGTTTGGCCGCGGCCCATGCCGCTGCGGAAACCATTGAAGTGGAAATCGAAGCCGGCGCGCCGGTGCTCGATCTCGAAGCCGCCTGCCGGGCGGATTCACCCCTGGTGCATCCCGATTGGCAGGATTATGTAGCGGCGGACGGCAGCGACTTCCCGCGCCACGGCAATGTTGCCGCCGAATGCAGCGCCGATCCGGGCGGTATCGATGCGATCTTCGAATCCGCGCCGCTCGTGGTCGAAGATGAATTCACCAGCCAGCGCCAATACCAGGCTTATCTCGAGCCCAAGAGCGCGGTGGCGATTTACCGCGACCGGCGCTTCACCATCCACACCGGCCATCAATTTCCGTTCAATGTGCGCGCCCGGGTGGCGCAATTCATGAATGTCGCGCCAACGGCGGTGCGCGTTATCGGCCACCCGATCGGCGGCGGCTTTGGCGGCAAGCTCGATTACAGCGTCGAGCCGCACGCCGCGGCGCTCTCGAAAGCAGCAAACGGCAGGGCGGTTAAAATTGCCAACCACCGGGTCGAGGATTTAATCACCGCCAATTGCCGCGAAAACACCATCGTCAGGATGCGCTCGGCCCTCGATGCGGACGGCAACATTCTCGCACGCGACGTTGAAGCCTATATGGATAACGGCGCCTATACCGGCGAGATGTCCTATATGGCGTCTTTCCCGTTCCATTGCGGCGCCATTAATTACCGCGTCGGCAAATTCCGCGCCAACGGCAAGCTGGTCTATACCAACACGCCGCCGACCGGCGCCATGCGCGGCGTCAGCGGCCCGGCCATGTATGCCGCGCTCGAAAGCCATATGGACAATATCGCCGGCAAACTCGGCGCTGACCGGCGCGACTACCGCCTGCGTCATCTGTTTGACAATGGCGACACGCTGCCCAATGGCCAGGTGCTCGACAACGCCGCTACCCTCAAACGCGGATTTGACGAGATCGAAAAAATCGTGCCCTGGGCCGGCAAAAAAACAAAACCCAAACCCTATACCGGGCGCGGCCTCGCCGCCGCCGTTTGGCTGGTCAATCCGCTGCCCGGTTCGCTCAGCATGAAGCTCGAAGAAGACGGCAGCGTCAGCGTTGTCACCGCCGCCACCGACAATGGCACCGGTGCGCTTGCCGCCGGCATTCCGCAGATCATCGCCGAGACTTTGGGCATCCGCCCGGAGCAGGTGCGCATCTCCGAACCCGACACCGACCTCGCCGCCTGGGAGGGCGGCTCGCAGGGCGGACGGACGACGCAAACCGTCGGCCTCGCCGCCATCAAGGGCGCCAATGAGGTGCGTGCCAAGGCGCTTGAGACGGCGGCGCAATTGCTCCAGG
>JABIXB010000227.1 GCA_018666805.1 Rhodospirillaceae bacterium | reverse complement strand
GCATCAGGCTCTGAACATGCGTCCACCAGTGCCCGAGACTCTTTCAGGAAGTGGCACATAGAACGGGGGCTTTACACAGTCACCAAAAACGCCGGTTGGAAATTTTCGACGATAGCGACGCGGTGCGGGACTTTCTCGGGCCCCCCGGCGCTCCGGTTACGGCGCTTGACCCCACCCGCCCGGTGACGTTCGGGCCGTACATGAATGATCCCGACCTGATCAACAACAAGGTCCAGTTGCACGAGGCGATGCAAGCGGCGCGGCGCGTCATTCCCGAAGTGCTGGGCGAATTGGCGGTGCTGAGCGGGCGCGCTTATCCGATTGTCGACGCCTATCACATGGCCGATGCCGAAGCCGCCCTGGTGCTGCTCAACTCGGCCGCCGAGACGGCCAAGGAGGCCGCCGACCGGTTGCGCGCCGAGGGCAAAAAGGTCGGCGTTGTTTCGCTTAATATGCTGCGCCCGTTTCCCGGCCAGGAACTGCGCGATTTGCTGAAGAATGTGCGCGCCGTGCTGGTCGGCGACCGGGGTGATTCCTATGGCGCCGGCAACGGTAATCTGGCGCTCGAAATCCGCGCCGCACTGCAACAGGATACGGACAACCATACGCTTGTCCTCAACCGAATTTATGGCCTGGGCGGCAAGGATTTCCGTGACGCCGATGCCGAGCAGTTCTTTGCCGAGGCTCTCAAAGCGGCGGCGCAAGGGTCGGTCGAGGCGCCGTTCGCCTATCATGGCGCTTATGCCGGCGCGGCGGCAAAAAAACCGCCGCCGGGACTTCCCGCCATCGCCAGCGAAGAGGTTTCGCGCGGCATGGCAAAAGTCAGCCAGGACGAAAAAAGCGGCCGGCTCAAGGTCGAGCTTGAACCGCTATGGGCGATGACCGCAGTGCCGTCGCGTGTTGCCCCCGGCCATGGCGGCTGTCCGGGCTGCGGTATTTTTCCGGTATTGCACCAGGCCTACAGCGTGCTTGAGGGCGATCTGGTGGTGTTGTTCCAGACCGGTTGCGCGATGGTGGTGACGACCGCCTATCCGCACACCTCGCACCGCATTACCTATATCCATAATTTGTTCCAGAACGGCGCGGCGACCCTCTCGGGGCTGGTCGAAATGTATCTCGAACGGATGCGGCGCGGCGAGCTGCCGGGCTCGCCCGACATCACCTTCATGATGGTCACCGGCGATGGCGGCATGGATATCGGCATGGGGCCGGCGCTCGGCGCCGCCCACCGCAATCACCGCATGATCATCCTCGAATATGACAATCAGGGTTACATGAACACCGGCGCGCAACTGTCCTACGCCACGCCGCTCGGCCACCGCACCTCGACCAGCGAAGTCGGCGAGGCCACCGCCGGTAAAGTCTTTCACCATAAGGACACGGCGCAGATTTTCGCTGCCTGCCATCTGCCTTACGTATTTACCGCGAGCGAAGGCTATCCCGAGGACTTCATGCGCAAGGTCGCCAAGGCGCAGTGGTATGCCAAGCGCGAGGGACTGGTCTATGGCAAGATCCTGTCGTTTTGCCCGCTCAACTGGAAGACCACCGACGACGCCGCCGAGGACGTGCTGCAGACGGCGCTCGATTCATGTTTCTTCCCGCTCTACGAAGTGGAGCAGGGGCACACCAGCCTGACCTATGACCCGGATGCCGTCGGCCGCCGCCGCCCGGTCGCCGATTGGCTTGGGCTGATGGGCAAGACCAAGCACTTGCTTGGGCGCGACAATAGCGAGCGGCTTGAAGCGATCGAAAGCGAGGTCGATCGGCGCTGGCAGCGTTTGAAAATCATGCATGCACATGAGGGGTTGTGAGCCATGGCGCGGATCATCAGCAAGCGCGTTCTCACCCCGGTGACCAAACTGTTTGTCATCGAGGCGCCGCTGATCGCGGCGGCGGCACGGCCGGGCCAATTCGTCATCGTCCGCGTGCGCGAAGGCGGCGAGCGCATTCCGCTAACCATCGCCGATTACCGCCCGGACCGGGGCGAGATCATCATCGTCGTTCAGGAAGTCGGCGTGACGACAAGATTGTTGGGCGCGTTGGATGAAGGCGACGATATCCTCGATGTCGCCGGTCCGCTCGGCAGCGCACCGGACATTTCGCCGGCCGGCCATGTGGTCGGCGTCGGCGGCGGTTTCGGCGCGGCGGCACTGCTATGCCTGATGCGCGATCTCAGCCAGCGCGGCGCGCGGACAACGGCGATCATCGGTGCACGCCAGAAAGATCTGCTGATTCTAACCGACGAGCTCAAAGCAGCCTCGGGCCATCTCGATCTCTGCACTGACGACGGCTCCACCGGGTTCAAGGGCTTCGTCACCGAACGGCTGCAACAGCTGATCGATGGCGACGCTGTCGCGCCTGGTCTGGGACCGCCCGACCGGGTCGTGGCGATCGGCCCGATGGCGATGATGCGTGCCGTCGCCGATACCACGCGCCGCGCCGGCATCGAAACCCTGGCCTCAATGGACCCGCTGATGATCGACGGCACCGGGATGTGCGGCGGTTGCCGGATCACCATCGGCAATGAGATCAAATTCGCCTGCGTTGACGGCCCGTTCTTCGACGCCCACCAAGTGGATTTTGACGAAGCGGAGCGGCGCAACAAGATGTATGTCGATATGGAAAGCCAAGCCGCCGTGCGGCAGGCACATGCATGCGGGGCCGCATCGCAAGTTCGAGAAGGAGCAATCTGATGCCGCTAAAACGAATGGATAAAACACCGATGTCAGAGCGCGCCGCCGGCCGGCGTGCGCATGATTTCCTTGAAGTCAACGAGGGTTATGACATGGCGCGCGCCATGTTCGAGGCCGAACGCTGCCTGCGTTGCCAGGACCCGGTGTGCGTTGATGGCTGTCCGGTGCGGATTCCGATCCCCGAATTTATCCACGCCATCGCCGCCGGCGATATGCGTGAAGCGGCGACGATCCTGCGCGGCGCCAATCCGTTGCCCGCCATTTGCGGACGGGTCTGTCCGCAGGAAACCCAGTGCGAAGAGCTGTGCCACATGAACAATCGCTTCTCATCGGCGGCGATCGGCCATCTCGAGCGCTTCGTCGCCGACTGGGAACGCGGCCAGCCGGCCAACGACGCCACCCGCCAGCCGTGGCGTGACGAAAAGATCGCGGTTATCGGCTCAGGCCCGGCCGGGCTGGTCTGCGCCGGCCAGTTGGCGGATATGGGCTATCCGGTGACCGTCTACGAGGCGTTGCACGCACCAGGCGGCGTGTTGCGCTACGGCATTCCCGAATTCCGTCTGCCCAATGCTGTGCTTGATTGGGAAATCGATGTCCTCCGGCAACGCGGCGTCGAGATCGCCAACAATATCATTGTCGGCAAGACCATCGCCCTCGATGCGCTGTTGGATGATATGGGATTTGCCGCGGTCTTTGTCGGTACTGGCGCCGGTTTGCCGAAATTTCTCGGCATCCCCGGCGAAAATCTCAATGGCGTGTTCTCGGCCAACGAATTTCTCACCCGCATCAACCTGATGCGAGCCTATGACTTTCCGGTCAGCGACACGCCGATGAAGGTCGGCAAGCGGGTCGCTGTGATCGGCGCCGGCAATACGGCGATGGACACCGTGCGCTCGGCCCTGCGTCTCGGCGCGGAAAAAGGGCTGATCGTCTACCGCCGCAGCGAGACCGAAATGACGGCCCGCATTGAAGAGCATCACCATGCTATCGAGGAAGGCGTCGAATTCCACTGGCTGACCAACCCGATCGAAGTGCTCGGCAATGTTGATGGCTGGGTCACCGGGCTTAAATGCCAGGTGATGGAGCTCGGCGAGGCCGATGATTCGGGCCGCGCGCGGCCGCTTCCGGTCGCTGGCAGCGAGTTCGTCATCCCGGTCGATAATGTGGTGTTATCGATCGGCACGACGCCCAACCCGCTGCTGTTGCAGAGCACCGCCGGGCTTGAGACCGACCGCTGGGGCTGCCTGGTGGCCGACGAGGAAAGCGGCCGCACCACGCGCGCCCGGATATACGCCGGCGGCGATGTCGTCACCGGCGCCGCCACCGTCATTCTCGCCGCCGGTGCCGGCAAGAACGCCGCCGAGGCCATCGACCGCGACTTATCTGCGGCGCGTGGCGATGATCAGGGCAGGGAGCTGCAAAGCGGCCGCCATTGATCAACTGACCGTTTACGCCCCACCTGGCCACTTAATTCCAGTGCGCGAGCGCCACAGGCTTGCCCGGCTCCACGGGGCAATGTATTTTCCTGGAAGGAAAAAAAGGCGTAAGGCCGCAACGATAAGTCAACTTTCAACAGGAGAGTTACAATGGCGCGAGACCCCAATCACGATATTCTCTTTGAGCCCATCGAGATCGGCCCAAAAACGATGAAAAATCGTTTTTATCAGGTTCCCCATTGTAACGGTGCCGGCTCGTTCCGGCCCGGCACGCAGGCTTCGTTCCGCGCCATGAAGGCCGAGGGCGGCTGGGGTGGCGTTTGCGCCGAGGCCGCTTCGATCGATCCGGAAGCGGATTTTTCGCCGAATGTGCTGGCCTCGATCTGGGACGAGGGCGACGTCATCAATCTCAGGCATATGACCGACAGCCTGCACAAATGGGGCGCGCTGGCCGGGCTTGAGATGTGGCATATGGGCTCGGGCACGCCGAATATGGAAACCCGCGCGGTCACCCGCGCGCCGATCCAGGCGGCATCGAACTGGTCGCTTTCGAGCTATGCGCACGAGGCCGACGAGCAGGACATCCTCGATCTCCAGCAGATGTATGTCGAAGCGGCTAAGCGCGGCGTGCAGGCCGGCTTCGATATCGTCTATGTCTACGGCTCACATGGTGTTTTGCCGGCACAGTTCCTGTCGCCCTTCACCAATAAACGGACAGATAAATATGGCGGCTCGCTCGAGAATCGCGCCCGCTTCTGGCTCGAGAGCATTGAGAAAGTTAAAAAAGCGGTCGGTCATGAATGCGCCGTTGCCGTGCGGATCTCGGTCGATCAGGTGATGGGTGTCGAGGGCATCCAGTCGCACGAGGAAGGGATCGGATTTGTCGAGCTCGCCACCGAGCAAGGACTGGTCGATCTTTGGGACCTTAATTTGAGCATCTTCGACGAATGGGGCGAGGACGCCGGCCCGTCGCGCTTTTATAAAGCCAACCATCAGGCGCCTTTTACCAAGCACGTCGGCGAAGCGGCCAAGGTGCCGGTGATCAATGTCGGGCGCTTCACCAGCCCGGACGATATGGCGGAGGTCGTTAAGTCCGGTCAAGCCGATATTATCGGCAGCGCCCGGGGGTCTATTGCCGATCCATTCCTGCCCAACAAGATCAATGACGGCTGTACCGATGACATCCGCGAATGCATCGGCTGCAATATCTGCATTGGCAAATGGGAGCGCGGCACGCAATTGATCTGCACGCAAAACCCGACCTCGAACGAGGAATACCGCCGCGGCTGGCATCCGGAAAAAGTTGAACCGGCCAAGAATGGCGGTGGCTCGGTGCTGGTTGTTGGTGCCGGTCCGTCGGGCATGGAGTGCGCGCGCGTTTTGGGCCTGCGCGGCTATGACGTGCATCTCTGCGAGGCGGAAGGCGAGATGGGCGGCCATATGCGCGACGTCATGCGCTATCCGGGCCTGGCCGAATGGGGCCGTGTGATCAGCTACCGCGAAGGCCAACTGGCCAAGGCCAAGAATGTCGAGGTGCATACCAACACCACCCTCGCCTCGAACGATGTTTTGACTTATGGCGCCGACAAGGTCGTGCTCGCGACCGGCTCGCACTGGGCCAAGGACGGCTTTGGCCATGTGACCATGGCGCCGATACCGGGCGTTGATGCCTCAACCGCGCAATTTTTAACGCCCGAGCAGGTGATGGCCGGCGAAGCGGTCGGTGACCGTGTCGTCGTACTCGATTCCGACGGCTATTTCACCGGCGTCGCCATGGCCGAGATGATGGCCGATCTCGGCAAACAGGTGAGTATCGTGACCCAGTTCGGCGGCGCCGCGCCGCTGACCGACTACACCCTCGAAGGGTCGAATATCCACCGCATGCTGAATGAAAAAAATATCACCCAGTATGGCGGCCAATGGGTCGAGGAATGCGAGCCGGGCAATGTGGTCAAGGTCAGGCTGTTTGACCTGTTGCGCGATGGCGCGACACGTACCACCGAGCCGGCGGCGGGCAAGCATCCGCGCGCGCCGGGCACCGAAACGACGACCGTCGAGGCCGATACGGTGATCCTGGCGACCGGACGGCAATCGAACAACGCACTCTACAGGTCGCTCTGGGAAAGCCATGACAAGTGGGAAGCGGAAGGCATTGGCGGCATATACCAGGCCGGCGATTGCTACGCGCCACGCTTCATTGCCGACGCCGTTTTCGAAGGCTACCGCATCGCGGTGGAATTTGAATCCGGTAACCCGCAGCAACCTTTGCCGTTCAAGCGCGAGCGCATGATCTGGGGCCGCGATGATGTGGGAGACGGCGTCAGTTAGCGCGGCAGTAAACCCATGGCTTAGTCGCCGCGCGGGGAGGGATGTCATGTCTGAATATTCCGCCGAACCTTGCCTGCTGTCCTTGAGCGGCGACAGCCCGAACAATGACGCACTGCCCTTGCTGCTCTACCGCGGCGCCGTTGCACTTGGCGGCGACACGCCGGAGAGTGACGTCGAGAAAGTCTTTTGGGCCAATGGTTGGGGCAACGGCTTTCGCGGCGATACCTTTCCGTTTCACCATTATCATTCGATCGCGCATGAAGTGGTCGGCGTTGCGCGCGGCACGGCGCAAATTCAATTCGGTGGGCCGGACGGCCCGGTTTTCGATGTGCAAGCCGGCGATGCGGTGCTGATCCCAGCCGGCGTCGTGCATTGCCGGCTCGATAATGCGCCCGGTTTCATGAGCATCGGCGCCTATCCGCCCGGGCAATCGCCCGATCTTTGCGTGCTCAGCGAGGATGACGCGCGCATCGCCCGGCAAACGCCTGAAGTCGGCGGCCTTGAAATCAAGCCGACCGGGCAGAACGATCTGGCGGCGGCGCTGGCGCGCATTAAAGCCGTCGCCCTGCCCGAAACCGATCCCATTGGCGGCAAAGGCGGGCCGATGGCGACGCACTGGCGTCACGACGAATCGCGCCAAAGCGCATGATGCGGCGCATCGAAGGCGGCTGCCATTGCGGCAATATCCGTTTTGAATTTGAGCTGCCCGAGCCGGACGGCGCGATAGCGGTACGCGCCTGCGGCTGCAGCTTTTGCCAGAAGCATGGCGGCGTTTATACCTCGCACCCGGCGGGAAAACTGGCGGCGCGCATTGCAGACGTGAGTGAGACCGAGCGTTACCGTTTCGGCACCGCGACGGCGGATTTCCACATCTGCCGCGCCTGCGGCGTGGTGCCGTTCGTCACCAGCGAGATCGACGGCGCCCTTTATGCCGTGGTCAACGTCAATAGCTTCGAGGGCGATGATGAACTTGAATCGTCGCCGAGCGATTTCGACGGCGAGACGGTTGATTCACGCCTCGTCCGGCGCCAGCGCAACTGGATCCCTGAAGTGACAATCGAGACCGTTGCCGGATGAGCGTTGCGGCGGCAAAAATTAAAGCGGTGCCTGATCCGGGGCCGGACTCAAGGTACCGCCGATGAAGCGAAAACCAGTACGAAAACTTGCCACCACGCTGGCGACGATGATCATCGTCTTTTTTGTCATTGCGCTCGGCTTGATCTTCTCTGAAAGCGTTGATTCTTCGCCGGGAAGCGATTCAGTGGACCTCAGCGAGGCGACCGGCGTCGACTATAGCGACCTGCCGAAAACCCAGCGCTTCGCCGCGCGCGACGGCACCGAACTTGCCTATCGCCGCTATGAGAGCGCGCGCCAAACCAACCGCATCCTCGTTCTGGTGCATGGCTCGGCTTGGCATGGCATGCAATTCCACGCGATGGCGGGTGAATTGGCGGCGCGCGGCGTGGCGACGGTGATTGCGCCCGATATGCGCGGCCACGGCGAGAAACCGGTCAGGCGTGGTGACGTCGATCATAGCGGTCAGTTGGAAGAGGATATGGCCGACCTGATCGGCCATGTGTCGGAAGGTGTCAGCAGCCCGGAAATTATTCTTGGCGGCCATTCTTCCGGCGGCGGCTTCGTCGTCCGCTTCGCCGGTGGCGCCTATGCCGGTAAGGCCGATGCCTTTATCCTGTTGGCGCCGTTCCTCAAATACAACGCGCCGACAACGCGGGAAAATTCGGGCGGCTGGGCGCGGCCCGCGACGCGCCGCATCATCGGCCTCGCCATGCTGAATATGGTCGGCATCACCGCGCTCAATCACCTCGACGTGATCGGCTTCGCCATGCCGCAATTCGTCCTCTCGGGCCCGTATGGTTATACCGCGACCCGGCGCTATACCTACCGCATGACCAGCGCCTTCGCGCCGCGCCCCGATTATGAAGGCGATCTCGCGGCGATCGACAAGCCGCTTCTGGTGGTCGCCGGTGAGCGCGACGAGGCGTTTATTGCCGAGCAGTTCGAGCCGGTGATCTCGGCCCAGACCAAAACCGGCGTCTATCATGTTCTGCCGGGTGTCAGCCATATGGGCATTATATACGGTGCCGAAGTACTGCCGATCATCGAGGATTGGCTTGGCGGGCTTTCGCTCTAGTTGCTCGCCAGCATGGCGGTGAGGTAGTTCGGGGCGGAGTTTTAACCTGCCTGTAACGCCCAGGCGATCTTCGCCAGTTTGATCGCGCGCTTGTCATAGTCTTTCGCTTTGGCCGAGCTGGCGTTGCCTTGCAGGGCGCGGGCATAGACGCCTTGCGCGATGGAGGCGAGGCGAAACATCGAAAAGGTGATGTAGAACGACCAGTCAGCGATGCCGTCGGCGCGGCCCGCCGCCCGGCAATAGGCGCCGATGTGGGCGTCCTCGGATGGGATGCCGAGCGCGTCGAGGTCGGCGCCGGCGATGCCCGGCAGGACAGCGTCTTCACCAGCCGGCAAATAATAGGGCAGGCAGTTATAGGCGAGATCGGTCAAGGGATGGCCGAGGGTCGAAAGCTCCCAGTCGAGCACGGCGGCGATGCGCGCGGCCTCGGGGTCGAGAATCAGATTGCCGAGGCGGAAATCGCCATGCACCAGGCAGGTCTCGTCGCCGGGCGGAATATTTTCGGGCAGCCATCGCATCAGCGCGTCCATCTCGGCGATCACGCCGGTCTTGGCCGCTTCATATTGGCGGCTCCACAGCGCGATCTGGCGGGCGATATAGTTTTCATGCTTGCCGTAATCGCTGAGCCCGGCGGCTTTCCAGTCGATGCCGTGCAATTGCGCCATCACATTGGCCATGTCGGCGTATATCGCGCTGCGCTCGTCTGGCGCCATGCCGGGCAGCGCCGGGTCCTGGCAAACGCCGCCTTCGACATGCGCCATCACATAGAAAGGCGTGCCGATAATCGTGTCGTCTTCGCACAGGTGCAGCGCGTCGGGCACCGGTACGCCATGATCGGCGAGGGCCGAGATGATGCGGAATTCGCGTTCGATGCGGTGCGCGCCCGGTAGCAGATCACCGGGCGGCTTTTTACGCAGGACAAAATTCTGGCCGCCGCTCGCCAACAGATAGGTCGGGTTGGATTGGCCGTCCTTGAACTGGCGCGCGCTAAGCGCACCGGGAAATTGCGGCAGATGCTGGCTGAAATAATCCGCTAGCCTGCCCAGGTCCAAAACATGCTGGGCACGGACCTCGGTGAGCGATGGCTGATGGCGTGAATCCGCCATTTTCTCAGGCGGATTCGCTTTTCGCGTCTTTGGCGCGCTGGTGCTTGCGGTAGTGGGCGGCATCGGCCCAGCATTTATCGAGGATCACCTCGAGCGCGGTGG
>JABIXB010000226.1 GCA_018666805.1 Rhodospirillaceae bacterium | reverse complement strand
ATTAGTTTCAAAATACGGAGCGCGAAAAGCGCTAACATCCGGCGCAATTATGGAGGCAACTCAGGGTGAGCTCAGAGACGTCCGAAAAACTGTCCCGCGTGCGCCTGCTGCAAAATCTGAGCGAGGCCGCGATAGCCACGCTTGAGCAGCGCAGCAAGTGGCGGCGCTTTGGCGCGGGCGAGCAGATTCTCGGGCGCGACAGCACTTCGCGCGATGTTTTTCTTGTCGTCGAAGGCATGGTCGAAGTGGTCAATTTTGCCGCCTCGGGGCAGGAGGTGGCGTTTGGCCAAGTGCGCGCCAGCGGCTATTTCGGCGAGATGTCGGCGATTGACGGCGAGCACCGCTCGGCCAATATCGTCGCCGTTGAGGACAGCCGGGTGCTGGTTGTGCCGCCCGGCGTGTTCGTCGAGATGATGACCGAAAATCCACCGGCCGCGATGCAGGTGCTACGCCGCCTCACCCACATCATCCGCACCGCCGATGACCGCATTATGGATCTCAGCACTTTGAAGGCCGTGCAGCGCGTCTATATCGAACTGTTGCGTCTTGCCGAGGACGATGCGGAGGGTAATTGCCGCATTGCCGCCGTGCCGATCCAGCGCGATATGGCGCGGCGGGCCAGCACCACGCGCGAGACGGTTTCGCGCGTGCTCAGCCAGTTGGCGCGCGACGGCATCACCGAGCGCAAGGGGCGCGTGCTCATCATCCACGACAAGGCGCTGCTGATGGAGATGACCGATGCGCTCGCTGCCGATGATGGCGAGAATTTGAGATAGGGGGGGGGTTGTTTGGTCCCTCAGACGCCGGGCGGGGGGTCTCTCTTTTTGATCGGTCCCTCAGACGCCGGGCGGTCGCATCCGCTCCCTTGGCTACCTCGTATTAACTCGGGCGGGCGGTCGCCCTTGCCGGAAGGCAGGATTGCATTCCGGGGGTGATTCCGTCTGGAAGAGTCCTATTCGTGTTCTCCTACAGTCCCGCCATTGCGGCCTCGATCTCCGTGTCGCCGGCGAGGGCTTCGAAAGAGGTGCCGATGGTGTTGGGGTGGTCGAGGCAGGCGGCGAGGATGTGGGCTGTGTCGGCGCGGCTGATTTTGCCGGCATCGACGATGTTGCCGAGATTGTCGGCCGTGCGGATGCGCCCGGTGGCGGGCTCGTCCGTCAGAAGGCCGGGCCGCGCGATGGTGTAATCGAGGCCGCTCGCGCTGAGATGCTTATCCGCAACATCCTTGGCGGCTAGATAAGGGTGCAGCTTTTCCGGCGCCCGCTCCGGCGCGCCTGTGGCCATCGAACTCAGCATGATGAAACGCCGGCAGTCTGCCGCGCGGCAGGCATCGATCAGGGTGATGGCGCCGTTCTGATCGACATCGACGGTTTTCTCCGGCCCGGTTTTGGAGCCGGAGCCGGCGGCGAAAATCACCGCATCATGGCCGCGCACCACAGCCGCAAGTTCCGCCTGGCTTGCCTCGAGATCGCCGGCGAGCGGCTCGGCGCCAAGCGCCCGCATGTCCTCGCCCTGGCTTTCGTCGCGGATCATCGCGCCCACCCGGTGGCCGTTTGCCAATAATATCGGAATAAGCAGTTTACCGGTTTTCCCGTTTGGGCCGATGACCAGGACATCCATGGCGTAATACTCCCGCATTGTTGAGGGTGGGAATTATAGCGTTGGACGGGGGTTGGTGCTTACTTTTTGTCTGGCCCCTCAGACGCCGGGCGCGCGCATCCGCGCGCTTGGCTACCTCGTATTAACTCGGGCGGGCGGTCGCCCTTACCGGAATGCATGATGCATTCCGGTGGGGGGGGGGGGCCGCTTGGCAAAGATTTTTACGTGGTCCGATGAGCTCTAATTATGCGCTACTGGATGCCGCGTTGTTCGACGTCCGGGACGACGACTTTGATGTCCATGGGGAGGTCTTTGCCGATGACTTCCTGCATTTCGAAAATATTGCCGTCCGGGTCGCGGCCGTAGGTGGCTTTGACGATGCCGCCGATTTCGACCGGCTCGGTGTGGAACTCGACCCCCGCCGCGCTGAGGCGCGCATATTCGCCCTCAATGTCGACGACATCGAAACAGATATGGGTCAGGCCGGGGTCGCAGGCGCGCGGGTTCGGGTCGCCCTCGGCGCCGGGCGGGTTGGTGTATTCGAATATCTCGACGAAAGTATTGCCGGCACGCAACAGCGCCGTTTTCACCGCGCTGTCTCTCAGGCCGACGCAGCGATCGGCGACCTCGTTGCCGGCCTCCCAGTCGAAGCTGGTGGCGAACGGCAGGCCGATCAGATCGCGGTAAAAGCCGACCAGCCGCTCGTGATTATTAGTCGAGATCGAAACATGGTGCACGCCGCGTATCATGACAGTCTCCTTCAGCTTATCGGTGCCCGATTGGCCCGGGTCGAGTGTAGCAAGAGTAGACCTGAAATATGTAAGGATAATTGCAGGAAAATTTAATGGGAGACTGAGGGCGCGCGGTCTTTCTTTTTAGTTTGATCCCTCAGGCGCCGGGCGGGCGCGAAGGTTAGGGCGGCGCGGCGGCCTGTGCTAATGTCAACATATAGTGTGGCTGGGATTTGAGAGCGGCGGAAATCGGCGGTTTGTGGTGAATTACAAAACAATACCAATTTGGGACTAAAGATATAGTTCCTTTGATTAGGCAACATAGCGTGAGATAAAAAAACCCTCCGAGATTGCTCTCGGAGGGCTCTTTTTCGGGTAGTAAGGAACCGTGCGTTAGGCGGCGCGGATTTCCTTGAGGAAGGTTTCGACCTCCTGGCGCAGCAGGATGGATTGCTGCGACAATTCGGTCGCCGCGTTTTTCACCTGTACGGCAGCCGAGCCGGTTTCCTGCGCCGCTTCATGCACGCCGGAAATATTGGAGGAGACTTCCTGCGTGCCGGTCGCAGCCTCTTGCACATTGCGCGAGATTTCACCGGTCGCAGCACGCTGTTCCTCAACCGCCGAGGCGATCGTCGTCGAGATCTCGCTGATCTCGCCGATCATGGTGCCGATGCCCTCAATGGCGCCGACCGCGTCACCCGTCGCGCCCTGAAGCGTGGCGATCTGAGTGCCGATCTCGTCGGTCGCCTTGGCCGTCTGGTTGGCCAGGCTTTTAACCTCGGAGGCGACAACGGCAAAGCCCTTGCCCGCCTCGCCGGCACGCGCCGCCTCGATCGTGGCGTTGAGCGCCAGGAGGTTGGTTTGGCTGGCGATGTCGTTGATCAACTGCACCACATCGCCGATCTTCTGGCCCGCTTCGGAGAGACTGCGGACCGTATCGTTGGTCTTCTCCGCTTCGGCCACGGCGTTTTGCGAATTGCGCGTCGAATCGTCGACCTGACGGGCGATCTCGGCGATCGATGAGGCCAGCTCCTCGGCCGCACTCGCCACCGTCTGCACGTTGGCGGTTGCTTCTTCCGAAGCCGACGCCACGACGGAGCTTTGCTGACTGGTCTGCTCGGCCGTCGCCGCCATCGATTCGGCGGTCGATTCGGATTCGGTCGATGCAGCGGAGACGGCTTCGACAATACCCGAAATCTGGGTGTCGAACGTGCCGCACAGCTCATCCATGCGCTTGGTACGTGCTTCGCGCTTCTCGCTTTCCACCGCCTGCTCAGCCGTCAGGCGCTCTTTCTCAATGCCGTTCTCCTTGAACACCTGGACGGCGGCGGCCATATGGCCGATCTCGTCCTTGCGCTCGCGCGCCGGCACTTCAACCGTATTGTCGCCATCGGCCAGAACACCCATGACCGAGGTCATCGCGGCAATCGGCTTGACGATGGCACGGCTGGTTACGAACGCCACGACAAAGGCGATCATCAAACCAGCGGCCAACAGGATCCACTCGATCATGTTGAGCTGCTCGACATCGGCCTCGGCGGAAGCGGAGTCGTTTTGCAACAATGCTTTCTGGTTATCGACCATGCCGCCGGAACGCTTACCATCTGCGGCTTTCGGCCCCATCAGGGTGGTCAACAGCTTGCCGGCGCGCGGCGCCGCTTCTGTCACCAAGGTGTAATTGGCCATGTTCCATTGCTTGGAGCCGCGAATCTCAAACATCTTGGCCGGCAGGGGCGCGAATTCCGCCCGCTTCTCGGCAAGCGCCTTAAAGCTCTCGGCCTGGACCGGCGAGAACAGATTTGATGCCCGGGTAAGATCGGCGAAGCGGCGCTCGTTCTTGGCCCAGAGCTTGTCGAAATTAGCCTTGAAATTCTCTTCGCCGGTCAACAGATAGGCGCGGATATTGGCCAGGCCGAGGCCCAGCGTGCCACGCACATCGGCCATGATGCCGAGCAGGTTGCGCCGCTCATTCATATTGGAAACATTCATCGACACCTCGGATTCGGCATCGATCATGGCGGTGATTGCGCCGACCATCACTTTGGCACGCGGCGCCGCCTCGGTCGTCAAAATCAACGTCGCGGGATGCTCTTCCGGCGTGTTGGCAACGCTCTCAACCTGTTTTTGGGCGATCTCGAACTCACCCAACACCACCTTGAAGGCATTCCACTTCTCAACGTTGGCCGCAACCGTCCAATGTTTCGAGAGCTCATCCATCTGTTCGCGGCGATGCTTAATATCGGCCCAGACAATCGAACGCTCCTGCTTGAAGGTTTCGTTGCCGGTCAACATCCAACCGCGCAGGCTGGCGAGCGAGGCATGAATATCATCAACCATGGCGGAACTCGCTTCGGCAGTCGGCACACGAAGATCTGAAATGCGCACCATGCTGGTATTAATGCTGTTCACCTTGAACAAGGTGATGCCAACCGCTACGGCGAGCACCACGGATACGGCGGCGAAACCGAGCGCCAAGCGCCCACCGATATTCATCTTAAATCTGAACCCAATAGTGGGGAATTTCATCTGCTTTACTCCTACCCGAATAATGTTGGCGTTGCGCGTCAGTCCCACGCGTTACGCACAGCTGCAAGATACGTAAAAACCTATACTTGAAGCGAAATTAGTCGGATGGAGTTAACGAGCGGTAAAATTAACCTATTTTTCTGGGCATAAACCCTTACTCAAAAAAGGAGGGCTTATTCCACCGCAGCCAAAAGAGCGATACCGCAAACCACAAGGGCCACACCGCCCCATTGCAGAAAACCAACCGGCTCTCTAAGAAATATTCGCGCCAGCACCACGGTCACCACCGCATAGGCCGAACTGGCGACAATGGCGAATTCGCCATTGACGTAGCCAAGGCCAAGATAGACACCGAGATAGCCCATGGTGTCGAGCAGGCTAAGGGCAATCAGCATCGGCCACAGGCGTGGATGGAAACGCGGCAGCTCGCGGCGCAGCAAAAACCACAGGACAAACAGGATGCCGCCGATGATGCGCACAGCGATCATGGTCTGCCACGGGCCGTAGATTTCGATCGCCAGACCGGCGCTGATCAGAGCGAGGGCAAAACACAGCGCGCCAGCCAGTGAAAGCAGTATCGATCGGCGGATCACCGCGCGGTCATATTGGCTGCGCCAACTATCGGCCGAGGACACTGAGTACGCGACCAACCAGATGCCGACCATGGTGACCGCCATGGCGAGCCAGTGCCACCCGTTGGGGCGCGCACCAAGTGCTATGGAAATCGGGACGGCAAACGCGGGATAGCTCGACACCACCGGCGAGGCGAGCGAAATCGGGCCTTTGGCCAAAGCTTCATAGAGAAGAATGGTCGCCAATGCACTGGCAACCCCGGCCGCGACCAACAACCCAAGGCCCGAGAGACGCAAGGCATCGGGGCTGTGCCACAGCATGGCATCGCCGCGCAGCCACATAAAAAGGAGAAGCGCGCCCAAACCCACCACCGAAACAAATAGGAATGTCGCGGCCACACCCACAGAGCGCCCGGTGAAACGCGCGATGAAATCTGCGAAACCCCACGAAATAGCGGCGCTTGCGCCCCACAGAACAGAACCGCCGCCCATCAGCGCCAATCCAGACGGCGATGGCGCGAGCGGTACGGCTTGCAGTGAGCGGGAATAGTGGAAAAAACAAACATAAGGCTGGCGGATTATGTCCGCCCGGAGAAGGCGGCGCCAGCGCCAATTTACCCAATATGAGTGGCAGCGTTATGCACACCGGCGGCACAATGCCCGTGCTGCGCCAGGTCGCAAGTTATTATTGTTTACGTAAATTAACTCTCGGGGCATAATGTGAATGTTGCTTACTTCTAGAAATCTTGGCGTCGGTTGACCCTCCCTCCGGAGAACCGCCGATATCGCCATGGTGAATTCAGGGATGAGTAAGAATTTACGCAAGACAGATATTCTAACCGATCTGTGGCATAGCCTCGGTGGGCTGGAAAGTGGTGTGAGCGTGGACTATTTGCTGCACGGCCTGAATGGCGAGCGGGAATTTTGCGTTCATGGCAACCTGGACCCGAGACTTCGGCAAGTTAAAGTCGCGGAAGTCGGCGCCAAGCTGGTCAACCGGCTCGGTGAAGGCCGCCAGGTGCCGGCGGATGAACCAGGTGCCGCCGCAACCGTGATGCTAAAGCTCTCTTCCCTTGGCGAAATTCTGTTAACGGAACAAAGCCCGCAAACGCGCCACGGCGCAATCGCCCGCGCTGGCCATCGTATCCATTACCGCCTCGCCGTCGTACCGGCACTTGGCCCGGACGACGCCGGTCTCGCGTGGTTGGGAATCGTCGACTGGTCCCGCCGGCTCGGCTGAAGCTACCTTAATCTCACCAATAAAGCGGATTGGCTGCGCATATTTGAAGCTGGAAATGCGGAGCTCTTTGGATTGCCCGCGCTTTGGCTACCCTGTGATTATTAATTCACGGGGAAAACCAGCATGACTGTCACACTCACCATTGCCACCGAGGAAGCGGACAATATTGTCTTCGCTGTTGAAGCCGGGATGGAGAAGCTGCGCAGGAAATTTGCGCCCGAACGACCGCCGGACGCGTGTTGTCATGCCTGCGGCGACACCCTTCTCCACGATTATGTCCGCCTCCGCCAAATCGACGGCAACGGCCAACCGATTTGGCTGCATATCGGCTCCTGCCTGACAAAATTCGCATCGTCACACTGCGATGCCGCGGAGGCGCGCTTAAACGAGAACGGCGAAATAGAAATCTAACGCGGTGTGTCCTCGGACAAATATGTCGAGAGATAGTCGAGGATTTCGTTGCGCTCGTCGTGCGCCAATTCATCCATCCCCTGCTCTTCCACCATCCACTCCAGGGTCTCATCCCAAATTTCGCGCGCCAGGCGCTGTTGCGCCAAAAGCATGGTGGACGCCTATGTGAAGGCGATCGAGAAGGTGCTGAAAAACGATTGATTACGCTCGACGGAGCGCGACGCTGAGAATACCGGCGGTGATTAAAAAAACACCGCCGATACGGTTGGCATGGCGCAATGTCGCCGGCCACCGGGCTCGGATCTCGCTCGCCATCAGCGCCCAGAGAATGATGTTGAGCGTTGCCAGCACAAGAAACGTTGCCTCCAGGATAACGAACTGCATCAGGAGCGGGCGCGCCGGGTCGATGAATTGCGGCACGAAGGTGACAAAAAACAGGATGCTCTTGGGATTGAGCGCGGTCACCACATAGGCGTTGCGAAACATGCGCCCGCTTCCAGCGGCTGCACCGGGCTTATTGTTCAGCCCATTGAGCGACGAAGGAGCACGCCATGTTTGAATGCCGAGCCAAATCAGATACGCCGCGCCAACCAGTTTGAGGATGGTGAAAAGCGTCGCTGAAGCCTGCAACAGGGCCCCGGCGCCAAGCAGGGAAGCCGTAATGGCGGTGAAATCGCCGAGCGTCACGCCCGGCACCGTGGCCCAGGCGCTGGAACGCCCCCGCGCCAAGGCGTAGCTCACGACGAGCAGAACCGTCGGCCCCGGAATGGCCAGCAATACCAAACTGGCAAAAGCAAAGGCGAGCCACACTTCAAGCGCCATGGCTCACCTCTGCGTTCATCCGCCCAAAAACCCGCTCAATCGGTGGCTATATCAATGACGACTTTGCCAACCGCCTGACCGGCTTCGAGATGGCGGTGCGCATCCGCTATTTCGCCGAGTGTGAAGCGCCGTTCGTCGATCAACGGACGGAGCTTGCCCGCCTCCGCCAATTCTCCGGCTTCATGCAGAAGTTTGCCGTGTGCCTCTCTCTCCATATCGTGCAACATCGGGATTAGCATGAACACGACATGCAGGCTCAGCCCCTTGATATGCATCAGGGTGAGATCGGAGGTAAACTGCGAAACGATGGTGACAACTTGGCCACTGATTCGTGCCGCCTCAAAGGAAAGTTCAAGCTGATCGCCGCCGGTCGCGTCATAGACCAAGTCGAAACCTTTACCGCCGGTCAGGCGTTCAACATATTGCTCAACTGATTCGTCGCGATAATTTATGATGTCATCGGCGCCCAGCCCGCGTGCAATTTCTCCTTTTACGGCAGAGGAAACGGTGGCGAAAACTTTTGCGCCCTTTGCCTTGGCAAGCTGAATCGCCGCATGACCGACACCACCGGCGCCACCATGCACCAACACGCTTTGACCGGCCTCAAGATTAGCCCGGTCGAACAACCCTTCCCACGCCGTGATGGTGACCAAGGGCAAGGCCGCCGCTTCGCGCATGTCGAGAGATTTGGGCTTGTGCGCCAGCAGGCGCGCATCGGCGGCAAACAGCTCCGCATATCCGCCCGGCATGCCTATGACCCCGCCGGCACAGCCATAAACAGCATCGCCAACTTTGAAATCACCGACACCCGCGCCAAGCGCAATCACCTCGCCAGCGATATCGCAGCCGAGCACGGCCGGCAGCGCCGGTGCAATTCCCTCCGGCCCAGCAGCGCGCACTTTGTAATCCACTGGATTGACGCTGGATGCATGAACTCGCACCAGAACCTCGCCGGCACCCGCCTCGGGATCAGGCAACACCGCCTCTTCGAACAGTTCCGGGCCACCAAAGGCACGGATTATTTGCGCTTT
>JABIXB010000225.1 GCA_018666805.1 Rhodospirillaceae bacterium | reverse complement strand
TCAACCAGATATTGCTCTCTCCCGCCTTGGCCGAGGATTTGGGCGACAAAGGCGAGATTGTTGATGCACCACGGGCGCTCGAATTTGATGGCGCGGGCGGCCTGCTCACCCGCTGCCCGGATTAAGGGGATCAATGATGACGGATAATGCGGCAGTAGGTTGGATCGGGTTGGGAAAAATGGGCGTGCCGATGGCGGGCCATCTGCTCAAAGCCGGCTTTGCCCTCACCGTCTATAACCGCAGCTCCGGGCCGGAAGTAGGGTTGCGCGATGCCGGTGCCGCGGTAGCCGAGAGTCCGGCAGCGCTGGCGCAGAACGTTGGCACTATCATTTCCATGACCTCCGACGATGCCGCGCTGGCTGATGTGACGGACGGGCCGAACGGCGCCTTCGGCGCGGCGGCGCCCGGCACCCTCTTTATCGACATGAGCACCGTCTCGCCCGATATTTCGGCCAAGGTGGGCGCGCGGGCAAACGAACTTGGCCTCGGCTATTTACGCGCACCGGTCTCGGGCGGCGTCGCCCTTGCCGTCGCCGGCACCATCACCGTTCTCGCTTCCGGCGCGCGCGCCGATTTTGACAAGGCGCTGCCGCTGTTCGATGCCATGGCCAAGAAGAGCTTCTATGTCGGCGAAGCTGAAGAGGCGCGCTATATCAAGCTCGCGCTCAACATGATGGTCGGCATGACCTCGGCGATGATGAGTGAGGCGCTGGTCTTTGCCGAGCGCGGCGGAGCGGCGCGCGACACCATCCTCGATGTGATGGGCGAAAGCGCTATCGCTTCGCCGCTGGTCGGCTACAAGCTGGAACCGATGCGCAAGCGCGATTTCTCACCAACCTTCAGCGCCAAGCAAATGGCCAAGGATTACGATCTTCTGTTAGCGGCGGGGCGCAATACCAACACGCCGCTGCCGCTCGCCGCTTTCGTGCGCCAGATATGGTCGTCGATGATCGCCAGCGGCTACGGCGAAGAGGATTTCCTCGCTTATGTAAAAATCATGGAAAGCTTAAGCGGTACCCCGCCCGAGGAATAAGATATCTCTAGCGGCTGTCGATCAGGTGGATGAAAGAGCCGAACACCTTGCCAACTGCCGCACCGCTTTCACCCAAATTCTTGCCGGCCGAATCCATACAGCGAAACAGCGCCGGCGCGGCGCCCTCTCGGGTGACCGTTGCATAATGAAATTCATGGCCGCGAAATTGGGCGCCCGAGGCAGCGAAGGGCGTGTCGGCAAGCAGCATCGCCGCGCGGTAGCCGAGCGCGCGGCTGGGTGCGGCGAAACTCGTCTCCAACGGCAACAGGCCGGCCATGGCGTGGCGCGCGCCGTCTGAATCGATCAGCCCCTCGCCCAGCACCATGTAACCGCCGCACTCGCCATAGATCCAGGCGCCGGCCTCCGCCGCACCGCGCAAGCCACCTAAGAAAGTTTGGCTGGCAGTAAGCCGCCCGGCATGAAGCTCCGGATAGCCGCCTGGTAAAAAGACCGCGTCGGCTTCCACATCCGGCGTTTCATCGGCGAGCGGCGAGAAAAAGCTCAGCGCCGCCCCCGCCTGACGCCAGCCGGCCAGCACCGCTTCATAGCTGAAGGCAAAAGCCTGGTCGCGCGCCACGGCGATATGCTGGCCGAGCGGCGGCAGTGGGACGGGCGGCGTAACATTCGGCGGCTCAGGCAATGGCCGGCCGAGGGCGCGCAAGGCATCGCTATCCACATGTTCTGCCACCAGATCCGCCGCAGCATCGAGAAAGGCTTGCAACTCTTCCGTCTCGCCGGCCTGAACCAAACCGAGATGGCGTGCCGGCAAGGCCAGCGATTGATCACGCGGCACGGCGCCCAACACCGGCACGCCGGTTGGCGCGAGCGCGGCGCGCAGCATCGCCTCGTGGCGGGCGCTGGCGACATGATTAAGAATTACCGCCGCCACATCGACATCGGCGCGGTGGCGGGAAAAGCCCTCAACCAGCGCCGCCACCGAAGCGCCCTGGCCGCGCACATCAACAACAAGAATAACGGGGATACCCAGGTGCGCGGCGAGATCGGCGGTTGCCCCACCGCCCTCGACGGCGCCGTCAAACAGCCCCATCACGCCTTCGCCGAGAACAAACGCGGCATCACTGGTGAGAGCGCCGGCGCATGAAGCCAAAATATCTTCGCGCATCGCCCAGATATCGAGATTGATGCAGGCGCGCCCTGCCGCCGCACTATGAAAGGCGGCATCGATATAGTCCGGCCCGGTTTTAAACGGCGCAACGGCGATGCCGGAGCGCTGCCAGTGGCGCAACAACCCCAATGTGAGAACCGTCTTGCCGGAGCCGGAAGCCGGCGCCGCGATAATCAGCCCCGGCGCACCACTCACAAATACTGCCCTATCGCGTGGGCAATCTCCGCTGGCCTCATGCCATGCGGAAATACCTCGAGAAAGGTGCCGTCAGGGCCCATGAGATAGATATAATCGGTGTGATCGACGAGATAATCATCCGGCGATTCGCCTTCCTCGCCCTTGCCGTAATAAACCTTATAGGCCTCCGCCGCTGCCGCGACTTGCGCCTCGCTGCCGGTCAAGGCGAGCAGGCGGGGATGAAAATTGGCGGCGAACTTGGCGAGAGAGCTCACCGTATCGCGCTCGGGATCGACAGTGACGAAGAGCGGCTGCACCTGCTCACCGACTTTGCCCAGCATCTTCACCGCCTGACCCATCACCAGCACATCGACCGGGCAAACATCGGGGCACCAAGTGTAGCCAAAATAAACCAGCATGTAGTCGCCCTGAAAAGTCTCAGGCGCCACCATACGGCCATTGTGATCGGTCAATTCAAACGGGCCGCCGACATCGGTTATCTGATCGATACGGCGCGGCGCCTCATCCTGGCTGCCCGGCAATCCGCCGCCTTCGTATTGGGTATAGAGAATGATCGCGCCGATCACCGCGATCCAGACCAGCGGATTGCGCCGGAGGCGTCTCGGATCGTTCGGGTCACCGGGGCCGCCACCGCCACCGGGGCCGCCAGGACCACCGTCACGCGGTTTTTGTAGTCGGAGAAAATCCATTTGCCGGCAAAGATAGGCGCTCGCGGCAGGCCCTTCAAGCAGCGCGAAGGGTGGGGCGATATTCGCTATTCGTTTTTGCGGCTGTCGCCCAGTTGCAACACGGCACGGGCGCGCGCCTCAGGCGTCGCGCCGGGATCAAGCGCGGCGCGCAAATCGACCACATCGCCAATCGCGACAATCGCCGGCGCTTCGATGCCGGCCGCCTCGGCATCCGCCGCCGCCGCCGCGAGGTGGGTCTCAAGTATATGCTGATCCTGGGTGGTCGCCTTGCTGATCAGCACCACCGCCGTATCCGGACTCAGCCCGGCGTCAATCAAGCGCTCGGCCATCCAGGCGAGATGTTTAAGCGCCATATAGAGGATCAGCACCGGCGCGCCAGTTGCGAGCGCTGGCCAATCGAGGCCCTCGGGCGGCCCGCCGCCGGATTCATGGCCGGTGATGAAGGTAACGGCGGAATTGACGCGCCGGTCGGTAATCGGAATGCCGGCATAGGCAAGGCCGGCCACCGCCGCCGTGATGCCCGGCACGAGACGAAACGGCACCCCTGCCGCCGCCAGGGCCAGTGCTTCCTCACCGCCGCGCCCAAAAATAAACGGATCGCCACCTTTTAGGCGCAGCACCTTGCGTCCAGAGCGCGCCAATTCGATCAATTTCTCGGTGATATCGGCCTGTTTGGCCGAGGGCTTGCCGCCGCGCTTGCCGGCATGATGAAGCACCGCGCCGGTGCCGGCCAAAGCGAGAATACCCTCGCCAACCAGGGCGTCATAAACGATATCATCAGCCTCGCCCAAAGCATGAAAAGCAAGCAGCGACAACAGGCCGGGATCGCCCGGACCGGCGCCGACCAGCCACACGCTACCGGGCTCGAAAGGCGGCATTTGGGGAAAATTAGAATTGGCGTCACTCATGCGGCGATTTTACACGCGCGCCCGGGGGGCGGCGAGCTAAACTGCGGCCATGGCCAACGAATCCTCAGCCGATTCTAAGAAACCACCCCTGCGCAAAGGCTGGAGCACCGGCGCCTGCGCTACCGCTGCGGCACAAGCGGCCTATGGCGCGCTCCTCACCGGGCGCTTTGAGGATCCGGTGACGATCATCCTGCCGCGCGGCGAAACGCCGGCCTTCGCCCTGGCCGAAACGAAACTTACAGCAAAGACCGCGAGCGCCGCCATTATCAAGGATGCCGGCGACGATCCGGATGTAACGCACCAGGCGCTGATACGGGCCAAAGTCCGCCTCGGCCCAGCCGGCAGCGGTGTCTCTTTCCGCGCCGGCGCGGGCGTCGGCACGGTGACCCTGCCCGGCCTGCCGCTATGCGTCGGTGAGCCGGCAATCAATCCGGTGCCGCGCCGCATGATGTCGGCGGCGATCGCACAGCTTGCAGCGACGCACGACGCACCAGGCGATGTCGAAATCACCATCTCCGTCGCCGAGGGTAAAAAGCTCGCCGAGCGCACCATGAATGCCCGCCTCGGCATAGTGGGTGGCCTCTCCATTCTCGGCACCACCGGCATCGTCACGCCCTATTCCTGTTCGGCCTGGATCGCCGCCATTCACCAGGGCGTCGATGTGGCCCGCGCTGCCGGCCTGCAACATGTCGCTGGGGCAACCGGAAAAACATCGGAAGCCGCAGTGCGCAAATTCCATGGATTGGAAGAACAGGCGCTGCTCGAGATGGGCGATTTCGCCGGCGCGCTGCTAAAATATATCCGCCGCCATCCCATAGCGCGGCTCACCATCGCCGGCGGCTTCGCCAAGATATCCAAACTCGCCCAGGGCCATATGGACCTCCATTCCGGACGCAGCGACGTGGATGTCGGCGCCTTGGCCGGGTACCTGTCAGAGCTTGGTGCGGCGCCCGAAATTGTCAGCCGGGCACGCACGACCGTCTCCGCCGGCGCCGTCCTTACCCTGGCAGAGGAATTACCGCTCGCCGAACGGGTGGCGGAAGAAGCGCTCAGCGTGATTACAGACAGGCTCGGCGACGCCGATATCGCCGTCGATGTGGCGATCTTCGACCGCTCGGGAAAGCTGATTGGCCATGCCCAGCCATAAACCCACATTACTAATCCTCGGCGGCACCGGCGAAGCGGTAAAGCTGGCCGAGGCCGCCACGGCAGCTTTCGGCGATGACATGCGGGTGATTTCCTCCCTCGCCGGGCGCACCGCAATACCCGGTAAAATTTCTGGCGAATCGCGCGTCGGCGGCTTTGGCGGCACTCAGGGACTGGCCAGCTATCTGCGCGATATCGCCGCCGATTACCTGATCGACGCCAGTCACCCCTTCGCTGCCGAGATCACCAAGCATGCCTGCCTCGCTGCCGCCGCGACGGCAACGCCGCGCCTCGCCCTGCTGCGCCCGCCCTGGCGCGCGGAAGAAGGCGACCGCTGGCATGAGGCGGCGGACATGGCGGCGGCGGCGGAGATGATTCCCGCCCTTGGCCAGCGCGTATTCCTCAGCCTCGGTACGCGCGCCATCAAACATTTCGCCGCGCTACGTGACACTTGGTTTTTAGTGCGCCTGATCGACGCGCCAGAGGAAGCGTTGCCGCTGGCGCGAGCCGAACTTATTCTTGGCCGCGGGCCGTTCGACGCCGCGAGCGAACGGCAGCTTCTCGAACAGCACCGCATCGATCTGCTCGTCACCCGGGCGAGCGGTGGCGACGCCACGAAGGGAAAAATCGACGCCGCGCGAGCGCTTGGCCTGCCGGTGATTATGCTGCGCCGCCCCGCGCCGCCGCCGGGCAATACAGCCGAGACCATCGACGCAGCGCTCGATTGGCTAATCCATGAAATGAAAAACTAGAGCGGGCTACTTAGGCGGGCGCAGAACGTGGCTGTGGCTTGGGTTGTATAATTGGCTATCGTCGAATGCCGCACCACCCAGCGCCTGGCCGACAAGAATAAGGGCGGTGCGGGTGAGGCCGAGCGGCTTCACCTTGTCGCGGATAGTGCTGAGCGTGCCGCTGATCAACTGCTCATCCGGCCAACTCACCCGATAGGCGATGGCAACCGGACAATCATCGCCATAGTGCGGCGTTAACTGGCGCACCACCGGGACCAGATTGTTGATCGAGAGATGTATCGCCAACGTCGCCCCGGTGGCGGCAAGATTTTCCAGCTCTTCACCCGGCGGCATGGCCGAAGCGCGCACGGCTGTGCGGGTAAGAATAATGGTTTGGACGATTCCGGGGAGCGTGAGCTCGCGCCCGAGCGCCGCGGCAGCGGCGGCATAAGCGGGCACGCCGGGGATAATATCATAGTCAATGCCGAGCGCCTTCAGCCGGCGCATCTGCTCGGCGATGGCGCCATAAAGCGAGGGGTCGCCGGAATGGAGGCGCGCGACATCGTGGCCGGCCGCATGCGCCACCTCAATCTCGGCAATAATCTCATCCAAATTGAGCGGCGCGGTATCGATCACCCGTGCGCTCTTGTCCGCCTCGGCGATTAATTCTTCGGGAATCAGCGAGCCGGCAAAGAGCACCACTTCCGCTTCGCGCAAAAGCTTCATGCCGCGCAGTGTCATCAAATCGGCCGCGCCCGGGCCGGCGCCAATAAAATGTACCGTCATGATGCCTGCCGCTTCGCTTTTGGATTTGCCGCATCGCCGTAGCCGCGCGGCGTATAGGCGCGCTTTCCGTCGCCGCTGTCGATCGCCCGCGTCTCGCTGCCGCCGATCATCACCAATGTCAGCATGTCGATTGAATCGGGATCGAAGCCCTCAAGCGCCACAATCTCGACACGCTCGCCGGCCCTGCCGAGATTGCGCGCGACGATAACCGGACAATCGGCGGGCCGCGCGGCGGCGAAAATCTCCACCGCCCGGGCCAAGCCCTGGCGGCGTTTTTTGGATGCCGGATTGTAGAGTGCAACGACGAAATCCGCTGACGCTGCTGCTTTAAGTCGCTTTTCGATGACTGGCCAAGGCGTCATCAGATCGGAGAGCGAGATGGCGCAAAAATCATGGCCAAGCGGCGCGCCGGCCCGTGCCGCTGCCGCCTGCAAGGCAGATATTCCCGGCTCGACGCTGATTTCAATGGCGCGCCATTCGGGCGCGGCCTCGCGTTCCAGAAGCTCAAAGGCGAGCGCCGCCATGGCGAATATGCCGGCATCGCCGGATGAGACCAACGCCACATCGCGCCCCTCGGCTGCCAAATCGAGCGCGGCGCGAACGCGCCTTTCCTCCTCACCGAGAGCAAATTCGTGGCGCTTTTTGCCCGCAATGAGCGGTGCGACAAGGTCGAGATAGAGGCCATAGCCAACCACATCACCGGCCCTCACCAATGCCGCGCTCACCGCCGGCGTGCGCCACCCGGCATCGCCCGGCCCGATGCCGACGATGGTCAGGCGCCCCAGGCCGCGCCCGAGCGAATCGGACTGGATGATGGCGTTGGCCCGCGCCACGGCACAGGTCGCACGCGCCGATTTTTGCTTGGCTACGATCAGTTCGCCGTCCGCGCCAGTGCAGGCGAGCGCCGCTGCTTCGGCGACGCCATGGCAGCCGACCGCGCGGAATACCGCATCGGACGGATTGGCGAGGCGCGGCGTCTCCTGTTCGAGGCGCGCCGCATCAAAAAAGCGTAGCGGTAATCCGGACTGCCGCGCCACTGCGCGCAAAGCGGGCTCGTCCATTTTGAGGTCGACCGAAGCCATGCAGGCGACAGCAAGCGGGCTGAGCCCGGCCTCGGCGAGCGTTTGTGCGATCAGCGCCGAGATCTCTTCCGCCGCAGCGCCGCGCTCGCAACCGACGCCGAGCGCCAAAACTTGCGGACGCAGCGTGATATCAGCCCAGGTTTCGATATTTGCCGAGACCGCCACCTTGCATGCCGCGCTGCTATCAAATTTAGCTGGGCTGTCTCGCAGCCAGTCCGCAAGACCTAACGGATCGTCCAGCGCCACAGCATCTCCCGCCAACAGTGCCGCCGTTACTTTCTTAACCGCACCACCAGGCTCCCTCCGCCAGCCCTCGGGCGGATCATCGAAGGAGAACCCCAGGGCCAACTCGCCCGCCGTGGTAATCGCCGCCCGGCCACCAAGCGCCGCCGCCAACTCCTCGGCCATGCGGTTGGCGCCGTGATGTCCGCCGAGCAACGGCACGGCATGGCTGCCGTCTTCGGCAAGTGCAATGACCGGCGGTTCCCGCGTCTTGTCTGCGAGATGCGTTGCCAGACAGCGAATGACGATTCCGGCGGCAGCCAGCGCAATGATCGGCCGCCCGGCCAAGAAGAGCGCGCCGAGATGCCGGGCGGTATCGTCGAAGTAAACATCCGCCTCGTTCACCCGCTTGGCCAAGCCATGCAGCTCCGCGCCGGGCAGTGCCGCTCTCGCGCGCCGCGCCGTCTCCAGGCCGGATGGCCCAAGCACGATAATTGCCGGTACTTCGTTCATTTCACAACACTCACTTCCATGCCTCGCCGCGCCGATGGACCAGCACCATGGAGAAATAGGGCGCCGGGTCTGGCGCTTGTGAGAGCGGCAGAATACGTTCCGCCGGCAGGCTGGCGCGCTCGATATAGCGCGCGCGCGTTTCCAAGTCGAGGTTTTGCAGGATGCGCCGCACCTTGGCGATATGCCGCCCGACCTTGACGATTGCCGCCGCGTCGCAAACTTCAAGCCGCGCCGTCAAACTGTCTTCATCCAAAGGCGCTGGTAAAACGCTAAGCACATCGTTGCGCGCGGCCAACGGTGTCGCCAGCGCCGCCGCGCAGGCCATCGGCGAAGAGACGCCGGGCACCACTTCGATTTTGTGTTCGCCCGCCAGACGCTCAAACAGATACATGAAGGAGCCGTAGAAAAACGGATCGCCCTCACAGAGCGCCGCCACATCGCGCCCGGCTTGCAGGTGTTCTGCAATTTCACGCGCTGCCGGGCCATAGACATCCTCGGCTGGAAACTGCTTGGCATCGAGCGGCATGCGGATGGCTATCTCGATCTGGCCGTCCGGCAAATGCGGTGCGGCGATGGCGCGCGCCAGGCTATCGCCTTCGCTCGGCGCCGGATAGGCCAGTACGGTTACCGCGCGTAAAATCCGCAGCGCCTTCAGGGTCAACAATTCCGGATCGCCCGGCCCGACGCCGAGGCCATAAAGCGTGCCCGGCGCGTTGTTATTATTGTTCATCGACTAATCCTTTATCGCCGCCCACTGCGTCACCGGTGTCAGCGGCCGCCACAGACGGCGTTCGCCGACGCCCTTGGCGCGTGAAATATTGATGCGCACCATGGTGCCGCCAAGCTCGTCGCGCCACTGCGTCAACAGGGCTTCGCTTTCCAGGCTGACCGCATTGGCAACCAGCCGCCCGCCCGGCTTGAGGCGGGCCCAGCAGGTCTCGACCATGCCCGGCACGTTCAGGCCACCGCCGATAAAAATGGCGTTGGGTTGGGGTAGCAGTTCCATCACGTCCGGCGCGTCGCCATGCACCGGCTTTAGGCCCGGCACGCCGAGCGATGCGGCATTGCGTGCGATGCGGGCAATGCGCTCCGCGTCCCGTTCAATCGCAATCGCCTCGGCGCCGCGCGCGCCCAGCATCCATTCAATCGCAACCGAGCCGGCGCCGGCACCGACATCCCACAACAGCGCGCCGGGTGATGGTGCTAGCGAACTCAGAGTGAGGGTGCGAATTTCGCGCTTGGTCAATTGGCCGTCATTTTCGAACGTCTTATCTCGCAGGCCCGGCGCGCCAAAATAGCGCCTGGCCCGGCTGCCGCCCTGGCAACAGACAGCAATGGTGTTGAGATCGGCGATTTCCTGTTCGGCCCAACTCTCGGCAGTCCCGTTTAGACAGCGCTCCTTGTCGCCGCCCATATGTTCGAACACCGTGATCTCACTGGCGCCGTAACCGGCGTCACTGAGCTCCGCCGCCACCGCTGCGGGCGTCGTGCCATCATGCGAGAGAATGACCAGCTTGTGTTCCGGCGCGAGATAGGCGCGGAGCGTTTCCAATGGCCGGCCATGCAGGGTGAGACATTCGACACTCGCCACCGGCCAGCCCATGCGCGCACAGGCCAGGCTGAGCGCCCCGGCACTCGGCAGAATAAGCATCTCGTCACGGGTAAAATGCCGCGCCAGAGTGACGGCGATGCCGTAATGCATCGGATCGCCGGTTGCCATGACGACAACGCGTTTGCCGCGATGCGCTTCAATATCGGCCATGCTGTCGATCAGCGGAATGCGCCAGGTCAGGCGTTCCGCGCCATTCTCGGGAATCATGGCGAGATGGCGCTTGCCGCCGAGCAACACTTCGGCGCCTTCGATCAAGGCGCGCACCGCCGCCGGCAAGGCCTCAATGCCGTCCTCGCCCAAGCCGACAACCGTTAGCCAGGGAGTCTCCATGCTCATGCAGCTTCCTCTCTCAATGCCAAGGCGTTGACCGCGGCGGCGGCGAGCGCGCTGCCACCACGCCGGCCACGCAGCGCCAGATAAGGCACATCGAATTCATTTGCGATCAATGCATCCTTCGATTCCGCCGCACCGATAAATCCGGGCGGCGTGGCAATTACCAAAGCCGGGCGGGACGCCTGCTCAGCAAAAATTTCCAGCAGACGAAACAGCGCCGTCGGCGCATTGCCGATAGCAATAATGGCGCCGGCCAACATTGGCTGCCATAGCTCGACCGCCGCTGCCGAGCGCGTCGAGCCGAGCGCGCGCGCACGATCCGCCACGCCTTCTTCGCCGAGCTTACAAATCACCTTATTGTCCGCCGGCAGGCGGCGGGCAGCGATGCCGCGCGCGACCATCTCGACATCGCAGAGGACCGGTGCACCGGCGTTCAAGGCGACGCTGCCCGCCGCGCCAGCGCCTTCTGAATAAGCGAGATCGGCAGGTAAATCGACCATGCCGCAAGCATGAATCATTCTGAGCGCCATCGGCACGATATCCTCCGGCATGCCGGAGAGATCGGCCTCGCGCCGAATTGCGGCAAATGAGAGCCGCGTGATCTCCTTCGGATCACGCTCATAATTATGCATCGTCATCCTGGCCGTGATGATGGTGATGATGGCCATGATCATGGTCCGCATCTGTACCGATGCCTTCGACATGGTGATGATGGCCGACTTGCGCTGCGCCCTTGTCCTTCTCGTAGCCGATAATCTGTTCGCGGTATTTGCACAATTGGCAATTCATCAGATTTTCGCCGGCGGGTATTTCTTCGAGGCGCTCGAGAAAGGCATCGATCACCAAGGGATGATCGTTGAGATAGCTTGCCTTAATCACCTCGATCTCGGGATGGGCCTCGGCCACGACATCGGCGGCGCTATAGATGCGTTTCACCAGAATGCCGGTGAAGAGGAAATAGGGGAAGACGATGATGCGGCGGAAGCCAAGGCGCACCACGCGCTCAAGCGCGTCCGCCACCAGCGGCTGGGCAACGCCGGAATAGCACGTCTCGGTCCAGCCGAAGCCCATACCTTCCCACAACATGCGGGCGACCTTGGAGACATTGGAATTGGCGTCCGGATCGTTGGTGCCGCGCCCGACCACAACCAGCAAGGTATCAGCGCGGGAAACGGCGTCACCAGCTTCCGCCTCGGCGGCGGCGATGCGTTCGCGCGCCGCCGCCAGCAATTTGATATCGACCGCCAATTCGCGGCCATAGCGAATCGAGAAGCCGTCATGGCTCGCCGCATAGTCATTGAGCACCGAGGGGATATCGTTTTTGGCATGACCGGCGGCAAACAGCATGCCGGGCACGGCGAGGATATCGGTGGCGCCGCCGTTTCTGAGATCATCGAGGCGCTCGCCGATGGTCGGACGGGCGAATTCGAGAAAGCCATGCATCACCTTGCGCTCCGGCAGATGGCGCGAGATATGGCCGGCCAACGCCTCGAACTCGGTGATCGCCTCCACATCGCGACTGCCATGGCCGCATAACAGAATGGCGGGTTGGGTCATCATATTGCTCTTTTCTTTGTTGCGTTGACGGTTCGCCTGCGCGCACCCATGCTCAAACCATGGAATTCGCGCAAGGTATCTGGGGCGTGTGGCAATTGCCGGCGCTCGCCGGGCTTGATTGGGCGGCGGGACCGGGCGGCGCTATTTTGCTGCTGCTTGCCCTCGGTCTCGATTGGCTTATCGGCGACCCGCGCTGGCTGCCCCATCCGGTGCGCCTGATGGGATACCTCACGGCGTTTCTCGATGCCCGCCTCAACCGCGCCAAACGCAGCGAAGGCGAGCGCGTCATTCGCGGCCTGTTGGCGGTTATCGCCGTGATCGGGTTGAGCGCTGCGGCGGGATGGGCGGTCGCTAATTATGTCGGCGCCCTGCCCTATGGCTGGGTAGCGGAACTGGCGCTGGTAAGCTTGCTCATCGCCCAGCGCGGCATGCTCGGCCACACCGTCCGTGTCATTCGCGCCCTCAATAAGGACGGCGTGGCTGGTGGCCGCCGGGCCGTCGCTTTCATCGTCGGACGCGAAACCAAGGAACTCGACCAACATGGTGTCGCCCGCGCCGCCATCGAGAGCTGCGCCGAGAGCTATTCCGACGGCGTCGTCGCGCCGATCTTCTGGTATCTCCTGCTCGGCCTGCCGGGCCTCGTGGCCTATAAGGCGGTCAACACCATGGACAGCATGATCGGCCACAAGAGCGAACGCTACGCCGCCTTCGGCATGATTGCGGCGCGCCTTGACGATGCGCTCAACTGGCTGCCGGCGCGCCTCGCCGGGTTGCTCATCGTCTGCGCCGCATTGTTCGTGCCACGCGCCCGGCCGTTGAAGGCGTTTTCCACCATGCTGCGCGATGCCGGCAAGCATGTCTCGCCCAATGCCGGCTGGCCGGAAGCGGCGAGCGCCGGTGCGCTCGATCTCGCCCTGATCGGCCCGGTGCGTTATGCCGGCGGCGTGACCAAGGCGGCCTGGCTCGGCGACGGGCGTGCCAAGGCGACGGTGACCGACATGCGCCGCATGCTGGCGCTGTTCGCCATCGCCTGTTTTCTCGCAAGCGCGCTGGTGGCATTGATCGCCCTGTTGCTGCAGGCGCTTTGAAAAATAATTACGCGGCACGGGCGATCTCCAAAATCCGGTCGAGATCGAGTGCATCTTCAAGGTGCCGGGCCAACCCATCAAGGGTTTCATCAACACTGACTTCCCACGCCAGGGGCGAACGCCCGCGCGCGGCAAGGCGGCTGAGAAAGGCGTGGCGAAAACCATCGGCGGCGAACAGGCCATGGACATAACTGCCGGATACTTTGCCGTCGGCCGAGCAGGCACCCTCCTGACCATGTGCGAGCGCAAGCATTGGCCGCACGGTATCCGGCCCTGCGGTCATGCCCATATGCATTTCATAGCCGTGCACGTCTTCGCCGCTTGCCAGCTCGCGTCCGCTTACCGCTTCGAGACGCTTGTCGCCGCTTAACACGGTATCCACATCCAGAAGACCAAGCCCCTCGGATATGCCGGCTTCGCCTTCGACGCCATCAGGGTCGGTGATTTTTTGGCCGAGCATTTGATAGCCGCCGCAGAGACCAAGCACGCTGCCGCCGCGCCGGAGGTGCCCCTGGATATCGATATCCCAGCCCTGTGCGCGGAGTTCGGCCAGATCGGCGCGCGTCGATTTGGAGCCCGGCAACAGCACCAAATCGGCATCGCCCGGCAGCGCCCGGCCCGGCTCGACAATGACCAGATCGACATCGGCCTCGGCACGGAGCGGATCGAAATCGTCAAAATTGGCGATACGCGGCAGGCGCGGCACGGCAATGCGTATCGCGCGCGCGCCGCCCGGTACGAGGCTGGTCCCGGCACCATCGAGGCTGACCGCATCCTCCGCCGGCAACAGGCCGGCCTTGGCAAAATACGGCACGACGCCGAGACAGGGCGCGCCGAGGCCTTGTTCGATCACCGGAATGGCATCGTCAAACAGGCTCGGATCACCGCGAAATTTATTAACCACGCAGCCCTTGATCAGGGCGCGCTCCTCCGCTTCCAACAACTGCGCGGTGCCGATTAGGCTGGCGATAACGCCGCCGCGCTCGATATCGCCGATCAGAACAACTGGCACCTGGGCGGCCAGGGCAAAGCCCATATTGGCGATATCGCCGTGGCGCAGATTGACCTCCGCCGGGCTGCCCGCGCCTTCGACCAGAACAATATCGGCCTCTTCGGAGAGGCGTTCGAAGCTTTCCAGCACGGCGGGCATGAGGCGCGGCTTCAGCTCATGATAAGCGCGCGCGTTAGCGTGGCCGCTCACTTTGCCCTGAACGATCACCTGCGCCCCGGTTTCGCTTTCCGGTTTGAGCAGCACCGGGTTCATATCCGTACTTGGCGCGACCCCGGCGGCACGCGCCTGCAGGGCCTGGGCGCGGCCGATCTCGGCGCCGCTCTCCGTCACCGCCGCATTGTTCGACATGTTCTGGGCTTTGAACGGGCGCACTTCGAGACCGCGATTGCGGTAGGCACGGCACAGCCCGGCGACCAACAGCGACTTGCCGACATGGGAGCCGGTGCCCTGGAGCATGAGAGATGCCGTGCGAGTCATGGCCGGTACCTTAAAACTCAATGCCGGTCTGCGCTTTCACGCCGGCCTTGAAGTGATGTTTGATTTCCGTCATCTCGGTCACCATATCGGCAGCCTCGATCAGTTCTTCCTTGGCGTTGCGCCCGGTGACGATGATATGCAGGCCGTCGCGCCGCGCCTTGAGCGCCGCAACGATTTCCGACAGCGGCAGATAATCGTAGCGCAGCACGATATTGAGCTCATCAAGGACGATCAGGTCATAGCTTTCATCGGCCATCATTTCTTGCGCTGCCTGCCAGGCGGCTTTGGCGGCGGCGATATCGCGCTGGCGGTCCTGGGTATCCCAGGTGAAGCCCTCGCCCATGGTGCGAATCGTCACGCGCTCGGGGAAATGCTCGAGAATGGCGCGCTCGCCGGTTTGCCATTTACCTTTGACAAACTGCACCACACCAACCCGCATATCATTTCCCATAGCACGTACGGCGAGGCCAAAAGCCGCCGTCGATTTTCCCTTGCCCTTGCCGGTATGGACCATCAGCAAGCCCTTCTCTTCCGTCTTGGTCGCCAGCATGCGATCGCGCGCGGCCTTGCGCTTGCCCATGCGCTCGGCGTGATGACGATCGCGCTCGGCCTCGCTCATGTCCTTCTTTGCAGTCATTGCGCCGCCTCTCCATAACTGGTTGTCGCCAAACTCTCCAACAGACCATGCGCCCGGTTGGAGCGCGGCTTCCACAGATCGCGCTCAAGCGCCTCCCGTAGCCGCGCCGCCATTTCCGCCAGCGCAGCCGGATTGGCTTCCGCCATGAAATTGCGCATTTTCTTATCAGCAATATAGGCGTCGAACACGGCGTCGAAATGGTGATCTTTGACCGCGCCCGTCGTCGCCGCGAAAGCAAACAGATAATCCACCGTCGCTGCCATCTCGAAGGCGCCTTTATAGCCGTGCCGCATGATTCCGGCGAGCCATTTGGGATTGACCACGCGCGCCCGCACCACCCGGCCGATCTCATCTTCAAGCGTGCGGATCTTTGGGTTTTCCGGCAGCGAATGGTCATTGTGATAGGACGCCGGTGCGCGGCCCGAGAGCGTTGTCACCGCCGCCGCGAGACCACCTTCGAACTGGTAATAATCATCGCTGTCGAGAAGATCATGCTCGCGGTTGTCCTGGTTTTGCACCACCGCTTCAACTGCACCAAGGCGGCGCTCAAAACTCGCTCTTCCGGCCACGCCTTCTGTGCCCGCGCCATAGGCCCAGCCGCCCCAGGCGAGATAGGCATCGGCCAAATCCGCTTGCGCGCCCCAACCACCTTCATCGATCAGGGCTTGCAGACCGGCGCCGTAAGCACCCGGCTTGGAGCCGAACACGCGCCAACCGGAACGCAGCGCCGCATCGTCGGGAGACGACCCATCCGCAACCAAGGCCGCCGTCTCACGCGCAACCTCGGCGGCAAGCGGATTATCGACCTCGGGCTCGTCCAACGCCGCCACGGCACGCACCGCCGAATCGAAGAGGTCGATCAACGCCGGAAAGGCATCGCGGAAAAAGCCGGAAATGCGCAACGTAACATCGACGCGTGGCCTATCAAGCAAAGAGAGCGGCAGAATTTCGAATCCGATAACGCGCCCACTGGCGCTTTCCCAGCGCGGCCGCACGCCGAGCAAAGCCAGAGCTTGCGCGATATCATCGCCGCCGGTGCGCATGTTGGAGGTGCCCCAAGCGCTGAGCGCCATGCGGCGCGGCCAATCGCCATGGCGCTGAGCGTGATACTCGACCAGGCGCTGAGCCGATTTCCAACCCAATTGCCAAGCCGATTGCGTCGGCACGGCGCGGCTGTCGAGCGAATAGAAATTGCGCCCGGTGGGGAGAACTTCAGGCCGCCCCCGGCTCGGCGCGCCGGACGGCCCCGGCGCCACAAAACGCCCTGATAGGGCACGCTGGATACCCGCCATTTCGCCTGAGCCGCAAGCATCGAGTGCCGGTGCGATGCGCTCTGACACCTCTTGCAACACTGCGATGGTGGCACGCCACTCCGGTGCTGGCGCGCGCTCACCGGCGACCAGGGCGCCCGCCAATTCTTCCAGGCGCTCGACGCTGTCACCATGGCTGCGCCAAGTAGCGGCGCCCGCCAAACAATCCGGGCGTACACCCTGCCAGGGCGCCGCCATATCGCAATCGAGCGGGTCGAACGCCATGCCGAGATCGCTCGCCAAGGCGCGGGTTAGAGACGCCTCACTCTCAGAGCCGCCGCGCGGGCTTCGCGCCAGCGCCAATAACAGATCACTGCGCAACACGCCGGACGGCGTTTCGCCGAAAATGTGCAGGCCGTTTCTGATCTGCATTTCCTTGAGTTCGCACATATAGGCATCGAGCTTGGTCAGGGCTTCGGCGCGGTCATCCTTGGGCGCGATGCCGCAATCCATATCGATGCCTTCGCTGCGCGCGATTTCCAAAATGCTCTCGGCAAGGGGCAGACAGCGGCGCGGATCGAGATTACTCGCTTCGTAATATTCATCGACCAGCGCTTCAAGCTCGCGCAAGGCGCCGTAGCTTTCGGCCCGGGTAAGGGGCGGCGTGAGGTGATCGATAATCACCGCTGCGCTGCGCCGCTTGGCC
>JABIXB010000224.1 GCA_018666805.1 Rhodospirillaceae bacterium | reverse complement strand
CGGGGGCTTTACAGGCGGTCGTCTTCTTGGCGACGCGCTTTTTGGCGGTCGTCTTCTTGGCGACGCGCTTTTTGGCGGTCGTCTTCTTGGCGACGCGCTTTTTGGCAGTCGTCTTCTTGGCGACGCGCTTTTTGGCGGTCGTCTTCTTGGCGACGCGCTTTTTGGCGGTCGTCTTCTTGGCGACGCGCCTTTTGGCAGTCGTCTTCTTGGTCGAGGCTCTCTTCGTCACCTTCTTCTTGGCGACTTTCTTCTTCGCCGGAGCAGCCTTCTTGGCGCTAACGGAGAGTTTGCGCATATCCGCCTTCATCACTTTGATTTCAGCGTGCAGCTTTTTCATGGCCTGCGCGATCGCCCGCTCGATCTGATTGAGGGTCGGGGTCTTCACGGCCTTCTTGGCAACGGTCTTCTTCGCGGTTTTGCGCGCCACAGTCTTCTTAGCAATCTTTCTCTTGGCGGCAGTCCGCTTCACGGCCTTACGCGCCGTGGTCTTCTTAGCAGTCTTCCGCTTGGCGGTAGTCCGCTTCACGGCCTTACGTGCCGAGCTCTTCTTGGCAGAGGTCCGCGTGCGTGCGGATGCGCTGCGTGTCGCTGCTTTACGTTTAGCAGCAGTGGATGTGCGTCGCGCAGTCGTCGTTTTGCGCTTCGCCGGTTTTCGAGTGGTTTTCGCTTTGGCAGCCATAGGTATCACCTAAGTGTAATTATCAGTAATGCGCTCGCCCAATTGGCGCAACGCGGTATAGCTAGTAAATTCAAATTGTTAATTATTCGTTGCAGTGGTGAATATCTTTTGCCGGCGTGGCGCGGTTTTTGCCCTGCCCAGCGCTAATATTTTCACCCTTATGTCGTGACCATGTCCTCGGCTCGGCGAATTCTTGCGGCTTCTCTTATTGTCTTATGCCATCGCGTTTTTCGCGCTGAGCCTTGGTTTTTTGCAACCCGCCCGCCCGCCGCTTATCCACAGCCGCGCCTCCTGGGACGCTTGACAGAGTGTTCCGCTGTGTTTAGGTTTTATAGAACAAAAAGAGAACAATAAATATGTCACGAGGCGCCGCCGATTTCGCCGGACGCCAGAAAAGGTTGTTTTCATGCTTCGCGCTGTTTCTTCTGCTGCTGCCGCTCCGGACGCCAAAATAGCCGAATTGCGCCGCCGTATTGGTGCGCTGGAACGGGCCGGCGGCAGCGCTGGGAAATCAGCCGGCGCGGGGCGGGCGCTGCCGTTCGGCGTGCCGGAGATCGACGCGGCCTTGCCGTGGCACGGCTTGGCGCTGGGTGCGCTGCACGAAATCTCCGGCCCGGCGCGCGATGGCGCGGCGCTTGGTTTCGTCAGCGCCTTGCTCGCCCGCCTTGCCGGCCATGGTGCCGGCCAGGGGGGGGCGCCGGGCGTGGTGCTGTGGTGCCGCCGCCTCGGCGCCGCCTATGAGGCTGGCAATATCTATGCCCCGGGCCTGGCGGCGTTCGGCCTCGATCCGTCGCGTCTTATTGTGCTTGGCGCGCGGCACGGCCGGGATGTGTTGTGGGCGATGCGCGAGGGGCTTTCCTGCCCGCGTCTCGTCGCCGTGGTCGGCGAGGTGGAAGATGCGGCAATCGAGCTCACCGCCAGCCGCCGCTTGCAGCTCGCGGCAGAGAAAAGCGGCGTCAGTTGCTTTCTCTTGCGCACCACCCCAGTGGAGGGTGCGCAAGGCGATATCACACCAGAGAATGTTGAAGCGCCCAGTGCGGCGCTGTCGCGCTGGCATGTACGGGCGGCACCGAGTGGCCCTGTGCCCGGCCTAATGGCGCCTCAGGCGGAGCAGCGTTGGCTCGGTCCGGGGCGGTTGCGCTGGCGTGCCGAGTTGCGCCGCTGCCGCGGCGGGGCCTCGGCGGAATGGCGTATGGAATGGCATCATGAAACGGGTAATTTCACTCTGGCTGCCCCGCTTCCCAACCGATCGGTTGAGCCGGCAGCAACCCGACTGGCGCTCTGAGCCGCTGGTCACGGTCTGTGATGGCGCTGGCGGCGATAATGCTGGCGGCGCCAGCGTCATGCGCGTGGCGGCGGCGAACCGGGTAGCGGAAGCGGCAGCGGGGATTGCACCGGGCATGCCCCTGGCCGATGCGCGGGCGCGCCTGCCGGGATTGCGCGTTGTGCCGGCCGAAGGCCGGGCGGATATGGCGGCGCTCGCGGCATTGGCCGATTGGTGCGGCCGCTGGACGCCTTGGGTGTCGCTAGATGCGACCAGGTTGGGGGTGGCACTGGATGCAGATGGGGCGGACGTGGTGCTGGGCGCCAGCCATGGCCTGTGGCTCGATATCACCGGTTGCGCCCATCTCTTTGGCGGCGAGGCGGCGCTCGTGGAGGATATATTGCACCGCCTGGCGCGGTTCGGCTTCGCCGCGCGCGCGGTTGTGGCCGACACGCCGGGTGCCGCCTGGGCAGCCGCGCGCTATGGCGCAACGCGCCATGTCAGCGCGCGCCAATCAAATGCCCACCATGGTGCGGCAAAACACGGAACCGCAAAGCAGGGGCGCGTGATCGCGCCGGGCAAGACACGCGCCGCCCTGGCCAAATTGCCGCTCGCCGGCCTCAGGCTTGGCGCAGCCGAGGCGGACGGGCTGGAGCGCCTCGGCTTTCGTGCCATCGGCGATCTATACGGTATTCCGCGCGGCGCCCTGGCGCGGCGCTTCGGCGCTGGCGTGATGCGCCGTTTGGATCAGGCGCTCGGGCGCGCGGACGAGCCGCTGTCGCCGCGCCGCCCGGTTGCCGCGCGGCGTGTGCGCCAGGATTTTGCCGAGCCGATCGCCAGCCGCGAGGCCATCGCGGGCACACTGCGCCGCCTGCTGAGCGAATTGGAGGATCTGTTAACGGCGGCGGGAGAGGGCGCGCGGCGACTTGAACTCTCTCTCTACCGTGGCGATGGCAAGGTTGAGCGTATTGCGGTTGGCACCAGCGCTCCGGCGCGCGCGCCGGCTCATCTGATGCGCCTCTTCGCCGATCCCCTGGATGCTGTCGATGCCGGCTTCGGTTTCGATAGCGTGACCCTCGCTGCAAGCCTGACCCAGCCGCTCGCCGCTGCCCAACTGGCACTCGACCCCCAACCAGTTTCGCCCGTGACGGCCGCGCCGCAAAGTCTGTTTGAACAGAATGATGATGGCGAAGTCGCGCGCCTGATCGACCGCCTCGGCGGTAGGCTGGGGCTCGCCAATGTGCGCCGCCTGGCGCTCTTCGCCAGCCATGTGCCTGAGCGCGCTGTCGTATCCGATATAGCGCTGGCTGGTATGGCGGCGCCACAGCCAAGCCATTGGCCGGCCGGCCGGCAGCGCCCGCTCAGCCTATTGCCGCGCCCCGAGGCGGTCGAGGCGGTTGCCATGGTGCCCGACGATCCACCGGTGATGTTCCGCTGGCGGCGTATGCTGCACCGCGTGGTCAAGGCCGATGGGCCGGAGCGCATCGCCGCCGAATGGTGGCACGCGGAGGGCACAGCACCGCTTGGTGGCGAGGCCGATTCAATCCGCGATTATTACCGCGTCGAGGATGAACGCGGGCGGCGCTATTGGCTCTACCGCGACGCCCTCCATCGCCCCGGCATGGCCCCCGGCTGGTGGCTGCACGGCCTGTTTGGTTGAGCGACGCATGAGCGCTTACGCCGAATTGCAGGTGGCGAGCAATTACAGTTTTCTGCGCGGCGCCTCGCATCCCCAGGAGCTTATCGAGCGGGCGGCGGAGCTTGGCCATTGCGCCATTGCGCTCACCGACCGCAACAGCCTGGCCGGTGTGGTGCGCGCCCATGTCGCGGCGCGCGAAAGCACGACCCGTCTTATTCCCGGCGCGCGCCTTGACCTCACGGCGGAACTCGACGCGCCGGACGAGCATTCGGGGCCGAGTTTTTTGTGCCTGCCGACCGACCGTGCCGCCTATGGCCGGCTTTCCAGCCTGCTCACCCTCGGCAAGCGGCGTGCGCCCAAGGGGCAATGCTGGATCACTCTGGACGATGTGCTCGGCCATGCGCGCGGGCAAATTCTGATCGCCTTGCCGCCAGATGAGGTGGCGCATGAGGCGGCCTTCGCCACGATGCTCGAAACTTTTTCCAATGATGTGTCTGCGCCGTGCTATCTCGCCGCGCATCATCTCTACCGCGGCGATGATGCGCGCCGCCTGGTGCGTCTCGAGGCGATTGCCGAGCACTGCGGCACACCTTTGGTCGCCAGCAACGATGTGCATGCGCATGATGCTTCACGCCGCGCGTTGCAGGATGTGCTCACCTGTATCCGCGAACATTGCACGATCGACACTGCGGGCTGGCGCCTCCAGGCCAATGCCGAGCGCCACCTGAAGAGCGCCGCCGAGATGGCGCGTCTGTTCGTGCGCCATGCCGATGCCGTGGCGCAGAGTGTGGAAATCGCCGATGCTTGCCGCTTCAACCTGGATGAGCTGCGCTATGAATATCCAGCGGCGCCGGTCAGCGCCGGGCGCACGGTGCAGGAGGAATTGGCGCATCTCTCGTGGCAGGGCGCGGCGGCGCGCTGGCCGGACGGCGTGCCGGCCAAGGTGCGGGTGCAGATCGAGCATGAGTTGGAGCTGATCGGCGCGCTCGGCTACGCGCCTTATTTTCTTACCGTGTATGACATTGTCTGTTTCGCGCGCGCGCGCGGCATCCTCTGCCAGGGGCGCGGCTCGGCGGCCAATTCGGCGGTGTGTTATTGCCTCACCATCACGGCGGTCGACCCCAACCGTATGGATCTCTTGTTTGAGCGCTTTATCAGCGCGGCGCGCGATGAGCCGCCCGATATCGATGTCGATTTCGAGCATGAGCGGCGCGAGGAGGTGATCCAATATATCTATGAGAAATATGGCCGCGAGCGCGCCGGCATCGCGGCGACGGTGATCAGCTACCGCAGCCGCAGCGCGGTGCGTGAAGTCGGCAAGGCGCTCGGTTTGACGGGCGATGTGGTCGGCGCGCTCTCAAGCGCTTTTCGGCATTGGGCCCCGACCAGCAAAACAAGCGATGGCGGCAACATGGCGGCGCGGGTGCGCGAAGTCGGTCTTGATCCGGCCGACCGCCGCCTCGCGCTTGCCCTCCATCTCACACGCG
>JABIXB010000223.1 GCA_018666805.1 Rhodospirillaceae bacterium | reverse complement strand
TTCGATTTGAGGCCGCCTGACGGGTTGACCGGCAGTTTGCCGCCCATCTCGGTCCAGCCCTCATGTATCGCTCTCGCGCCCTCGCCGCGTGGGGTCAGGCCCATGGCCTCATATTCGAGCAGTTCGGCGATGGTGAAACAGTCATGCGTCTCGACGAAATCGAGATCGTCGAGGGTGAGGCCGGCATCACCGAGCGCCGTGCCCCAGGCCTTCTCGCAGCCATCAAACAGGAGAATATCGCGCCGGCTCATGGGCAGGAAATCATTGACGTGCGCGGCGGCGCGGAACACCACCGCCTTTTCCATGGCGAGCGCGCTTTCGACATCGCTCAACACCACGGCGGCGGCGCCGTCCGAGACGAGTGAGCAATCGGTGCGCTTGAGCGGGCCCCCGGCGACCAGCGGGTTTTTGTCCGAGACGTTGCGGCAAAAATCATAGCCCAGGTCTTTTTGAATTTGGGCGAGCGGATTGTTGGCGCCGTTCTTGTGGTTTTTCGCCGCGATCTTGGCCAGCGCGTCGCTTTGATCGCCGTGCCGTTGAAAATAATTCTCGGCAATGGTGCCGAACACGCCGGCGAAGCCGCCCTCGATATCGGCCTCCTCCTTGACATAGGAGGCGCGCAGAAGGTTTTCGCCGATTGCCGGGCCTTTGGTGTCGGTCATTTTCTCGACGCCGACCACCAAAACAAAGCGCGCGCGCTTGGCCTCGATCGAATTGATGCCCTGGTGAATGGCGGCGCTGCCGGTGGCACAGGCATTTTCGACCCGGGTTGCCGGGACAAAGCGGAAGGCATCATCGGCCTGCAAAGCAAGTGAGGCGGTAAATTCCTGGCGCGAGAAGCCGGCATTGCAGTGGCCGACGAATATCTCGTCGATATCCTTGGCCTCGAGGCCGGCATCGGCCATGGCGCCTTGCGCGGCCTGAACGATCAGCGATTCGACGTCTTCATCTTCATGTTTTCCGAACGGGGTGTGGCTCCAGCCAACGATACAGGCGGTCATTGATTTTCTCCTTACAAACGCTTGTCTGTACTAAATCAAAACTGGGCCGACTGGACAAGCGGCCTATAAAGATGTTTACACCTAGGCAAGTGGCAAAACCTTGGAGAATAAAATGGCCAAAAAGGCGAACGGTGCCACTCAGATGGCAAGCGGCACCGTAACCCCGGCACATGAGCGCCTGCGCAACCTCAGCCACGAGGAGCACCGCGAGGTGCGCGACATCCTGCTCGGCCTGATCGCGGCCTTCGAAGCACGCGATGTGAAAAGCGCGCGAAAACTGCAAAAAGAGCTCTGCATCCATGCCGGGCCGCATTTCCGCTATGAGGAGGAGACCCTCCATCCGCTGTTGCAGCCGGTCGTCGGCAAGGTCCAGGTCGAACATCTCAACCGCGAGCATGACCGCGCCATTGTCGATGCCATCTATCTTGGCAAAATCACGGCGGAAAAGAAGCTCGGCGAGGATGAGGCGCGCCAGGGCAAACGGCTGGTGCGGCGGATTCTGCCCCATGTCAGCGATTGCGACGGCCTCCACGTCATGGTCGAGATGATTTCCGAGGCGGAAGTCGAGACCATCCTGGCGGCGCGCGAGAACGCATTGAAAGAAAACATATCGCTTTTGGATTGGGCCTCTAAAATAAGAGAACGCTCATTCCGCGATACCTATCAACGGGATTATTACGCCACCCGCCGCCAGGCGCGGGGCTACGGCTAATACCATGGCACTCATCGCCATTGTCGACGATCAGATCACCAACCGGCGCATCTATTCGCGCCTGGCGGCATCGCTTGTGCCCGGCGCCGACGTGCAGAGCTTTGCCGACCCGATCAAGGCGCTCGAGTGGAGCAAGGGAAACATCCCCGATATCGTCATCAGCGATTTTCAGATGGGCACCATGAACGGCGCCTCCTTCACCGCCGCGTTCCGCGCCCAGACGGGTTGCGAAGATGTGCCGGTGATTATCGTCACGGCGTTCGAAGACAAATCATTCCGCTACCGCGCGCTCGATGCCGGCGCCACGGATTTTATCACCAGCCCGGTGGACGCGCGCGAATTCGGCACCCGCTTGCGCAATTTGCTGCGTCTGCGGCGCCATCAGCTCGATCTGCAAAAGCGCGGCGTGCAAATGCAGCAGAAGCTCGAGAAAAACACCCGCCTCGGCGATCAGGCGCTGCGCCAAAGCGAGGAAATGCTGCGCCTGGTGATCGATACCGTGCCCGCCCTGATCAGCGCGACGGACGGTCATTCCAATTTTGAATTCGTCAACCGCAAGCTGGCCGAAACGCTGCACATGACGCCGGAAGAAGCGGTTGGCAAGACGGTCGGCGACCTGATGGGCGAGGAATTCGGCCGCCGCAGCCGCGAGACCGATCAGCAGGTTTTCGAAAGCGGCAAGACGATCGCCGCCGTCGAGGAAAATTTCGACGGTGTGTCCGGTGAGGCGCATACATTTATCACCACCAAATCGCCACTCAGGGATCAGGACGGCAGCGTGCGCAATGTGGTCACGGTGTCGCTCGACATCACCGAGCGCGTCGCGGCGGAGCGCCAACTGCACAAGCTGTCGAGCGCCGTCGAGCAAAGCCCGCATGCCGTCATCATCGCCGGGCCGGACGGCATGGTGGAATATGTCAATTCGCGCTTCGCTGAAATTACCGGCCTCAATGCAAATGAATATCTCGGCGGCGATCTGTTCGCCTGGAACCGCGGCGCGATGCCGCCGCAGGATCCGGCGGAGACCCTGCGCGAAGCCGAGGAAAGCGGCTCGGCGCGGCGTGAATTTCAATTGCAGCGGGGTGGCGGCAGCGCCCATTGGTGCCGTGAAATGACCAGCGTCATTCGCGGCGATGATGGCGAGGTAATGCATTATCTCTCGATCACCGAGGATATATCGGAGCGCAAGCAGGTCGAGGCGCAGCTTATCCAAACCTCGAAGCTCGCCACCCTCGGGCAAATGGCCGCCGGCATGGCGCACGAACTGAACCAGCCGCTTTATATAATCCGCATGGCGGCGGACCGCTGCCTGATGGAAATGGATGCGGGCACGTTGAACGCGGAGACCGAGCGCGAGCATTTTCAAATTGTCTCGGAGCAGTGCCAGCGCATGGCCGATATCATTGGCCATCTGCGCATTTTCGGACGCCGCGATGCGCTCGAGCCGAGCCTGATGGACCCGGCAGCCTGCGTGCGCCAGGCGGTCGACATGGTGCTTGAACAATACCGCCTCGAAGATATCGAGATCGTCTCGGACATTCCCGAACAGGCGCACGCCGTGATGGGCCACCCGATACGCCTGGAGCAGGTTCTGGTCAATCTGCTCGGCAATGCGCATGACGCCATTTTGGAACATTCAACGGATGATGCAGCCAGCCCGAAGGGGCGCATCGCCGTAACGCTCGCCGATGATGCCGAGGGTAACAGCCTCTCTATCTCGGTCAGCGACAGCGGCGGCGGTATTAGTCAGGATAAGATGGATTCCATTTTCGAGCCTTTTTTCACCACTAAGGAAGTCGGCCGCGGCATGGGGCTCGGGCTCTCTGTCAGCCAAAGTATCATTAGCGAAATGGGCGGCGCATTGAGCGCTAAAACGACCGATAATGGCGCCTGTTTTAGCGTTACTCTGCCCTACGGCGAGGCGGACAAAGACGGGTAATTATGACGGCCAATAATAATAACGGCGCACACCTTCTGCTGGTCGAGGATGAGGCGGTCGCGGCAAAAATGCTCAGCCAGGTTTTCAACCTCGAAGGCTACCGCGTCAGCAACGCGCCCGATGGTGTCGCCGCGCTCGAGCTGATGGCCGATGAGACGCCGGACGCCCTGATCACCGACCTCAAAATGCCGCGCGGCGGCGGCGGCGAACTGGTGCGCGAAGCACGCGCCAGACACGCCAACCTGCCGATCGTCGTCGTTACCGGATACTTCACCGGCGACGTCGAACGCGAGCTGAAAGAGCTCGGCGTCTCCGCCATCCTCCTCAAACCGGTCGCACTGCGCGACCTGATCGACGCCGTTAAAAGCGCGTTGTCCCCCGCCGGGGATTAATCCGGCGGGCTTCGCGGCGCTCTATTTGATGGGTTACACATGATTTTCGCTTATCTGGGGAGCTTGCGGTTCGCCCTTAAGCGGCCTTCCTGTGCAACCAGCCGGCGGATTCCGTGACCGAATAAAGCGGATCGAATTCGGTCACATTGGCGACCTCAACGACGGCGTCATCGCCGATGTCGAGCATCACCGCCTGGCCGTCGACAACGGCCAGGGTTACCGTGTGCGCACCACCACGGGCACGGTCGAAGCCGACCACGAGACGCAGTTGGCTCGCATCGAATCCGAGCTCGCGCAGGGCGAAATATTTCGCTGCGGCGAAGTCTTCACAATCGCCTTTGGCGCGGCTTAAAAACTGATACGGCGTCGCCCAATAATCTTCGGTATCATAATTCTTAGCGTCGGATTGATAAGTTAGGGCATTGAAATAGCTATTAACTTTTTGTATTTGCGTGACCTGATCGAGACCCTGGAGACTGTCGATAAGTTCGAGCCAGAGCTTCGACCCGGCCTTCTCGTTGATCCGTCCGCGACCTTTTTCCAGGCGTGCTTCCTGCTTGGCGTAGCGCTTCAGGAGCGTATCCCAGCGGGTGAAGGATTTAGATTTCTTGACCTTGGTCTGCTTGGCGCCGAATACAGAAACGACGTCGCCTTTTGCAGCGCTCGCCCGCTCGCCGGCCGCCGCGTCGCTGAAGTCAGCGACAAAGCAAAATGCAAGCGCGAGGGCGAGGGTGAGAAAAACGGCGCGAAAAAGGCTGAGAGCCCGCTGGCCGGATATGTAGGAAGTTCGCTCGCAAGAATTCGTTTCATTGCAGTGGCGCACGCCAACGCTGGCGAGAAGACGGACTACTCCGCAATGAAAAATAGGCATATCTGCAAGCTCCCATTAAGATATTAGGAATATGCAAATAGTAGTTCGATAATAATGTGTTAATTAAAAACATAGGTATAATATAGGGTCTCTTTTGTATTGGTGTACTATACCAAAGAATAGATTCTATACTCTTGGGTATAAGGTTTTTACATGGGTAGGTAGAAATAGTTTCATTCGATACCATTGCCTGTAATTCACAACTTTTGCGACGCCTTAGCCGCCGCGTGAAGGGCCGCATATCGCCACGCGCCGCGATATGGGAAAATAGGCGCGAATCGGGCGGTTATTCGCATCGGACAGTTGGAGACACACATGCGGGTTTTGCTCGCGGACGATCATAAATTGGTACGCGATGCGCTCGCCTTTTACTGCTCGCGCCTCGACGACGAGGTCGAGGTGCTGCAGGCCGAGACGTATGACCAGGCGGCGGAGCTGGCCGCCGACGTAGCGGCGCTCGATCTCATCATTCTCGACCTCAACATGCCGGGAAGTTCGGGCTTCGACGGCCTCGACCGCATGCGCAAACGCTACCCCGACATTCCCATCGTGATTCTATCGGGTTCGATCCGCCACCAGGATATGTCCAGCGCGCTTGAGCACGGCGCCAACGGCTATTTGCCGAAAACGCTCGGCGGTGACGCCATGCTGAACGCGCTTCGTCTTGTCATGGCGGGCGAGAAATTTATTCCCTCCGCGCTCTATGACGAAGCCGGCAGCGCCAACGAAGGGAGCGACCTGCCATCCGACAGTCCGCTCCGCAGCCTGACCCCGCGCGAGATGGATGTGCTCGAGCATCTCATCGAAGGCAAAGCGAACAAAGAGATCGCCGCCCTCCTCGACCTTCAGGTCGTGACGGTGAAGCTCCACATGAAGGGCATCCTGCGCAAGCTCGGCGCCGCCAACCGCACCCACGCGGTCAAGATCGTGCTCGAGCTGCGCTCGGCCGCTTAACTAGCGGCCCGCCGCCATCGCCGGCCGTCTTGGATCGGCCGCTCCCGCCAGAGTGCCGCGCTGTAAATCCTGGAAAATCAAACACACCGCGCCGGCGAGCGGGCTCCAGTCCGGCCACAGGCGCACATCGTGACCGCGCGCCGCCAATTCCGCTTCAATTTCCGGCCCGAAGCGCCCTTCCAAGTTGAGACGCCCGGGAAAGGCCTCGTGCGGGGCGAAGGAATTGGGGAAGCTGTAAGTGGCAAAGCGCGGCGCCTCGACCGCGCTTTGCGGGTTCATGCCGAACAGCAGGATGTTCAACAAGATTTGCAGCATCGCCTGGCATTGCACATCGCCGCCCGGCGTGCCGAACGGCATGACGAATTCACCTGCGCGCATCGCCAGGGCCGGGTTGGGCGTGAGGCGCGGACGCTTGCCCGGCGCGGCAGACGAGGGATGCGCCGGATCGGCCCAGGATTGCGAGCCGCGCGAGGATGGGCACAGACCCGTTCCCGGTATCACGGGTGTATCGTAGGACACGTCGGATGGCGTCGCGGAAAAGGCGTTGCCGTCGTTATCGACGACGCAAATGTAGGAGGTGTCGCGCGGCACCGGCGGCACCTCTTCGGAAGGCGGCGTGGGTTCCGCTTGCGCCTGAATAAGCGCGCGCTGGGCAGCAATATGCTCTGGCGACAGCAGCCGCTCAAGCGGCACATGGACGAAACGCGGATCGCCGTAATGGCGCTCACGATCGGCAAAGGCGCGTTTCAGCGCCTCCGTGATTTGATGAATATAGGCGGCTGAATTGTGGCCTTCCGCGCCGAGCGTCTCGGGCTGCAACAGGGCGAGGGCGTGCGCCAATAGCGGCCCCTGGCACCACGCACCGCAGACATAGACATCTGTATCCATAAAGCGGTGGCGCAGCGGCGCTTCGACGGCGCATCTGAATTCGGCCAAATCCTCGGCGGCCAACAGGCCATCATTTTCGCGGTGATAGCTGAGGATTTTTGCCGCGATATCGCCGCGGTAAAAGGCATCGCGCGACGCTTCGAGGCCGGCCACCCTGCCCTCTTTCGCCGCCGCCCGCTCTTCCGCCACCATGTAGCTGAGGCTTGCCGCCAGATCGCTCTGCACGAAAATATCGCCAATTTCGGGCGGCGCGCCACCGGGCAGATAGATTTCGGCGCTGCTCGGCCAGCGCGCATAATCCGCTTCATGGCTGGCGAGAATATTGGCCATAAAGGGATACATCACAAAACCCCGGGCGGCATGTTCTATTGCCTGCGCGGCGGCGTCTGCGAAGCTGATAGTGCCGTGCCGTTGCAGCGCGCTGATCCAGGCGCAGGGCGCCGCCGGCACGACGGTGCGCAAGATGCCCTCGGGTATTTCACCGCCATGTTCGCGCTGAAACAGATCGGGCGTGAGCGCGCCGGGCCAGGTGCCGAGGCCGCTGATGGTCTCGACCCGCCCGCTCTCGGCACTATAGATCATGATCGGTGCGACGCCGGCGAAATTGACATATTCGCTGTGCACAACGCTCAGCACGAGACCACCGGCGACACCGGCATCGACGGCATTGCCGCCCGCTTCCAATATTTGCAGAGCCGCCTGGGCGGCAAGATAGTGGCCGGCGACGGCCATGTGGCGGCGGCCGCGCAACAAGGGACGGTAGCCGTCCATGACAGCGGGGTCGGTGGCGCCAGCCATTTGTGTCTACCCCGTTCGCTAAACCATCTCGGCGCCAAGCTCGCGGCCAAGCCATTTGGCGGCGCGCAAGGTTTCCAGATCGGCGCCGTGCCGGCCAATCACCTGGACGCCGATCGGCAGGCCGGCAGGCCCTTTGAACGCCGGCACGCTGATTGCCGGTACGCCGATGGACGTCCATAGCAGGAGAAATTTGGGGTTGCCGGTGCTGTCCAACCCTTTCGGCGCCTCGCCCGCCGAAACCGGTGCGATTGCGGCGTCGAAATCTCCGATCACGGCGGGAAAGCCCATACGCATTTTTTGCAGTGCATCCATACGCGAGAGATATTCTTCCGAGCCGATGGAAAAGCCGCGCACGAACCATTCGCGCAATGCCGGAGAAATCAGCTCGCTCGCCCGGCGGTACCTGGGGCCCAAATTATAGGAAAACTCGCGCGCCAATATGTCCTGCGCCACATCGAAAACATTGTCATAGAGCGGCGGCATGTCGATTGTCGGTGCGCCAACGCGCTCGGCCAGACCCTGAAATAGCTCGGCGCTCGACGGCTCGATTTCCGGCCACGCATAATCGCGTAGGAAAACAAAGCGCGGCTTGGCCACCGGCTGCCCGGTAAGGCCGGCACTGAGGCGGCTCGGTTTCTGAGCTTGGCTCGCCGGATCGCGCCCATCATCGCCGGAGAGCACATCAACGATAAGCGCCAAATCCTCGGCCGAGCGGCCATAGACGCCAATATGATCGAGCGTATGGGAGAGCTGGAGCATGCCGCTACGCGGAATCAATCCCCAGCTCGGCTTCATCGCCCAGGCGCCGCAAAACGATGCCGGGCGCAGCACCGAACCGACGGTCTGGCTGCCGAGCGCAAGCGGCACCATGCCGCCGCCGACTGCCGCGCCCGAGCCGCTCGACGAGCCGCCCGGGGTGCGTTCGGAATCGTGCGGATTGCATGTATCGGTCGGCGTGAGAAAAGCGCATTCGGTGGTTTTCGTCTTGCCGATGATCACCGCGCCCGCCGCCTTGAGGCGCGTCACCGCCGTGGCGTCGGTTTCGGGTTGGCGGCCTTTGTCGGTTGCGACGCCATTTTCGGTCGGCAGACCGGCGGTATCGATGATGTCCTTCAGGCCAACGCCGGCGCCGGCCAACGGGCCCTTCTCCGCCGCCAAATCGACAGCGCGGGCGGCGTCGCGCGCCACATCATCATTGCGCCAGCGCCAGGCACGCACGTCTTCGCGCGCGTCGATACGGGACAGTGCAGCCTCGGTTTCGGCCAGGGCGGTGGTTTCACCCGCGCGCACGCCGGCGGCGATTTCCACCGCACTCCGACAGGCCGGCATATTATTCTCCGTCATAGCCTCATATTTCCGGATGGCTTTCGTTCCACACCGTTGCGCGCTCGAAAGCATGCCCGGCACGCAGCAGCAGCCCTTCTTCAAGGTGGCGGCCGATCAATTGGAAGCCGAGCGGCAAGCCCTCGCCGGTGAAACCGCAAGGCAACGAAATGGTCGGACTGCCGCTATGATCGAACGGCGAGGTGAAGCGGATCAATCTCTCCAAGGCGCCAGGCGCGCCGAGGAGTTCATCGAGATCGTCATTACGCGGCGTCGGCACGACCATGGCCGGCGCGGCGATCAGATCGATCTCGTCGAACAGCCGCGCCAACTGGCCGCAGAAATTACGCCGGATGATGGTGGCGCGGGCATAGTCGGTGCTGCTCAAATTAACCCCGGTCTCCAGCAAACCGCCGGTCACCGGGCCATATTCGGCGGCACGCGCGGGGTATGTCTCGGCATGGCCGAGCGCTGCTTCCGCCGAACAGATCGGCACCCAGCTATCGATCACATCGTCATAGGGCGGCATGGTGACCAGGCGGATCGAGGCGCCCTCGCCGCGCAACACGTCGAGCGCGGTGCTGAGACCATCGGCGACCACGGGATCGACATCGCGGCTGATATATTGCTCGTCGATGCCGATGCGTATGCCGCGCACGCCCTCTTCCAAACCGCCGAGATAATCCGGCACCTCGGCACTGAGCGAGGTCGGGTCTTTGTCATCGACGCCGGCAAGCGCGCCCAGCATCGCCGCCGCATCGCCGACACTGCGCGTCATCGGGCCAATATGATCGAGGGTTTCGGAGAGCGGATAGACGCCGTAGCGGCTGACCCGCCCCCAGGTTGGCTTCAGACCGACCACACCACAGGCGAGCGAAGGAAAGCGGATCGAGCCGCCGGTATCGGTGCCGAGCGAGCCGAAGCAGAGCCCGCCGGCGGTGGCAACGCCCGAGCCGCTCGACGAGACGCCCGGCCAATAATCCGTATTCCAGGGGTTGGCCGGCACCGTGATATCGGGGTGATGCGCGGCATAGGCGCCTTCGGTTAATTCCAGCTTGCCGAGGATCACAGCGCCTGCGGCGCGCAGGCGGTCCACCACGGTCGCGGTATGGTCGGGTATTCTGTCTTTCAGGATCGGCATGCCGGCGCTGGTGCGCACGCCGTCAATCGCCATCAGGTCTTTCACCGCAATCGGCACGCCGTGCATTGGCCCGCGTGCCTCGCCGCGCGCCAGCTCGGCGTCGGCCTGGGCGGCCTCGGCCTTGGCCGTTTCCGCCAATATTGTGACATAAGGATGGAGCGTGCCGTTCAGTTTCCCGATCCGCGCCAACATCGCCTCGGTAAGCTCAGCCGAAGAAATTTCGCCGGCCTTAATCTTCTGTCCGGCCTCAAGCAGAGTGAGATAATGCAGTTCGTCCGATGCCATTTCCTTGTTTCCGTTTTTTTTGCCGTGCCGATTACCAGCCGCGTGCCTGGCTGATCAATTTTACGTTTTCCAGGCCATCTTCCGGTGCCAACGGATAGGGCGCGCGGCTGGTGATGCTGCGCCCGAACGCCTCGACCTGAAGCTTGTAGGTTTTGGTAAAGGGTAATTTGACGGTGCGCTCCTTGCCGTTCTTGATGCCGGTGGTGAGCGAGCCTTCCAGGCCCAAGAGACCATTGTCGATGATGACATAGCCATTGTCGGCATAAAATTCGAGGCGCGCCTTGCCGGGCGCCAGGCCGGTTGAAGCGGAAATCGTGCCGACAGAACCATTCTTGAAGGAAATCATGGCCGCCGCATGATCGGGTGTGCGGTAGCCCCAGCTTGGGCTTGAACTGTGCGCCGCCATGACTTTCTTGGCATCGCCCAGGAACCAGCGCAATTGATCGATCAGATGAGTGCCGATATCGCCATACACCCAGGCGCCGACCTGCTTGTCGCGCGAGTGCCAGCCGCCGAGATCTTCCGGATAGGGATAGTAGAGATGGCAGCGGCCATGCACCGGTTTGCCGAAACGGCCGGCAATCCATTGCTTTTGCACCGCCTGAATCTTTGGGTGATGGCGCGTGTTGTAAGCGACTTGCAGCTTGCGCCGCGCCTTTTTGGCGGCAGCGATCATCGCCCGGCATTCGGCCGGCGAAATCGCCATTGGCTTTTCGCACAGCACATGCTTGCCCGCCGCCAGCGCCGCCACTGCCTGCTCCTTGTGCAAATGATTCGGCCCGGCGATCCACACCGCATCGATAGATTTGTCGGCGACAAAATCGGCCAGCCTGGAATAGCCGTTTTCGATTTTGTGACGCTGGCAAAAATCCGCCGCCTTGGCCTTCGTCGATGAAAGCACGGCACGCAGTTCCGCCCCGCGCGCCTCTTCAATCGCCGGCGAGAAGGTATGCTCGGCCCAACCGGTCGAACCGATAATGCCCCAACCTATTTTCTTAGTTTTGCTCTTAGCCTGTTTCTTCGCCACTTTTCTTTCCCCCCTATTCGCCGGCGCGGCGCATCACGCCGACCCACGGTTTTGAAAAATCGGCCGTCACGCCGAACTGATCGAGAATGCGCGCCGCGATGTGATCGACCACGTCGGCGATATTTTCCGGATGATTATAAAACGCCGGATTGGGCGGTAAAATGCGCACGCCCATGCGGCTGAGACGCAGCATGTTTTCCAAATGGATATCGTTGAGCGGTGTCTCGCGTGGCACCAGGACCAATGGCAGACGTTCCTTAAGCACCACATCCGCCGCCCGGTGGACCAAATTCTCGCCCATGCCGAGAGAAATCGCGGCCAGACTGTGCATCGAGCATGGCACGACCACCATGCCCATGGTGCGGAACGAGCCCGAGGAAATTGCCGCCGACATATCGCCGGAATTGTAAAGGCGAGTGGCGCGCGCGCGGAGATCCTCCAGGCGCAGCCCGGTTTCATGCTCGAGCGTCTGTTGGCCCCACTTGCTCACCACGAGATGGGTTTCCACACCGGCGGCGGCAAAGGCATCAAGCGTGCGCACGCCCAAGACGGCGCCACTGGCCCCGGTCATCCCGATCACGATTTTTTGCAAAAGGCGGCCCTCATTTTTCTCCCGACTCCGGCTAGATCACACTAGATTCAAAGTGTTAGTGGCCTGCTTATCCGCTAAATTCAAGCCATGAATTTAGCGGCCAGGGCACTGGAGCAAGATAGAACTACAGCACAAGCGAGCGGACAATGGGGAATACGTCATGAGCCAAGCATTTCAATTCGAGCCAACCTTGTTTAAATATCTACGCGACCTGAAAAAGCACAATGAGCGGCCCTGGTTCAAAGCCAGCAAGGCGCGCTACGAGGACGAGCTGCGCAGCCCAATGCTGCACTTTATCGAAAGCTTTGCGCCCTATTTGGAAAAAGTCAGCGAGAACTTTCTCGCCGATGCGCGCCCCATCGGCGGCTCGCTGTTTCGCATTCACCGCGATACCCGTTTCGCCAAGGACAAGACGCCCTATAAAACCCATGCCGGCGCGCATTTCCGCCATCTCCGCGCCAAGGATGTCCATGCGCCGGGCTTTTATCTCCATATGGAGCCCGGCAACGTCTTCATGGGCGCCGGGATCTGGCGCCCTGATAGCGCCACACTCGGCAAGATCCGCGAGGCAATCGTCGCCGATGCGAAAAAATGGAAACGCCTGTCAACGGCGAAGGCGCTTGGAAACGCCGATATCTCCTTTGTCGGCGACAGCCTAAAGCGCCCGCCGCGCGGTTTTGACCCGGAACACCCGCTGATCGAAGACCTCAAACGCAAGGATTTCATCCTCGCCGTCAACATCAGCGAGAAAGAGGCGCTGGCGCCGGATTTCATCAAGCAATTCGCCAAATTCTGCAAAACCGCCGCCCCGGTGAGCGAATTCATCACCGCCGCGCTGGATTTGGAATGGTAGGCGGCTTTACGCCCCCCCGGCGCGTTGCTAGGTTCGGGCGGTTTCAAAAAATTGGAGTGTTAGACTGGTGACGAATTCACGCGATGGCGAAGATGCGGGGCGCGTTGAAGCGCTGAAGAGCTTGCGTTCAACCCTCGATTGGCTGGGCGACGACGTCCACAATATCGAAAATGAGGTCGATCCGCTGCTCGAGATGACGGCGATTACCAAGGCCTTTGACGGCTCCAAGGCGCTGCTGGCGAACAACATCAAGGACTATCCCAACGCCCGCATGTATTCCAATCTCTACGCCACGCCGGAGCGCACGGCGAAGCTGCTCGGCGTATCGGAATATAAAGACATCAAACACAAAATCCTCGACGCCTACCGCAACCCGCTGCCGGCAAACTATGTCGAAAGCGCCGATGCGCCGGTACACGAGACGGTTATTCCGGCCAGCGATATCGATCAGGTGACCGATATTCTGCCGATTGTCCTGCATACCAATCAGGATGGCGGGCGGATATTCGGCTCGGGTTGTCATTTGATCGGCTCACCCTGGGTGCCGGATGGCGGCAACACCATCTCGATGTACCGCATGGCATTCCGCGACGGGCAGAAATATGCCTCGATCAACATGGTGCCGGGCGGCCAGGGCGATGTGGTGTGCAAACGCCATCCGGGCGAGCGGATTCCCGTCACTGTCAATTGCAGCCCGCCGGTCGGCGCCGAACTGATGGCCGTCGGCACGCTCAATCCGGTGGTCTTCCCTGGCCAGACCGACAAGATCGGCATGGCCGGCGCGTTGCAGGGCTCGCCGATTGATCTGGTCAAGGCCAAGACCGTCGATGCCTATGCCATTGCCCAGTCGGAATGGGTGCTGGAAGGCTATGTGATCGAAGACGAACGCGTCTGGGAAACCGATCAGGCCGAGCAGCTTGGCCGCCAGGGCGAGGCGCCGCTCCATCCGGAATGGGCGCGCTATATGGGCCGCGCCTACCGTACACCGCGCGCCTTCGAGCTCACCGCGATCACCCACCGCAGCAACAAACCGCTCTATTACACGCCGCATTTCGGCGCCATCTGGTACACCATCCCGTTCGTCTGCGCCTCGATCTATGAGATGTGCGAGCGCATGGCGCCGGGCTTTGTCCAGGATGTCGCCGGCTTCACCGGCCTCACCACCTGGGGCGGCATCGTTGTTCAGGTAAAGAAGAACCGGCGCAGCGACGAGGGCATGCAGCGCAACATCATGGGCTCGATCATGACCGTGCATCGGGGCCTGCGCCTCTGCGTTGTGGTCGATGAGGATATCGATATCTGGGAGCCGGAGGATGTGCTGTGGGCGATCGAATCACGCGTTAGCCCGCGCCGCGATATCGTTGTTTACAATGAATATGGCCGCGGCCAGGCGTTTCAACCGTCTGAACTGAAGACCGGGCAAATCTCGGTCGCCGATGGCGGCCTCGGCATCGATGCCACTGTGCCACTCGATCAGAAAGGCCAATTCGAGCGTGCCGTCTATCCGGTCGATGAAATGGATTTCAGCCGCTGGTTCTCCGAAGACGAGATGACGGATTTGCGCAGCCAGCAGGACCGTTATTTCAAATTCCTGGCCCGCACCGGCTACGCCTGAATTAACAATAAATCCTGGGGAGACAAAGATGCTAACCCAAACCAAGCGCTACCCTTACAGCCCCATCGTCCGGCGCGAGAAAATGAGCTTTCCCGACGGCAAGCGCATTGCCGTGCTGCCCTATATCAACATTGAGCATTTCCCGGAAAATTTACCGGGCACGCCGCTCTCGCCCCAGACCACCAGCTTTGAGCCCGACGTGCTCAATTACGGCTGGCGCGATTACGGTAATCGTGTCGGCATCTGGCGCATGATGGAGAGCCTCGACAAATACGGCATGCGCTCCACCGTCTGTCTCAATGGCGAGGTCTGCCGCGAATATCCGGAGATCATTGAAGAAGGCAACAAGCGCGGCTGGGAATGGATGGGCCACGGCCACAACAATTCGCAATTGCTGCCCGGCCTGGACGAAGATACCGAACGCAGCCTGATCAACGATGTTTTAGCGGCAATCGAAAAAGGCACCGGACACCGGCCCAAGGGCTGGCTCGGACCGTATGTTTCAGAGACCTACAACACGCCCGATCTGCTCGCCGAAGCGGGTGTCGAATATCTCTGCGATTTTTGCTGTGACGACCAGCCGTTTGAGATGAACGTCAAATCCGGCAGCCTGATTTCCATGCCCTATTCGGTGGAAGTCAATGATCTGCCCCTGGCGCTCTATTTCGGCGCCGGCGGCCAGGAAATGGGGCAAATGATCAGGGATCAGTTCGACGTGCTCTATGCCGAGGCGGCGGACAATGCCCGGGTCATGGCGATCTGCCTACACACCTTTGTCGCCGGACAGCCTTTCCGCTGGAAACATATATCCGCGGCCCTCGAATATATTGCCGGGCATGACGGTGTGTGGCATGCCACCGGCGGTGAAATCAACGATTGGTACCGCGCCAATTATCTCTAGTCCCTGGCAAGCGCTAGAATAATGGCGGTTTTTCAGATGTCGCGGCGGGTTCGCTTCGCCGATACAGACCCAGCGGGAATCGTCTATTTTCCACGCTATTTCGTCATGACCAACGACCTGGTCGAGGAATGGTTCGCCGACGGTCTCGACCTGCCTTACCGTAAAATTTTCGAAGAAGGCGTGCGCGCGGTACCGTTGCTGCGTGTTGAGGCCAAATTCTCGGCGCCCAGCCGGCTCGGCGATATGCTCGATTTTTCCCTTGCCGTCAGCCGGCTTGGGACAAAATCCTTCGGCCTCAATATTGCCGCCCATTGCGCCGGCGAAACCCGCCTGGTGACGCAACAGGCGAGCGCCTGGGCGCGGCGCGATGGCGGCACCATTCGGGCAGAGGCGATTCCGCCCGAGATACGGGCGCGCATGGAGGAATATCTCGAAAACCCATAAGGGCTTACACCAATTCACGAATCACGCTAGAGCGAATCGTATGCGATTCGACCCACTGAGTGGGTCGAATCGCATACGTGAATCTGCTCTATCTTTTTGAATCAACAACAAGTTCACCGGATTGAATGGATCGCCGAAGGCGATTCCAATCAATTCGGTTTTGTTGTAGTGTCGAGGGCGCGATTCGGCTTGGTGGGGTAAAATGCTTTATTTGACGCGCAAAATTGGCGACGCAGTCGTAATCAACGATAAAATCGAAGTCACCGTTGTTGAAGTTCGGGGACGCTCGGTAAAGCTGGGATTTACCTTCCCGGAAGACGCGACGGTTCTGCGCAAGGAAATCCACGAAAAAATTCTGCGTGAAAATATCGAGGCGGCCGGGGCCGGCGATGCGCTCGATAATGTCGAGTTCGATGTATCGAAACTGGGCAATGGCGCGGCCAAGCCGGACGGCTGATCAGGGCCGAATTGCGCGCCGAAACGCGCCAAGTTAAGCGATTCTTAAGGTTAACAGAGCGATAATCCTGTTGCACAAGGGGCGGCCAACCGGGCCGTGGCCCCATTCAGGATTGAGCCGTGGCAACTTCACCAAAAAGCGAACAAAACCGCCCGGCCGAATTGCCGGCTGAGGGCTCGGAAGAGCGCTACCTGGAAGCGCGGCGCAGCGAAGATCTCGCCGAAATGCTGTCCAACCTGGAAAACAATAATTTCATTCCGGTTGAGGCACTTACCAGTGTGGCCGAAATCCTGACCTATCTTTATGACAAGGACGGCGAATCCCTGCCGGCGGAGAACGAGACTTGAGCGCGGCAGCCGAGATCGAACGCCTGATTGGCAACGCCCACGCGCACGTAACCGCCGGGCGGCAGTGCATCGCCATGAAACAGCCGGTCAATTTAAGCGGCCTCGAAAGCGTGGTCGCGCAGATCACGCAACAGTTGGCAAAAATGCCGAGCGACGCGGCGCTCGCCCAGCGCACAGCCCTGCTGGTGCTGTTCGACGAAATGGGCCAGTTGGAAGAAGCCGTTTCCCGGCTGCACCGCGAGACCGGCGAGCAACTCAAAAACATGTCGACCCGGCGCTTCGCCACGTCTGCCTACAACACCAGTCCGAATAAACCCTAATTTCTGGTAGCGGCGTGGGATTTGACACTTATCTAAGATTTATCATGATGCTGGTGTTGGTGATCGGCATGATTGCCTTCATCGCCTGGCTGGTCCGCCGCCTCGGCCTGCTTAACCGCATCGCGCCAGGCTCCAGCATTGGCAGCGGGAAACGGCGTCTCTCGGTAATCGAATCATGTACCGTGGACGGCAAGCGCCGCTTGGTTTTGGTGCGCCGCGACCGGACCGAACACCTTATCCTTCTCACTGGCGCCGGCTCCGGCGTCGTTATTGAGCGCGGCGTTGAGGATGCAAGTGACGCTGAAGGGCGATCCAAGCCGCGCGCCAAGAAGGCCAAAAAATCAAATCCCGCACCAAGCCAGGAAGCAGAAGAGTGGGAGGACGAAGACGCCGCGGTTGAAGACGATTCCGTCACCCGCCTCGTTGCCCTCACGAAAAGCGCATGGCGATGAAAATGCCCCGGCTGCGCAGGCTCGCCTTGTGGGGCGGCTTGGCGATCGGCACGCTCGGCGCCTTCGCCGTGACCACGCTGGTATTTCCGAATACCGCTCTGGCGCAGGAACTGAATTTTAATCTCGGCGAGGGCGGGTCAATGACCGGCTCGCTGCTGCGCATGATCGCGCTCTTGACGATTCTCAGCCTGGCGCCTGGGATTCTTGTGGTGGTGACCTCCTTTACCCGCATCGTCGTCGTCTTCTCTCTCCTGAGAAGCGCCATCGGCCTGCAGCAAACCCCGCCCAACACGGTGATTATCAGTCTCTCGCTGTTCCTCACCGCTTTCATCATGATGCCGACATTGCAGCAATCCTATGAAGAGGGCATTGCACCGCTTATTGCCGAGGAAATCAGCGAGGACGAGGCGTTCGACCGCACGGTGGGGCCGCTCAGAATTTTCATGCTGCGTCAGGTGCGGGAAGACGATCTCGCGATGTTCCTGGATCTCTCCGGTGAAGGCCCGATTGCCGTGTTGGAAGAAACGCCGCTGCGCGCCCTCGTCCCGGCTTTTATGATCAGCGAATTGCGCCGCGCTTTTGAGATCGGCTTCCTGATCTTCATCCCGTTTCTCGTCATCGACATGGTGGTGGCGGGAATTCTGTTGTCGATGGGCATGATGATGCTACCACCGGTGATGATCTCGCTTCCCTTCAAACTGATATTCTTCGTTCTGGTGGATGGCTGGATGTTGCTCTCCAGCAGCCTGGTCGAAAGCTTCCACCAGATTTAGCGGCTCTG
>JABIXB010000222.1 GCA_018666805.1 Rhodospirillaceae bacterium | reverse complement strand
CGCGCCCGCGAATTGGCGGGGCACGTCCTATCCGCTACGCGGCTTCATCCTGCTTGTCGCGGTCGGCCTCTTTTGGGGCGTTAATTGGCCGCTGATGAAGATCGGCATGTCGGTCATTCCGGTCTTTACCTTCCGCACCATTACCATCGTTGGCGGCGGCCTCTGTCTGCTGGCGATGTGCCGTTATCTCGGCTATTCGCTCAAAGTACCGCGCGCCCAATGGCCGCCATTGGTGCTGGTGACGACGCTGATCTTCGGCTTTCAGGTCGGCTCGGGCTATGGCGTGCTCTATACCGGCTCGGGCCGCGCCGCGGTGATGGCCTATACCATGCCGGTCTGGGCCATTCCACTCAGTGCGCTGCTCTTGGCCGAGCCGATCACCTGGCGCAAATTCGCCAGCCTGATGCTTGGCCTCGGCGGCATGGTGATGTTGCTGGTTGCCGATATCGAGACCTTGGGCGGCGCGCCGATCGGCATTACCATCATGTTGGTGACGGCCATTCTCTGGGCCTCGGCGACGATTGCGCAAAAGAAGGTCGCGTGGATGGTGCCGACCATGGTTCTGGTCGCCTGGCAGTCGATGCTAAGCGGTGTGCCGATGGCCATTGGTGCCGCCTTTGTCGATTATGAGACGGTGGAATTTCCCGGCCTGTGGCCGATCTTCGCCCTGTTATATAATGTCTTTATCGGCGCCGCGTTTTGCCTTTACGCCTATTTTGAGGTGGTGCGCATTTTCCCGGTCAGCATCTCCACCATCGGCGTGATGATCGCGCCGGTGGTCGGCGTATTCTCCGGCGCAATTGTCCTCGGCGAGCCGCTCGGCGCGGCCGAATTCATCGCCCTCACCCTGGTCCTCGCCGCCATCGCGCTCCCGGTCATGACCCGGCGCGGCGCATTCAGATAACGCTGCCGATTGATATAAAGTTGTATGTGCTATCTAATATTTCTCGTCGGATGATATAAGCCACACGGGATATTTTCTTGGCAAGAGGATAAAGCGATGAGCGAACCGGTCGCACAAGCCCCAAAATTTCGTGTGTTTAGCGTTTTGGGGCAATCGTTTTCGGTATTGTTCAGGAATATCGTTCCGTTTGGGATTATTTCGCTCGTATTTAGCAGCCCAGGGTATATTTTTTATCAATTTACGGATCCGTTTGATTTTCTGATCAAGCCTCAAGTTCCTTTTATCATTGCTTCAATTCCTTCGGTGTTCGTCATGGCGGTATTCGCGTCTGGCGTTTGTCGGATTCTTGCCAGACCCGACCTAAATAATTTTCGATCTTCAATTCATGGCGTGTGGATTGGCTTTCCCGCGCTTGGGATTGTGGTCATCATGGCCATCGTTTGGGCGTATTTGGGAGTCGGAATATTGGCGTTCTTTCCCGAGTTCGATCACCCGCTTCTTGGCCACATACCTGTGGAAATTCACGTTGTAATTTTCATACTCATCGCGATTCTGGCATGTCTATTCTGGGTCATTCTGCCGGTGGCTGTATTGGAGCGCCGATTTTTGTCGAGCTTCGGCCGAAGCGCTTTTCTCAGCAAGGGATATCGCTGGCGCATACTCGTTATCGCGATCCTGCTCGTGCTATTCTCACCCGTTTTCCGTAGCGTCATCGGTTTGGGATCGGCGGAACTCGCCGATATGTTTGAAAGTTACGCCCCGGTAGCTGCCATCGACTGGATCGTTTCGGCATTTCTGTCGGCGTTCAGCGCGGTCGTGGTCGCCGTGAGTTACCACCGATTGCGATTGGTGAAGGACGGCATGCCCGCACACGAAATCGAGGCCGCATTGGATTGACCGGCGCCGCCGGATTAAGCCAGCGCCGCCGTGAGGTCGTTGTTGGCTTGGAGGAAGTTGATCACCACGCGCATGTTTTCCTCGGTGCCGTCGAACAGGGTCGAGTGGTTCGAGCCCTTGACGACATATTTGACCGCGCCGGGGATATTTTGCGCCAGCCATTCCTGGCCACAGCCATCCGGCCCGACTTCCCACGGCGTCATGATGTCCTCGTCGCCGCCAATCACCAGGGTCGGCACCGAGATGCTTGTCGCCCAGTCGCGCAAATCCATGTCGATCATCGCCTGGCAGGCGCGCTGAAAGACCTCCTTGCGGTTCGAGCGCTCGAGAATGTCCTGAATCATGTCGACCGCGCCGGGGCCGTCGGGGCCGTCGAGGAATTTGCGTGAGAGTGCCTGCACGCCGAGCAGCTCGGCTAGGGCGCGGCTGCCGCAGCCCATCGATTCGGCGATATCGATCCAGGTTTTGAAGGTCAGGCGGCCGGCATAATCGAGCTTGGCGGCCGAGCAATTGATGATCAGACGGCGCGTGCGGTGGGCGTATTTGGAGCCGAATACCTGGGCCACCATGCCGCCCATGGAGGAGCCGTGCACATGCGCCGTCTCCAGACCGAGATGATCCATCAGGCCAGCCAAATCATCGGCCCAGACTTCCATATCGTAATTCTGGATCGGCTTGTCGGATTGGCCGTAGCCGCGCTGATCGTAATCGACGCATTGGAAATATTTCGATTCGATCGGCGTCGCGGTGGCGAAATTGAAATGGCCGAAGCCGGCGCCGTGGATGTGCACTACCGGCTCGCCCTCGCCTGTCACTTCATACCAAAGCTTGGCGCCGTTCACTTCCGTAAAAGCCATGACATCACCCTCTCAAATTTATTCAATGAAGTTCTTTCTGGGGCCGATCTTAGGGCTGTACTACCATCCCGCCAAGTTTGGATTCGATTCTGCGGAGCGGTGATGAAGATACTGGTGCTGGGAGCGGGCGTTGTGGGCGTGACGGCGGCCTATTATCTCGCCCGCGCCGGGCACGAGGTGACGGTGTTGGAGCGGCGCGAAGGGCCGGGCCTGGAAGCCAGTTATGCCAATGGCGGCCAGCTTTTGGGCGAGACCATCCATCCCTGGCTGGCGCCCGATATCCCCGGCCTGGTACTGCGCAATTTTGCCCGTGCCGATGCGCCCTACCGGGTGCGCTTCTCGGCCTATCCCGAGCGCTGGCTGTGGGGAGCGCGATTCTTGCGCAATTGCACCGCCGCGCGGGTGGCGCGCATCACCGCCGATCTCCGTCGCCTCGCGGTCTACAGCATGGCGGCACTGGAGGAATTGCGCGCCGCTGAGCCGCTCGAATTCGATCATAGCGGCCGGGGTGTCCTCAGGCTCTACCGCGATAGGGATCAGTTCCGCCGCGCCGCCGATGCGGCCGAGGATGAAGATGCCGTGCGCCGGCCGGAGCGCCTGGACATGCCGGCCTGTGCCGCCCTCGAGCCAGCGCTTGAAAATTCACGCGTAAATTTCGCCGGTGGCCTCCATTACCACCAGGAGCAGACCGGTGATGCGCATAAGTTCAGCGCCGCGCTGGCCGCTGCCGCCGAACGTCTCGGCGCATCGTTCTACTATGGCTGCACGGTTGAACGCCTGATGCATTCGGGCGGCGGGGTCACCGGCGTGAAGAGCGATCAGGGTGTGGAGAACGCGGATGCCGTGCTGCTCTCGCTCGGCTGTCACAGCGCCCAATTGCTGCGGCCGCTCGGCCTACGGCTGCCGATTTATCCGGTCAAGGGCTATGCCCAAACCATGCCCGCGAGCGGTGCCAACGCGCCCAAGCTGGCGCTTCAGGATGTCGAGTGCAAGATGGGCATCACGCCGTTCGGCAATCGTTTGCGTATCGCCGGCACGGCGGAGCTCGACGGCTTCAACAAGCGTGCCGATCCGCGCCGCGCCGCCGCCATGCTCGATACGCTGATGGAAATATTGCCCAATTGCGGTGATCCCGGCAGCGCTGAATTGTGGACCGGTTTGCGCCCGATGACGCCCGATTGCGCGCCGGTCATCGGCGCCACGCCGATCGCAAACCTTTATCTCGATACCGGCCATGGCAGTCTTGGCTGGACCCTCGCCTGTGGCTCCGGGCGGGCGGTTGCCGATATCATCTCGGGCCATCCGGCGGCGCTCGATATGCGCGGCCTCACCATCGACAGATTCTTATAAAGGAGAAAAAAATGGCTGAACTCAGCGGTAAAATCATCTTGATGACCGGCGCCTCGCGTGGCATTGGCCGGGCGGCGTTCGAGCAGGCGATCGCGGCGGGAGCCGACGTGATTCTGCATTACGGCAAAAGCCATGATCAAGCGGCTGAACTGGTACAGGCCGCCGGGCCGGAACGCAGCCTGGCAATATCAGCCGACCTGGCGGAGCCGGATGAAGTAACGCGTCTATGGGACGCGGCCCTCGCCTGGAAAGGCCGCATCGATGTTTTGGTCAACAATGCCGCCGTCTATGAGCATGCCGATGTGGATTGGGAGCTCGACGCCTGGCGCGCCTCGTGGGCGCGGACTCTGCAAATTAATTTGCAGGCGCCGGGCGATCTCTGCCGCGCCGCCATTCATCACTACCGCGCCCAAGGCGGTGGCATTATCGTGAATGTTGCCAGCCGAGGCGCCTTCCGGGGGGAATCGGAGAGGTATGTCCATTATTCCGCTTCCAAGGGGGCGCTGGTCTCGCTTACCCGCTCGATCGCGCGTTCGTTCGCGAAAGACGGCGTGCTGGCCTATACCGTCTCTCCCGGCTGGACGGCAACCGATATGGCGACCCAGGGCGCGTCGCCCGAGGTGCTGGCGGCGGCAAAAATTGAAATCCCGCTCGGCGAAATCACCCCGCCTGAGGATGTGGCGGAAGTGATTACCTTTCTTTCCTCGGGCCGGGCGCGCCACGCCACCGGCAACACCATCGACGTGTGCGGTGGCTCCTACATGCGTTGAATTCAGGCTTAACCATCCCCGCCCGAAGTAGCCTATTCAACAGAGATTATCCTAAAATGCTGTGATCCATATCGAAATAAATAGTCCTTAGTTGTTATGCCGGGGTCGGGTAATCACTTTTTAGTAAGAATTAGTCCTAGTTAATGTCTTCTTAAGCGTAAATTGTAAGGGAATCTTTGCGAAATCCGCTCAAACTGGTGCGGCTGAATAAACTATTACAACCAGCATATTTTGGGTTTTTGCTGAATGGCCGACGAAAAAAATAAGGTAAATTCAGAAGAAAATCGTGATGAAATTCTGGCGCAGCTGCGCGATGAGTTTTTGACCGATGCGCAGGCGCGCCTGGAAGATATTAGCGTAGAATTGGCAAATAGCCGCTCACCGGGCAACGACGCTGAAGAAACCCTGCTGGCGATCCGCCGGCAGTGCCACAGCCTGAAGGGCATGGGAAGCTCG
>JABIXB010000221.1 GCA_018666805.1 Rhodospirillaceae bacterium | reverse complement strand
GGTGCCTCGTTGAGGCGCCTTATCTGCCTTACTTGCGGGCATCCGTCTGGTTCACGGCTATGCTGTTCGGCAGCTCGCGCGAAAGCAGACAATGCATCGGATATTTCGCGGATGCGATTCGGCACTTCTACAAGCCGGAGGAGATGTCGGCGCTGTTGCGGGAAGTCGGCTTCTCAGACGTGCGCCACCGGGATTTTCTCACCGGCGTCCTCAGTTTTCATATTGCCCGCAAAGCTCTGACTGCTTAGCGGCGGCCGCTCACCCGTCGGCGAAATATTGCGCATCAAGGCGCGCGCAATAGGCGGCGAGATTTTTAAGCTCGTCGATCTCGGCCCGGATCGGCGATTTGAACGGCGCGCGCAACACCGACGTGAGAAAACCGTAGCCGGTAGCGTCGAGGGTGGTTGGTGATTCTCCCAGGAAAAACGGCTTGTCGCCGAGAAATACTGAAATCGCACGCAGGTCCGCAAGCGCCATGGCGTTGATTTCCGCGTCGCTGTGGCGGCCGATGCCTTGGCCATGCAAATCGCGGCGCACCTGCTTTTGCGCAACACCCGGCACGATCCAGCGCAGCGGTACCGGCATGGCAGAGAAGTAGCGGTCTTTGACCTCCGGCCATACCTCGTCGCGCGCCCAACGCATGTGAACAATGCAGAAATAGGTGTGTTCCTCCATCATTCTGCGGTAGGCCAGCGCGGTGGCGCGCTCAGCCGGATTCAAATCCTTGTCGAGCGCATCGCCCCGATCGCTTTTTTCCAAATAATCGATGATCGCCGATGAATCCGCGATTACCGTCTCGCCGTCGCGGATGAACGGCAGCTTGCCCTTGGGCGCCTTGCGCGGATCGTGCATATCGCGCGGCTCATATTCGATCCCGGCCAGGCGCAGATAGGCCTCAACCTTGACACAGAATGGGCTGGCCGAGGGCAAACTGCCCAACGGGGGGAATCGATACAGCTTAATCATGGTGCATACGCCTCCTCCTTGCGGCGGGTATTTTACTTCGCTTCTTCATTTCAGCAAAATGGTAACGCTCTAGGCAAATTTCAAAAAAAGGAAGCAATGCGATGGAAAGCTGGCTGAAAGCGGCAACGGACTACATTCCGGGTTGGCTCGAATATCAGATGCGGCTTATCGATCAGCCCGGCTGCGTCGTCGCGGTCGCGTATAAGGGGCGCGTTATTCTGGAGCAGGCGCTTGGCGTTGCCGATATCTCGACCAACAAGGCGCTCACCCCCAGGCACCGCTTTCGCGTTGCCTCCCATTCCAAAAGCTTCACCTCCGCCGCTATTTTCAAGCTGCGCCAGGCTGGCCGGCTCCGCCTCGACGATCCGGCCGGGCGCTATGTCGATGGGCTTCATCCGTTGGTGGCCGAGGCGACGATTGGCCAATTGCTGTCGCACAGCGCCGGCCTGATCCGCGATGGCGCCGATGCCGGGCAATGGCAGGACCGGCGCCCTTTCCTCGGCGAAAAGGAATTGCGCGCCGCGCTTAAGGAGGCACCGGCCATCGAGGCCGGCACGCGGCTTAAATATTCCAATCACGGCTTTGGCCTGCTCGGCCTGATCATTGAGGCGGTAACGGGCGAGCCCTATTACGATTGGGTGCGGCGCGAAATTATCGCCGCCGCCAAGCTCGGCGAAACGGACGCGGACGCACCGGCGCCGCGCGGCGCACCGCTTGCGCGCGGACATAGCCGCAAGCTGCCGCTCGGCAAACGGCTGATCGTGCCGGGCGATAACAAGACCCATGCGCTGGCGCCGGCAACCGGATTTATCTCGACGGCGGGCGATCTCGCGCGCTTCTTCGCCGGCCTTGATCCGGCAGCGAAATCGAGCCTGCTCACGCGCGCCAGCCGGCGGGAAATGATCCGCAGCCAATGGCGCGATACGAGCGTTGGCGCCGAGAGCTATTACGGCCTCGGTATCATGCGCGGCAAGGTGGGCGATTGGCAGTGGTTCGGCCATGCCGGCGGCTTCCAGAGCTGCCTCAGCCGCACCGTCGTCCTGCCGGGGCGCGACATTTCGGTTTCGATCCTGACCAATGCGGTGGATGGCCCGGCCTGGGCGTGGTCTGATTCTGTCATCCAAATTCTGCAAACATTTGCCGAACGTGGCGCGCCAACGGCCAAGACGCGCGATTGGACGGGCCGCTGGTGGAGCCTGTGGCGCACGATCGATTTCGTCCCCATGCGCGATCATATTCTTGTCTCCGACCCGGGATTGGCGGTGCCATTCCTCGACGCGAGCGAAATAGCTGTCACCAAGCGCGGCCACGGCACCATCCGCAAAGCCACCGGCCTGGCCAATTTCGGCGAGGAGGCCCGCCTGGTGCGCGGCGGCAATGGCCGCGTGCGCGAGATTTGGTTCGGCGGGACGAAATATCTGCCGGAGAAAAAATTTGGCGCGGAAATCAAACGAAAATATGGCGGCTAAATCACCGCCTGCTCCACGCTGAATAGATTGGCGCAGCGTGCAGGTCCGTTGCGGCCCGGCTCAAGGCTGATTTAGATCAAATTAGCCAGCGGCCCAAGCTGCTAAACCTTTGGTGATTGATGCGGGCAGCAATTCCCGCGCGGCCAAAGGTGGGGCAATTGTGGGAAACGCAGTTTCACTACCCTATAAAGACCGTTTTTTCGAGCTTCGCTTCGAATCGATCGGCGGGCTCGGCGCGCATGTTGGCGGCCAGCTCCTGGCCAAGGCGGCGGTGCTGCGCATGGGCCTGAATGGCGCTCACTTTTCCTCCTATGGTTCGGAAAAAAAAGGGTCGCCGGTAAAATCGTTCATTCGGCTTGGTCCGCCCGGCAAATTGATCCGCACCAGCGCGCCGGTAGAGACCCCGGATGTCGTTGTCGTCTTTCACCGCGCCCTGCTCGCCGACCCGGCGACCACCGCCGGTCTCCGCGCCGGTGGCACGCTGATCTTTACCGGCCCGCCAGATGAAGTTCCGGATGGTCTCGCCCGTCTGCCGCGCACCGCAAAAATAATCCGCATCGACGCCCAGCGCATCGCGGCGGAAGAGAATTCGCGGCCCAACGCGGTGTTGATCGGCACCCTGGCCCAAGCGGTGCCGTTCTTTGATGGCGATATTCTGCTGCACGCGCTCAATGATCAATTTAGCCACAAACACCCGGATGTGGCCGCCGGCAACGCCGCCGCATTCTGCCGCGGCATGGCGGAGTTTGAACTATTGCCGGGCGCCGGGCAGGCGGACGGCGATGTGCCGGTCATCCGGTCCGATCCGCTGTGGGGATACGAGACGGCGCCGCCGGGCGGCATCATTCTCAATGCCGGATCGACGGCGTGGAATGATTTGTCGACTTCGCGAACCGGCTGGCTGCCGGTGCTTGATGCCGATAAATGCATTCACTGCGGCATGTGCGACATGGTGTGTCCGGATTTGTGCCTGGTATGGCACGCCGAGGACAACCAGCCGGTGCCGGCCGCGACCAAGCTGGTTGGCGTCGATTACCGCTATTGCAAGGGTTGCCTGCGCTGCATCGAGACATGCCCGACCAGCGCCATGACGCGCGAGCCGGAAACGCCGGGATTGGCGGCGCAGCTGAACAAGCCGCTGTTCCCGCAATTGGTGAGTTAAAATGGAGGTATCCGTGGCGTCCAATAGCCAAAGCCTTGCGGCGGAAACGCCCGGCACGGAGAGACACCTGATCCGCCAGCACGCTGACTTTCGCAACGGCAACGAGGCGGCGGCCCTGGCGGCGCGCGACATCGGCTTCCACCTGATGGGCTATTTCCCGATCACGCCGTCGACCGAGGTCGCCGAGAGCCTTTCCGAAATGCAGGCCGAGGGCGCGCATGACATCGTCATGGTGCCGGGCGATGGCGAACACGGCGCCGCCGGTATCTGTTATGGCGCGGCGCTCGGTGGTGGCCGGGTGCTCAACGTGACCTCGTCGCAGGGGCTTCTTTACGCGCTTGAGCAACTGCCGGTGCAGGCCGGAACGCGGGCGCCGATGGTGCTCAACATCGCGACGCGCACGGTTTCAGGTCCGCTCGACATCCGCTGCGATCATTCCGATCTATATTTCGTCCTCAATACCGGCTGGATCATTCTGCTCGCGCGCGATCCGCAGGCAATCTACGACCTCAACTTCGCCGCCGTGCGCATCGGCGAACACAAGGATGTGCGCCTGCCGGTGATGGTCGCCTATGACGGTTTCTTCACCAGTTGTCCTGCCCCCCTATAACTGAGCCACGTAATTCGTGATATTTTGCGAACATGTGGAGGTTTTGGGATGGCAAGGAAGCGATATTCCGATGAAGATGTATTGAATTTGCTGCGTCAGATAGAGCTCAGCCTGG
>JABIXB010000220.1 GCA_018666805.1 Rhodospirillaceae bacterium | reverse complement strand
GCCGCTCGCCTTGACCGAGAGTATTTCCGTATCCACGCCGGTAATATCCCGGACCTGCGTTTTAACCGAGCTGTTGCCGCCGCCATGCAGCACCAATCGCCGGTCGCCACCGAGCAGGCGCGTCATATAAAGGCAGAGCGCAATATCGCGGCCAATGCCTTCGGCGCCATAGCGCGCAATCAAATCCGCTGCATCCTCGTCGCGCCACAGGCTTTGCATTGGAATCCTTACCTCTGCTCGGGATAAAGATCGAGCAGGCCTTGGCGCGATGCTTCACAGCGGCCGCGTTCGGTGATCAGACCACTGACCAGACGCGCCGGAGTGACGTCAAAAGCATAGTTCGCCGCACGGCAATTCTCAGGCGCGATACGCACCGTGTGAACCTCGCCCGCCGCGTCGCGGCCGGAGATTTCCAATACCTCGTTTTCGTCGCGCTGCTCGATGGGAATTTCCTTGAGGCCGTCGCCCATGCTCCAATCGATGGTGCTGATGGGAAGCGCGACATGAAACGGCACGCCGCAATCCTTCGCCGCGAGCGCCTTTAGATAGGTGCCGATCTTGTTGCAAACATCGCCTGCCGCCGTGGTGCGGTCGCTGCCGGTGATGCAGAGATCGACCATGCCGTGCTGCATCAGATGCCCGCCGGCATTATCGGCGATCAGAGTATGCGGCACACCGTGACTGGCCAGTTCCCAGGCGGTGAGCGAAGCGCCTTGATTGCGCGGGCGCGTTTCATCGACCCAGACATGCAGATCGACGCCGCGGTCATGGGCGACATAGATCGGCGCCAGCGCCGTGCCCCAATCGACCGTCGCCAGCCAGCCGGCATTGCAGTGGGTAAGGATATTGACCGGACCACCAGTGCCGCGCGCCGCCACCGCTTCGATCAGCGCCGCGCCATGCTCGCCGATGGCATGGCACATGGCGGCGTCTTGATCGCAGATCTCAGCCGCGCGCACATAGGCGGCGGCGCTGCGTTGTTGCGGCGGCAAGGGATTGAGCAGTGCCGTCATCTCGGCCAATGCCCAGCGCAGATTGACCGCCGTCGGCCGGGTGGCAAGCAGCAGATCGTGGGCGCGGGGGATATTGTCATCGGCGGCGTCGCTGCGCATGGCGAGCGCCATGGCGTAAGCGGCGGTGGCGCCGATCAGCGGCGCACCGCGCACCAACATGTCGCCAATCGCCACGGCCGCCGCCTCGACCGTCTCCAGGCGATGGGTTTCAAAGGCGTGCGGCAGCTTTGTCTGGTCGATGATCTCCACCGCCCAGCCATCCTCGGCCAGCCAAATCGTCCGGTAATCGACACCGTTCACTTTCATGGCCCGACCTTGAGCCAGCCGGCCACTGGAAAGCAAGATAAAGGTGGAAGCAGAAAAAAGCCGATTAAATTATGAAATTGGCTGAACAATAGGCCGTTCAGCCGCAGCCATGCTTCGAATCGACGGGCGGGCCGCTTTTGCCGCTCTGGCTGGCCACATCCCCGCTGTCCCGATCGGCCTCGTCACGCTTGAGGTCATCAATCACCTTGCGGCGATAGTCGGGATCGTTGACGACCCGCTCTAAATCAAGATCATTATCCACGCTTTAACTCCCAAACTTCCCGGGCATTGCCGGGTTGTCGCCCACTGAAAATTTAGTCGCAATGGTCGCGAAAAATCAACATTTTTGGGTGATTTTGAGAAAGAATCTTGTGGACATTCGCAGCATTTCCTGTGGATAAAAAACTAATATGTGGATAACTCTTGGGATAAATACGTAATTGTATCTACCAGGCGGGCGTCATGGCTGGCCATAAAGTATAGCCATATATACTGAGTGGTTTCCTTCGGATGGGCTATAAATATAGGTAAAATAAGTGCCTCGGCTTTGTCACGCAGTAGGTCATAGGTCGAGCATGCAGATTCATAAACAAAAATATTCACAAGACTTGGCATCATATTGTGGCTGCGCGCAGACAAAAGCGTGAGCGCCAAATCAATAACGCAGATGTCGGTGCAAATGCCGACCACCAGCAGCGCTGAAGTGCCGCGCCAGGCGGTCCGTCTCCAAAATCATGCGCGAGACATCGGCATCGGCTGGCGGCGGCGTCAGATTGCCGCCACCAGCAGCGGATCATGCTAATCAACGGCCATCATCACACGCCCGGCGCGGCAAATTTCTTCTCCTTGGCCCGCACCAGGGCGCTCACCGTCTCGTTGACCGGCGCCTTAACCCCAACCTTGGCCGCAGCCGGCGGAATGGCGCCATTGATGGCGTCAATTTCGCTCGCCCGGCCGGCCATATGGTCGAGCAGCATCGACGGCCTCGCATCCGGAATCTTTGCGCCAAAATCGCGCACATAGCTCACCGGATCAACGATATCGAGACGGATATTGCTCGCCCGCGCCACCAGATAGGCTTCGTGCGCGCAGTTGCTCGCCACCGACCAGGCATGCGCGTCATCAATGATTTCACCGACCGTCCAGCCGGTCAGCGCGGCGCTGGCGGAAAAGGCGCAATTGCAGATCAGCTTTTCCCACACCAGCTGGTCCATATCGTCGAAGCATTTGACGGTAAACCCGCCGCCGCGCCAGAGCTCGGCCAGATTTTCCACCCGCTCCGAGATCGGGCCATTCATCTCGCCGAGGCGAACCAGCTCCATGCCGTTGTGATGCGCCTTGCCGGGCGCCGTGATGGAAGCGCCAAAACCACCGACCACGCCGAGAACGACACGCTCTGGCCCAAGAATATCGGCGACCTTCTGGGCGCTGCCGAGGCCATTTTGAATCGTCAGTACCGTACCGTCGGGTTTAACCATCGGGCGCGCCGCTTCCGCCGCCGCCGCCACATCCATCGCCTTGGTGGCGATGATCACCAGATCGCACGGGCCGGCTTCGGCCGGCTCGGTGGTGGCATTGAGGCGCACGGTACGCGTGCCGCTCGCGCCCTCAAGGTAAAGGCCGTCCGCCGCCATCGCCGCAACATGCTCGGCCCAGCTATCCACCGCCCAGACCTCATTACCGGCATCAGCCAACAGCGCCGCGTAAACACAGCCCATCGCCCCGGTGCCGACGATTCCGATTTTCATATATTCGTTCCTATCAACGCACAGCAAACAAGCGCGCCGATACTATCCTTTCCGCGAAAAAAACACATCGTTCGTATCATCATTGCAGGCCGCAGCCGGTTCGCACCCCCGGGCGCTTTATGCTAAATATCGATCCTGGCAAATTTGTTAAGAACAAAGGCTCTGCACATGCAATTCGCTGCAGCCATAAAATTACAATGAGCGGCCCGGCGCCAGGCTGGCAGCGGCGCGGCTTCAATGTTGCGGCGATGCGGACAGAAGCCAAGCGTGCGCTGCCGCGCGCGATTTTCGACTTCGTCGATGGCGGTGCCGGTGACGAAGTGACGTTGCGCCGCAACGAGAGCGATTTCGATGCGCTTTCCCTGCTGCCCCGGCCGCTCAACGGCGCGGCCGAGCGCGACATGTCGATTACGCTCTTTGGCCAGAAATTGTCGATGCCGCTGATGGTGGCGCCAACCGGATTGGCAGGCCTGTTGTGGCCGGACGGCGAGGCCGCATCGGCGCGCGCCGCGGCGGCGGCGGGCACTGCCTATTGTCTCAGCCATGGATCGGTGTGCACGCTTGAGGCGCTGGCCGGTACCGGCGTTACACCGCGCTGGATGCAAACCTATATCTATAAAGACCGCGAACTCACACGCGAGATCGCCGAACGTGCGGCGGCGGCGGGCTATGAAGCGCTGGTGGTGACCATCGACACGCAGATCGTCGGCAACCGCGAGCGCGATATCAGGAACGGATTCCTCATCCCGCCGCGTCTTTCGGCCGGTGAGGTTGCGCGCATGGCGTTCAAGCTACCCTGGCTCTGGCGTATGCGCCGCGAGATTCCCAGGATCACCTTCGGCAATTACAAGCGGGCGGGCGAGGCCGAGGATCTGACCGCACTGGCCGAACGCATGCTGACCCTACCCGACCCCGGCATGACATGGCGCGACATCGAATGGCTGCGCGGCATTTGGCCGGGCGCGCTCCTCCTCAAAGGCGTGTTGCACCCGGACGAGGCGGCGGCGGCGGTGGCAAACGGTGTCGACGGCATGCTGGTGTCAAACCATGGCGGGCGCCAGCTCGATGGCGCGGCATCGGCAATTGAAGCCCTGCCGGGCGTCGTTGAAGCGGTCGACGGGCGCGCCAAGATACTGCTCGATGGCGGCATCCGGCGCGGCACGCATGTGATCAAGGCACTGGCGCTCGGCGCCGACTGCTGCCTCACCGGGCGGCCGCAATTTTGGGGTCTGGCCGTCGCTGGCGAGGCCGGCGTCGCGCATGTATTGGAGACTTTCCGGCGCGAGATCGATCTCGCGATGGGCCTTTCCGGGCTTGCCAAGATCGGCGATATTGGCCCCGATATCCTGCTCCGGCAAAGCTAAACCGGCTGCGCCGCCCTCAAACGCAACAAAGCCAGGCGACCATTCGGTGCCCAGCTTTGTGTCGAAATGGTGGGCCCGGCAGGACTCGAACCTGCAACCAGACCGTTATGAGCGGCCGGCTCTAACCAGTTGAGCTACAGGCCCGCCCGCAAGATGCGCATTGCGCCCGGCCAGCGCAAGCACCGTTTTGCCTTAATTGCCACTATCGGCCGCGGGAGCAACTTCCGGGTGGCCCGTGCTTGATACAAATCAACGACAGCACGAGAGAGCTGCACCACACTCCGCCCCCATGCAGGGGCAAATTCAACATCGCCATGACGGCCCGGCGCCGCGCTATACCAGCTATCCGACGGCGCCCCACTTCACGCCCGACGTCGGCGCGAAGCGTTATGGCGCGTGGCTTGAGGCGCTCGACCCGGCGGAGCCGCTGTCGCTCTATTTTCATATTCCGTTCTGCGATTCATTGTGCTGGTTCTGCGGCTGCAACACCACTGTGGTGCGGCGCTACGCGCCGGTGGCGCGCTATGTGCAAAAGCTGATGCGCGAAATCGAGCTGGTCGCCGGGCACCTGGCGGGGCGGCGGCGGGTCAGCCATATACATTTCGGCGGTGGCTCTCCCAGCCTGGTGGCGCCCGAGGATTGGCACTGCCTGTTCGACCGCATCCACGGATTTTTCGATCTCGCGGAAAATGCCGAGATCGCTGTGGAAATCGACCCGCGGGACCTGGCCGATGAGAATATCGCGGCGCTCGCCGAGGTCGGCATCAATAGGGTCAGCTTCGGCGTACAGGATTTCGACCCCGAGGTGCAGCAGGCGATCAACCGGATACAGCCTTTCGACATGACGCGGGAGAAAGTCAAAGCCTTCCGCGCACACGGCATCAAGGCGCTCAATATCGACCTGATCTACGGCCTGCCGCTGCAAACCCGCGCCCGCATCGAGCACAGCGTTGCCTGCGTGCTCGAGCTGGCACCCGACCGGGTGGCGCTGTTTGGCTATGCCCATGTGCCGTGGTTCAAGGCGCATCAGAAACTGATTAACGAAGAAGACCTGCCGGACGGCAAGGCGCGGCTCGGGCAATTTTTCGCCGCTGCCGGGCGCTTTGAGACGGCGGGCTATAAATGGATCGGCCTCGATCATTTTGCTCAGGCCCAAGACGGGCTGGCGCGGGCTCATGACGCGGGCCGCCTAAAGCGAAATTTCCAGGGCTATACCGACGATCCGGCAGCCGCCCTTTTGGGCTTCGGCGCCTCGGCCATCAGCAGCCTGCCGCAAGGCTATGTCCAAAACATCGTGCACACCCCGGCCTATATTTCCGCCATCGACACGGACAGCCTCGCTGCCGAGCGCGGTATCTCGATAAGCCGTGAAGATATTCTCCGGCGCGCCATCATCGAGAAATTGATGTGCAATTTGGCAGTCGATTTGGATTCGATCTGCCACGCGCATGATTTTCAGCCACGCTCGTTCGAGGCCGAGCTTGGCGCTCTCGAGCCGCTGCGCGGCGACGGGCTGGTAACGATCGAGGGCCCGCTCATCACCGTCACCGAGCCAGGCAGGCCGCTACTGCGTGTAATTTGCGCCGCCTTTGACACCTATTTGCAGAACGCCGAGGCCCGCCACAGCCGGGCTGTCTGAACATGCATCTGACCATATTGGGGGGATAGAAACATGGCGGAAATTGTCAGCCTGCGCGGCGCCACGCCGGCGGAAATCTTCAGCTCCGGCCTCGAAAATCTCGACCAGATCGAAGAAGTCGCCATGTCGGTACTGTGGAAAGACGGCCGCGTTACCGCCGGTTGGTCGAGCACCGACATGCGCCAACTCGCCTTCATGATCCTGGCTCTCGACGAAGAGCAGCGCCAGCGAAACTTTCGCGCAAATCCTACTTGAGGATCGGCCGCCAATCCCGCATGATTCAATTATGCGGATTGCCGGAATCTTCATACTTTCGCTTAGCATTATGCTTGGCCTTGGCGCCGGCGCACCGGCGCTTGCCGAGGGCAACAGCTCGAACGGGCGGAAAATCTTCAAGGAATGCCGTAACTGCCACTCGGCACGGGCCGACAAGTATGGCACTTTCGGCCCCAACCTCTATCGCGTCATTGGGCGCGAGGCGGGCACGGCGGCGGAGCATAATTATTCGCCGGCGCTCAAGAATGCCGGCTTTGTCTGGACGGTGGAACGGCTCGATCGCTGGCTCGCCGGGCCGGAGAAATATCTGCCCGGCGCGCAGATGGAATTTTTTCTCGACAGCGCCGAAGCGCGCGCTGATGTCATCGCCTATTTGATCGCGGCGGGAAAACGTTAGAGAGAGATCGGCGCCGCGGCGCCGTTCAGCCAGTCGGCCACTTCCGGCAATTCAGCCAACCCCGGCGTCAAGCATGCCAAAACCTCGGCGTGATAGGCGTTGAGCCAGGCAAGTTCTTCTTCCGTCATGAGATCGCGATCGACCAGGGCGCGGTCGATCGGCGCCATGGTCAAGGTTTCGAACGCGAGGGTTGCGCGCTCGGAATTTTCCAAACCCGGCGCAGCGATCACGCTCACCAGATTTTCGATACGGATGCCATAGCCGCCGGCCTTATAATAGCCGGGCTCGTTGGAAACGATCATGCCGGGCTCGAGCGCCGCCTGGCTCGGATGTTTCGAAATGCGCTGCGGCCCTTCATGCACATTCAGATAGGCGCCGACGCCGTGGCCGGTGCCGTGATCGTAATCGAGCCCGGCCTGCCAGAGAAACTGGCGCGCCAGGCTGTCGAGCTGCGTGCCGGTGGTGCCGCTCGGAAAACACGCCCGCGCCAAGGCGATATGGCCCTTCAGCACCCGGGTGAAGCGATCGCAATGTTCCGGCGTTGGCGTACCAATAGCGACAGTGCGCGTCACGTCGGTGGTGCCGTCTAGATATTGCCCGCCTGAATCGACTAAATAAAGCGTGCCGGCTTCGAGCGCGCGATCGCTCTCGGGCGTCACGCGGTAATGCACGATGGCGCCATTGGCGGCGGCGCCGGATATGGTATCGAAACTGGGCCCGCGGTAATGCGCGCCGCCGGCACGGAAGCCGGCGAGCTTCTCCACCGCCGCCAATTCCGTGATCCCTTCGGTGCCGTCCAGTTGCGCAAGCCAGTGAAGAAAGCGCGTCAGCGCCAAGCCATCGCGATTATGGGCGGCGCGGATGCCGGTCAATTCCGTCTCGTTCTTGAGCGCCTTGGGCAGCGCGCACGGATCCTCTTTCTTGATCACTTTCGCGCCGCCGGCCTGCAATCGCTGATAGGCCCAATCCGGCGCGCCGGCCGGATCGATTTGCACCGCCGCGCTTTGAGCGGCCAATTGATCGAGCGCCGCACCGAGCGCTTCGGGCGGGGCCGAGGAAACTTCATTGCCGAGATGCTCAGCCAATTCCGCCACCGGCTTGCGCGCATCGACGAACCATTGCAACTGGCCATCGTCTTTGAGAATTGCGAAAGAGTGGGGCAGCGGCGCGCATTTCACATCGGCACCGCGCAAATTAAGCAACCAGGCGATTGAATCAGGCGCGCTCAGAAACACCGCCGCCGCGCCCGCCTCCTTCACCCTTGCTGCAACCGCGCGCCGCTTATCGCCCGATTCGCGGCCAGCAAAGCGCACCGGGTGCGGCACGATCGGCGCCAGCGGGCGCGGCGGCTGAGCCTGCCAGACCGCATCCACCGGGTTATCGTCAACCGGCACAAGTTCGGCCCCGGCACGGGTGCAGGCTTTGGCAAAGCGTGCGCGCTGATCGGCACTGTGCAGCCAGGCATCGAAGCCCACTTTCATGCCTTTGGTAAGATGCGCCTCGAGCCACCCATCGGGCGGTGTCTCGGTGATGTGATGACGGGCGTAAAGATCGCCGTCCGTCTGCTGCTCGATTTGCAGGGTATAGCGGCCATCGGTAAAGAGCGCCGCCTCTTCGGCCAGGATCAGGGCGATGCCGGCGGAACCGGTGAAACCGGTGAGCCAGGCGAGGCGGCGCGAACGGCGGGCGACATACTCGCCCTGATGCTCATCGGCGAGCGGCACGATAAAGCCACCCAGGCCACGGCGCTTAAGTTCGGCGCGCAAATCAGCCAGCCGCGCCGGCGATGCGTCTTGTTCTTCGATGCCGTCATCCGCCGACGCCAATAATTCATAGAGCGCGACAAGCTGGCCACGCAGCACGCCAGCCGGCGCGGGCGCGATCAGGCGCAGCCATTCATCATCATCAATGGGGCGCGGCGCGGCGGCGATCCCAGCCAGCAATTCCCTGACCTCCGCCGCTGTCTCCGGCACCCCGGCAGCGCCGAGCAATTCGCCCAGCCTGCCATCCCCTTGATACGCGTCGCTCACTTCACTCATGGCGTTGTTGTGACAGCTTCGCCTTCAGTAGGTCAATAACAGGGTCGACCAATCGCCGAGCCGGATTTGATCGGCACGGCGTAATCCGGCGCTTTGGTAGGCCGCCGTCACCTCTTCCTCCTGGCGTGTCAGCAGCCCCGACAGAATAACCAACCCGTCCAGCGCCAAATGGCGCACCAGCTCCGGCGCCATCTCGCGCAACGGATTGGCGAGGATGTTGGCGCAGATCAGATCAAAAGGCGCGGCGGCGCCGATCTCAGCAACAGCGAAGCCGTCGCTGAGACAAGCCCGTACGCGGTCCACGACCGCATTGTCCTCGGCCGCGGCCCGCGATCCGGCCACGGCCGCCGGGTCGATATCCGCCGCCAGCACGTTGGCCACGCCCATGCCGCCGCCGCCCCAGCATTTGGCAATGGCGATGCTGAGAATGCCCGAGCCGGCGCCGAGGTCGAGCGCGTGTTTCACCCGGCGTTGATTGGCCACCGCGTCGAGCGCCAGCAGGCAGCCCCGGGTCGAGCCATGCATGCCGGAGCCAAAAGCGTTGCCGGCATTGATACAGAGCGCAATGCGGCCCGGCGGCGGGCGCAGATGATCACCATGCACGACGAAACGACCGGCAAATAGGAGGGGAAATTTTTGCGCGTTTTTCGCCGCCCAGTCTTCGTCGGGAACGGCTTCGCTCCGGATATCGGCAGCCACCAGGCCAAGGCGGGTGGCGGTTTCCACGAGCAGCGCTTTCAGCGCCGCACCTTCCGCCGCACCGGCGCAATAGACGCTGAGGCGCCACAAACACTCCGGCGCGATCTCGATCTCGCCGTCTTCATCGAGAAGCGCCGAGGACACCGCCGCCGCGCGCTCTTCCAACAGCGTTTCAAACTCAGCCCGTAAATATTCGGGGACCGTTAAACCGATGCGCCAGCCGACAATTTCCTCAGACGGCTTCGACAAAACGGTCGATGACCTTTTTCTCGCCGGCCTTTTCGAAGGCGATGCTGAGTTTGCTGCCTTCGACGGCCTGAATGCGGCCATAGCCAAATTTCTGGTGGAAGATGCGCGTGCCGACGGCGAAGCTGCCTTCCTCCGGCTCGCTGTTCCAGGTGGCGGCATCGACGCCCGGCGCATTGGCGCGCGGGCGGGCACGGCGCGGCGCAAATCCGGAACCACCGCCGCCAGAGCGGCCACCTGAAGCGCCGCCAGAGCGGCCACCTGAAGCGCGGCCCTGCCAGCCACCGGCTTCGCTTTGCATATCCTGAACGACGGGGAAACCGTCGCGGTTGCGCGCTTCGCTATGCTCCGCCGGCAATTCGTCGAGAAAACGCGACGGCAGGGCGCTGACCCACTGATTGTGCACAAGGCGATTGGCGGCGCTCAATATATGCGCCCGCTTGCGCGCCCGGGTGATGCCGACATAGGCGAGGCGGCGTTCTTCTTCGAGGCCCTTGGCGCCGCTTTCGTCGAGCGCCAATTGATGGGGGAAGAGGCCCTCTTCCCAGCCGGGCAGAAAGACGTTGTCGAATTCCAGGCCCTTGGCGCCGTGCAGGGTCATGAGATTGACCATCTCCTCGCCGCGGCCCTCCTCGCGGTCCATCACCAGGCTGACATGCTCGAGAAATTCGCCGAGCGAATCGAACTCCTCCAGCGCGCCGGTGAGTTCCTCAAGATTTTCCAGACGTCCCGGCGCTTGCGGCGTCTTGTCCTTCTTCCACATTTCGCGGTAGCCCGAATCATTAAGAAGGGTGTCGAGCACATCCCAGTGCGGCGCTTCCTCGGCCAGCGCCCGCCAGGCGGTGAATTTCTCCAGCAAACCGCTGAGCGCGCCGCGCGGTTTGGCTTTCAGCTCGTCCGTCTCGATCAGCATTTCGGCGGCACGGTAGAGCGAGCAATCGCTGGCGCGGGCGAGGCGGTGCACGAGCTGCAGGGTGGCGTCGCCGAGGCCGCGGCGCGGTAGATTGACGATGCGCTCGAACGCCAGATCGTCGTCGCGCTGGGCGAGTACGCGGAGATAGGCGACCGCATCGCGGACTTCCTGGCGCTCATAAAAGCGCAAACCGCCGATTACCCGATAGGGCAGATCGATGGCGACAAAGCGCTCCTCGAAGGCGCGGGTCTGGAAGCCGGCGCGCACCAAAATCGCGATTCTGTCGATGCTCTCGCCATTGCGCTGGAAGCCTTCGATCACCTCGCCGACAATGCGTGCTTCTTCATCACCATCCCAGCAACCGGTGACACTAACCTTTTCGCCGTCCTCATCCTCGGTCCAGAGGGTTTTGCCGAGGCGGCCCGAATTGTGCGCGATCAGCCCCGAGGCGGCGCCCAGAATATGGCCGGTCGAGCGGTAATTACGCTCCAGGCGAATCACTTCGGCGCCGGAAAAATCCTCTTCAAAGCGCAGGATATTGCCCACTTCGGCGCCACGCCAGCCATAGATCGATTGATCGTCATCGCCGACGCAGCAAATATTGTGGCGCGCCCGGGCGAGCAGGCGAAGCCATAGATATTGCGCCACATTGGTGTCCTGATATTCATCGACGAGGACATATTTAAAACGCCGCTCATATTCCGCCAGCACATCAGGGGCGGCGGTGAAGATTGTGAGATTATGCATCATGAGATCGCCAAAATCGGCGGCGTTGACGGTTTTGAGGCGCGCCTGATATTGACGGTAAAGTTCGGCCGCCTTGCCACCAGCGAACTCTGTGGCGAACTCCACGCCATCGGCATTCGCCGCGCTGGCAACTTTCTCCGGCGTCAGGCCGCGATCCTTCCAGCGCTGAATAATGATCGAGAGGGCGCGCGCCGGCCAGCGCTTCTCATCGATATCGGCGGCGCGCACGAGTTGTTTCAACAAGCGCACCTGATCGTCGCTGTCGAGGATGGTGAAATCCGATTTAAGGCCGACCAGCTCGGCATGGCGGCGAAGAATTCGCGCCGCCATGGCATGGAACGTGCCGAGCCACAGCCCTTCGGCAGGGCGGCCGATTAAACTGGAGACACGCTCGACCATTTCGCGCGCCGCCTTGTTGGTAAAGGTGACAGCGAGAATTTCGCCGGGGAACGCCTTGCCCTGAAAGAGGATATGGGCGAGGCGCGTGGTCAGCACCCGGGTCTTGCCGGTGCCGGCACCGGCGAGCACCAGCACCGGGCCATCGATCGCCTCAACGGCGGCACGCTGCTCAGCATTCAGCGCCGTCAGATAGGCGGGATCCGGCGCTGTTTGGGGGGTTACGGCGTTAAATTCTTCCGCCGCAACCGCAAGATCAAAGGGGTCGTTCATGTGCCATCCACTAGCGAATCGATAGCCACATATATAGCACCCAAGCGCCGGCATTCCACGCGCGCAAACGGCGTGGCCGGTAGATTATTTGCTGCGGCCTCTATCTTGGCTGCTTGCGCCGGTTGCCGCTGCTTTCGCGCCACGCGATGTACACCGCATCGCTATGCGATTTGAGTGCGCGCTCGCGGTGCACAATGCCGATCACATGGCCCGAATCATCTTCCGCGATCACCGGTAGGCGGTCGGTGGCGGCCGCATCCATGGCAT
>JABIXB010000219.1 GCA_018666805.1 Rhodospirillaceae bacterium | reverse complement strand
TCATCCTCTTCCCGCCCCTTGCGGCGCATCCCTGAAATGAGTAATGTCCGCCCGCTTCCGCGCGCCCGTAGCTCAGCTGGATAGAGCACCAGACTACGAATCTGGGGGTCGGGAGTTCGAATCTTCCCGGGCGCGCCATTTTTCCTGCTAAATAGCCCCTATTTCCTCAATTAGCGCCGCTTAGGCCCTAATTGGACTTGTTTCCGTTCGCCCCGTTCGCCCATGTCGCCTTCGCCTCCTCGGCAAAGTGACAGGCGCTAGAGTGTTCGCCGCCCAATTGCGCGAGCGGCGGCTCGGTGCTGCGGCACATATCCTGGGCCAGCGGGCAGCGCGGGTGGAAGCGGCAGCCGGAGGGGACGTTTATCGGGCTCGGCACGTCGCCCTTGAGCACCGCGTCGCGCTGGCGTCGCTCCGGGATCAGGCGCGGCACCGATTTCATCAGGCCCTGGGTATAAGGATGCGATGGGCTGGTGAACACCGCTTCGGCCGCGCCGATTTCGACAATTTTACCGAGATACATCACTGCCAGGCGGGACGACATATGGCGCACCACCGAAAGCTCATGGGCGATAAACAGCATGGTCAGGCCAAGTTCGTCACCGAGATCTTTCAGAAGATTGAGGATTTGCGCTTGAATCGAGACATCGAGCGCCGCCACCGGCTCGTCGAGCACGATAAAGCTCGGGCGTACAGCAAGGGCGCGGGCCAAACCGACGCGCTGACGCTGGCCGCCGCTGAGGGTGCCGGGATAACGTTCCGCCATGGCGCCGGAGAGGCCGACCAGATCGAGCAGTTTGGCGACTTCGGCGGTATTCTCGCGGCGGGGACAAATTTTATGGAATTTGAGCACTTCACCAATCGTTTGGCCGACCGTCATGCGCGGGTTAAGCGAGGAGTACGGATCCTGGAAAACCATTTGCATATCGCTTCTCAGCACGCGCAACTCCTCGCGCCGCAAGCCGGCCAAATCCCGGCCGAGAAATTCGATGCGCCCGGCGCTCGGCCGGTAGAGGCGCAACAGCGCCCGGCCAAGCGTGGTCTTGCCGCAGCCGCTCTCGCCGACCAGACCGAGAGTCTCTAGGCGTCGCACCTCAAGGCTCACTCCGTCAACCGCACGCAGGCGTTGGCGCGCTTCTCCCTGAAGCAATTGCGCGAGCGAGCGCGCGACGTTGAACTCGATCGCCAAATCTTCGACCGTCAGCATGACGCCCCTATCCATCTGCGCCGCGCTCACGATGCACCCGCCGATATTCTTTCGGGATGGAGGCAGGCGGTGTGGTGACCGGGCGCGATTTCGCTGAGCGCAATCGGCGTCTCGGCGCAATCTGGCGAAGCATGGACGCAGCGCGGGGCGAACGGGCAGCCCGGCGCGAGGTGCAGCAGGTCCGGCGGCTGGCCGGGTATCGGCACCAGGCGCGCCGCCGTGCCAGCCATATCCGGAATCGAATTCATCAAGCCGACGGTATAGGGATGCATCGGTGCCTCGAACAATGCCTTGGTGCTGGCGCTTTCCATAATTCGCCCGGCATACATCACGGCGACCTGATCGCAGGTCTCGGCGACCACGGCCAGGTCGTGGCTGACCAGCAGCATTGCCATATGGGTACGCTCCTGTAGCTCCAGCAACAGCGCCAGTATTTGATCCTGGATGGTGACGTCGAGCGCCGTCGTCGGCTCGTCGGCGAGCAGCAATTGCGGTTCTCCCGCCATCGCCATGGCGATCACCGCGCGCTGCAGCATGCCGCCCGACCATTGATGGGGATATTCCCGAACACGTGTCTCCGGGCTCGGAATGCCGACACGGCGCAGCAACTCAACCCCCTCGGCGCGCGCCTCGGCCTTGCCCATGCCGTAATGGACACTGAGACCCTCGGTAATCTGATCGCCGATGCGGCGCACCGGGTTGAGACTGGTCATCGGGTTTTGAAACACCATCTTGATGCGCGTGCCGCGCACGCGGCGCATCTCGGCTTCGCTGAGCGCCAGCAGGTCGGTGCCGTCAAACAACACTTCGCCGGCACTGATCAGCCCGGGCGGCGAAGGAATAAGACGCAGAATGGCACGGCAGAGGACCGATTTCCCACTGCCCGATTCACCGACAATGCCAAGCGTCTCGCCCGCGCGCACGCGGATATGCACATCGGCATTGGCCGCAATCACGCCATGCTCGAGACTGAACTCGGTGACCAGCCCACGCACCTCAAGCAGCGGATTGTTGTTGCTATTCATAAAATCGCCTGATGGCATCACAGGATCGCCTGGTGGCGTTGGCCGAGACGGCGCGCCAGGCCGTCGCCGATCAGACTCAGTGATGTGCCGGCAACGACGATTGCGAGGCCTGGCAGGGTGCATATCCACCAGTTTTCAAAAATGAAATCGCGCCCCTCGGCGACCATCGCGCCCCACTCCGGCTCAGGCGGCTGAATGCCAAGACCAAGGAAACTGAGCCCCGAGAGGAGCAGAATATTAAGGACGAAATCGGCCATCGAAAAGACCACCGATGAGCCGATGATATTGGGCAGGGCATGGCGGAAAATAATGCGCGATGTGGGATAACCCAACGTCTTCGCCGCCAGCATATAATCCTTGCTGCGCTCGACCAGCATCTCGGCCCGCGCCAGGCGAGCATACATCGTCCAGGCAACGAGGAAGACGGCGATATAAATACTGTGCACGCCGGGCCCGAGAATGGCGATGACGACGATGATCAGCACCAGGAAGGGAAAGGCGATGGCGGTATCCAGCAGGCGCATCAATACGCCATCGAGCACGCCGCCGTAATAGCCGGCCAGGGCACCGATGGCGACGCCGTAAATCATCGGCACAAACGTGATGATAAAACCGACCACGAGATCGATGCGGATACCGTAGATCACGCGGCTGAAAAGATCGCGGCCGAGCTGATCCGTACCGAATAGATGGGTGCCGTTCGGCGGTAGAAGCACCCTGTCATAATCCTGGAAATAGGGATCGAACGGCGCCACGACAGGCGCGAATATGCCGGCCAGAACGATCACCAACAGCATCAATGAGCCGATCTTCAATGTGATCGACCAGCGCCCGATTTCGCGCAGCACGGCGCCCGGTGCGGCGACAAGAATTGCCTGCGCCGGCATCGCCTATTTCCTCAACACGCGGCGATCGACCAACATGTAGCTGAGATCGGCAGCGAGATTGGTCAGCATGACAAAAAGCGCAAAGACCACCGTTAGGCCCTGGATCACCGGATAGTCGCGTGAGCCGACCGAGCGCACCAGCAACGAGCCCATGCCCGGAATGGAGAAGACATATTCGACAATCACCGCGCCGCTCAGCAGCCAGCCGATGTTTATCGACAATACTGTAATGGCCGGGATCAGCGCATTGCGCAGAACATGTTTGAACATGATGCGACGCGGGCTGAGGCCTTTGGAGCGCGCCACCTCGATATAATCCTCACCCATCACATCCAGCATGGCGGCGCGCAACGACGCCACCAGAATGGGCGAGAGAAAGAGCGCGATGGTGAGACCAGGCAGAAAGAGGTGCCACAAATGGCCGAAAAAGCCCTCGCCATAACCGCCGATGGGAAACCAGCCGAGGCCGAGGCCGAACAACAGGATCAAGAGAAGCGCCAGCCAGAATGGCGGCATCGACATGCCGACCATGCCGCCGATGCGAATCGCGTGATCGACCGGGCGGTCATGCTTCATCGCCGCGATAACGGCGAGCGGCAGCGCTACCAGCACGGCGAGAACGGCGCCATAGACGATCACGAACACGGTCTTCTCGATGCGCTCGCCGACGATCACCGAAACCGGCTGGCGCTGAATGATCGAGGTGCCGAGATCACCCTGCAATGCATTGACGATAAACGAAAAAAAGCGGGTGACGGCCGGGCGGTCGAGGCCAAATTCGGCGTGCAGCGCGGCCAGCATGGTCTCGTTGGCGCGCCCGCCCAGCATCAGCATGATTGGGTCGCCCGGCACCAGCTCCATCGCCAGGAAGGCGATCAGCACAACCAAAAACAACACCGGCACCATTTGCACCAGGCGGGAAAGAATATAGGCGAGAAACTGCATCAGCCCGGCCGCGAAATTTTCAAAACAAATCCCCTACTGCCAAACCGGCGGTAGGGGATTCAATTGTACCAACGGGCCATAAGAATGGCCCATTGTATGTTCCCTCAAATGCCGGGCGGTCGCATCCGCGTCCTTGGCTACCTCGCATAAGCTTGGGCGCGCTTGCCGGAAGGCAATGCGCGACTGCGCATCACCTTCCGGGACAAGTTGGCGAAAACGTCCGCTTCCTGCCGGCTCTCTAGCGATCGAGCCAGACGTCTTTCAGCCACCACGGACCGGTAACCGAATTATGGAAGCCGATCACATCGTTGCGGTAGGCGTTGACGAAGGGTTTGAAATTGAGCGGCACACTATACGCGTCCCAATAGACCTGCTGCTGCGTCTTGCAATAGAGATCTTGGCGCACCGCCGGATCCGAAGCACTGCGTGCCTCGGTCAACCAGTCCGTCACCTGCTTGTTGTTGTAGCTCGAGAAAAAGCCGCCGAAGACCGTATTGTCGGCCTGGATGGAGGCGAGGAAATCCTGATCATTGGTGTCACTGGTGATGTAGGACACCATCGAGAAGAATTTTCCTTCTTCGAGCAAGCCGAAGGCGGTGCCGACATCATATTCAATGATCTCGACATTGAGGCCGGCGGCCTGCCAGCCCTGTTGCAAAATTTGCGCCGCCTGACGGGCAACCGAATCGCCGGATGCGGCGATGACCTCGATCACCGTGCCGTCATAACCGGCCCCTGCGACCAGCGCTTTGGCTTTTTCCGGATCGTAGGCAATTTTCTCAATCGCGTCGCAGTGATAATTGATCACCGGCATGAAGGAGTTGGGAACCTCGCCATAGCCGAAAAACACCACTTTCAGAATCGCTTCGCGGTTGGCGGCGTAGTTCATCGCCATGCGAATGTCCTTATTGTCGAGCGGCGCACGGGCATGGTTGAGATAGACATAGTCAAGCCGGAACGCCGGAGCAACCTCAAGCGTGAGGCCCGAATCAGCTTCGATTGATTTGGCCTGATTGAGCGGCACCACATTGATGACGTCATAATCGCCGCTTTTGAGGCCGAGAATGCGCGCGTTGCTCTCGGGCACATAGAGCATTTCAACTTTATCCAGATGCGGCTGCGCATCCCAATAATGCTCGTTCGGCACCAGCACCAACTTGCTGCCGCGCTCGAAACTTTCGACCTTGAAGGCGCCGGCGCAAACCGGATGCACGCCAAAATCCTCAGGGCTCGCCTCGAAGATCGCCTTGTGAACGATATTGGCGGCGAACAGCGAGAGGGTCGAGAGCAGCGGTGTGAAGGGCTGCTCGAGGGTGATCTTCAGCGTCTTGCCGTCAACCACTTCGCGCGTCATGGCCGGGAAGACGAAGCCAAGATAGCCTTCCGGGTCGGTCGCCTTGTCGAGCGAAAACTGGACGTCAGCCATGGTCACCGAATCGCCATTGCTGAACTTGGCATCGCGCAAATGGATGGTATAGATCAGCCCATCATCGGAAATATCCCACGATTCGGCCAGCGCCGGACGCAGGCCATAACCCGAATCATCCGGCTCGATGAGCGAATCGCAGACCTGCTCAATCGCCCAGATCGAGCCATTGTCGGATATGGTGAAACCGGTCATGGAGAGCGGCTCCTCCGGGCGGGCAAAGGTCAGCGTGCCGCCTTTTTTCACCTCCGCCGCTGCGGCGCTATCGAGTGCCGCCGAGCCGCCGAACAGTCCGGCCGCCAGCATGGCGCCGCCGACGACTGTGGCAATCGCGGCCGTCAGGCCGTGCCTCTTTTTAACCTCAGTACGTTTCATCACGTTCTCTCCCACAGTTGACTAGTTGTTGATTTATTGTTGCTAAACCTTGGTCAGATCGGAAACGATGCCTCGCGGTTGAAGCGGTCCCACATGGCCCGGTAATCAGTGTTTTGCAGAAAATAATTGCGCTTCTCCAGGCGCTCGATCCAGGCGCTGGTAACGCCTTCCGCCCGGCGCCAGCAATCCTCGACGAATTCCGCCTGCTGGCTTTTCGACGCCTTTTTCAGGCCCGGCCCTTCGGCAAAGAATTGCTCTTCCAGAGCGTCGAAATCGGCGCGAATCTCCGGCTTCAAGGCGGCGTAATCGGCCATGGCGCGGCGATGTAGGCGCTCATGGCGCCACCACAACGCGCCCTCGGTATAGGTGCCGAGCGGCGCCGGACCAACATTCGGGGTATCGATACCGAAAAAGAGCGGCTTAAAAATTGAGAGATCGGTGCATGACGTGCCGGTCATCCAAACCACAATGCCGTCGGCGCTGCTGTCGCTGACCATAGCGCCCGTCGCCTGCCACCAGCGGTCTTCCGCCGGTGCCGCATGCATGCAAACCTTGTCCGGCACGCCCGGATAGCAGACATCGTAATTTTCTTCGTCATCGCCAACATGGCGCAGAATGGCCGCCATATCGGCCACCGTGATCGAGCCCTTGCGCGCAACCAGGCGCTCATATGCAGCGCTCTCGCGCGCCACCGCGCCGCACGAACGCTCGAGCGCTTCATCGGCGAATTGGGCACGGAAATTGGGCTTGGCGCCATTCTCCGGCGTGAGCGACGAAGCATCCCAATCGTCGCTGATCTGATAGCGGTTGGAGATCGCCATCACGTCGTCGACCTGACGCGCCGCCCAATGGCTGCCGGCACAGTTGACCACATAGGCCTCACTGGCATCGGCGACAAGCAGACCGGAATCAAACGAATAATTGCCCATCATCTGGCAATTGCCGCCCTGGCCAAATTTCTCGACATGATGGCCGATAACCTCGACACCTTCTTTGGCGCTGGCCGCGCGCTCGACCGTGAGGCGCAACAGATCGAGGCAGCAGGCACCATCGCTCTGATTTATCTGATTGCTAAACGCCGCTTCGTTACCGACCGCAACGCCATGCTCGTTGGCGCCGAGCTCAGCGCCCCACGCCCAAAAGGATTTGCCGAGGATAATCTCATGTGTGTGTTGCGCCTGGGGGATGGTGCGATGGCCGATGCGCACTAGGGCGCCCTCGCCATATTCGCGGCTCGGCACACGCACCACATGCTCAGCTTCATTAACTTCCGTATCGGCGCTCTTCGCCAATAGCACCGAGCCGTCAGCCGTAGAATTGCCGAGTGCAACAAATGAATCACACATGGATATCTCTCCCCCTCAAGCCCCGGTTATTGTTGCTATTCGGGCATATTGTTATTGAGTATGTTCAATCACGAGCGATTTACCAAGCGCCACGTTGCGTCGATTGAAAGGAAGCGGTGCATGACTGACCTCGAGGCGCGGCTACAAGCTATTCTCGACGCTTATGTGGCCAAAGGAATTATCGGCGTTACGGCTGCGCTGCGTATTCCCGGGCAGGACGCGGATATCCTCCTCGCCAGCGGCATCGCCGACCGGGCAAACGGCACGGCGATGACGCCTGGCCGTAGCTTCCGCATCGGCAGTTGCACCAAGACCTTCGTTGCCGCCGCTTTGCATCAGTTGGTCGAGGAGGGCAAGGTTGATCTTGATGAGCCGATCACGCGCTGGTTTCCTGACTTGCCCCGGGCCAGCGAATTGCCGGTGCGCATTCTGCTCAATCACCGTAGCGGCCTGCCGGAATTCGAAAACCACATGCCGATGATCTCGGACAAGCAATGGACGCCCCAGGAGATCGTCGATTTCGCCTTCGCCTCGACACCGCAGCGCGATCCGTGGGGCGAGATGGAATATAACAATACCGGCTACATTCTAAGCGGCATGATCCTCTCGATAGAGGCCGGTGGCGAGACCCTGTCGCAGCAACTGCGCCAGCGCCTGTTCACGCCGCTCGGCCTCGATGACACTTATTGCGGCACTGATGAGGTTTATCCACAAGACAAACTGGCGCGCGCCTATATGCACGCCGAACAACAATCGGGTCAGTGGGATGTGGCCGGCGCTGGCGAGCCGGTCGACGGCGTGTGGGACGCCACCGATTGGTTCCCGCTATCCGGCGCCGGTGCTGCCGGCGACATGGTCTCGACCGCGCGCGACCTCACCCATTGGATGGATTGCCTGTTCACCGGCAAGGTGCTCGGGCAAAAGGCATTCGACGAGATGGCCAACAATCTCAACCCGGCGAGCTTCCCCGGCAGCCATCTCATTCAAAACGGCCACGGTATTCTCGTCTCCGACACCGACGGCCTGATCGTCAAAGGCCATCTCGGCCAAATTCCCGGCCACGCCACCGCCATGGGCCACTGTGAGCAAAGCGGCATCAGTGCCGCCCTCATCCAAAACTCCGCCGCCGGCAATTTTGAATCATTTTATCTCACCGGTATTCATCAGCCGTTTGCTGATTTGTTTCGCGCGGCGGCGAGGTAACCCGTTAGAAGCGGTTGGCCATCACTTGCTCGTAGCGGTGGCTGATGATTTCGATGACGTTGCCGAAGGGGTCCTCGCAGTAGCAAACTTTTATATCTTCGCCGGGAAACAGCTCCCACACATCCGAGCGTTTGAGACCGCCGCTGGCGACGATTTCCTCGACCTTGGCGTCGACATCGGGGTGGGTGATAGCGATGTGGAAAAAGCCGTTTTTCCAATATTCCATGGTGTCTTCGCGCCGTTCCGCCTTGGGGTCGACAAACTCGAATAGCTCGAAGCCGGTGCCATCGCCGGTCACCATGTGGGCGATTTTTTCGGCGCCGAATTTATCGCCGCAAATGTTTTTCACCAGATTGCCGAAATGCGAGCCATCGTCTTTGACCAGAACCGGCTCGGCGATCAGAACGAAACCGAACACCTTTGAATACCAGGCAATCGCCGCGTCTATATCGGGCACGGAGACGCCGACATGATTGAAGCAATGGGCCATCGTTTTGCTTTGTGTCTTGTTCTGTGTTTTTTCCATCTGTCTCTCCCTGGAAATCGGCTAGCTCTTGAAAATTTCGTCGGTCTCGACATCGAAGCCGTTGGCCAGGCTGTTGGTTTCGTTGGCCATGCCGACCACGGCGAGAAGCTCGGCCAGCATCTCGTCCGTCATGCCCTGTTTCTTGGCCGAGGCAGTGTGCGAGCGGATGCAATATTCGCAGCCGTTGGTGGCGCTGACGGCGATGTAGATCATTTCTTTGGTTAGGGGGTCGAGCGCGCCCGGCGCCATCACCTGCTTGATGCTTTCCCAGGTGCGTTTCAGGGTCGGCGGATGATTGGCGATGACTTTCCAGAAATTGTTGATCCAATCGACCCCGCGCGTCGCCATGATATCGTCATAGACGGCACGCACTTCAGCCGGCGCATCGTCATATTCAACCAAATTGAGTGTCGCCATTTTTCCCTCTGCTAAACCTTCTTGTTAGAACGCGGCGACGAATTCGTCCGCTGTTGTCAGCGTCGCGTAGAGCGGCAGGATCTCCAGCATGGCGTCGTAATTCTGGTCGGTGAAGCCGCTGGTACAGTCTTTCAGAACGCTCGCCGTGTAGCCCATATTGACGGCGCGCTTCACCGTCGTCTCGACGACATGTTCGATACATTGTCCGGCGACATAGAGATTGTTGATCCGTTTGACACGCAACAGCAGGTCGAGATCGGTGCCTTCAAAACCGTCCGAGCCAAAATTGATGACGACGGCTTCATGCGCTTGCGGCTGAAGCTCGGCAATGACCTCCGCGCCCCACGAGCCAACCAGGCATTCATTGTTCTCTTTCGCTTCCTTGAGGAGACCGCAGGTATTTTCAGGCAGCTCCGGGAAGCCGATGCGCCAGGCGATATTGACGTAGATGACGGTCATGCCGCCCGCCCGCGCCGCCGCCAGCGCCTTTTTGGTATTCTCGATTGAATCGTTCTTTTTCACTTGCGGGTACAAATTCTTGCCCCACACACCGTCAGGATGGGCAACGCCATTCTGAAAATGCAGCACCAAAAATGCAGAATCTTTCATCGCGCTTTCCCTTTCGCCTGAATTTTCCAGATGCGTACCGGCCCGGGATAAGCGCCGGTTGAAGGCATCATAGCAGCTATTGAGGTTATTGAGGACAATCCGGAGATCGCTGCTCGCGGGCACGATTTTACGCCGCCACGACCCGTGCCCGCGTCTAACCCATTGCGCGTAATTATTGGACTCGGAGTCAGGCCTTGGGTTCGTAAATCTCAAATATCTTGAGGGTCGAGGGTTCCAACACCTTGTCGCCGAGCGCCTGCTTCAGCCACGGCGCCAGTTCCTCGCCGGCGGCTTCGGCGTCCGCCCGGGTTTCCCATACGGTTATCGTGCTGACTTCACCGCTGGCGTGATCGGCCATGAAGGTTGTCGATATATGCCCCTGCAGAGCCGAAATAACGGGCGCGAATATGTCCGCCCGCCCTTCGGCAAATTCCTGTTGGCCGGGGCCCAAATTAAATTGAAACAATCGTGCGTACATCAATCACTCCCACAAATACCGTTAAAGCTAATAATTTCAGAAAAGCCTCTGCCCACCGTCGATAACGATAGCACTATCAGGTCTGAAGCGGAATATTGGCCTTGGCATCTTGGATCAAATGCCAGATTTTGTTGGGCCTAAGCGGCAATTCGCTGATTTCGATGGCGAACGGGCTGAGTGCATCGCAGACCGCATTGGTGAGCGCGCCCGGCACCGGCGCCGGAATGCCCTCACCAAGGCCGCGCGAGCCGAGCGGCGTGTAGGGGCAGGGTTCGCTCGCCTCATGATGCACTTCGATATTGGGCACATCCGCCGCCGTCGCCAATTTGTAATTCTCGAAATCGGCCGTGAGCTGCTGGCCATTTTCATCATAGATGAATTGCTCGAACATGGCGTTCGACATGCCCTGCACAACGCCACCATGAATTTGCCCCTCGACCACTTGCGGGTTGATCACCTGGCCAACCTCCTCCGAAGTGATGTAGCGGACAATCTCGAACTGCCCGGTCTCAATATCCACTTCAACCTCAGCCGCATGGGCGCTGAAGCAGAACATCTGCATGGCGGCCTCGAAATAGGCGGTGTGCTCAAGCCCACCGGTTTCGCCCGGCGGCATGTTGATCGGCGCCATGATGATGCGCTCGGCCACATCGCGGAAGCTCTTGCGAATATTATCGTCCTTCAAATAGACGATTTCGCCATCGGCAAAAGTGAAATCCTCGGGCGATGCATTGAGCTCGAAATCATGCGCGACGAAGCGCGCCATCTTTTCTTTCAGCACCCGGCAGGCATTGGCCACCGCGCTTACCGTATAGGAGCCGGCGCGCCCGCCGACGGTGCCGGAGGAAAGTGGCGTCGTCGCCGTATCGCCGGTGGTCACCGCGATATCATCGGGCAGGATGCCGAATTCATGCGCCGCCACTTGCGCCATGGTGGTCTCGTGGCTCTGCCCCTGCGGCGCGTCGCCCTCGAAGATGGCGATCTTGCCGCGCGGATCGATGCGCACCGTCGCGGTGCCATAACCGGGCTGGTTCTCCATCGGCACCAACACATCGGAGGCGACACCGGAAGTCTCGGCGCCGAGCCCGAAGCCAATACCGATATAGCGCCCGTCGCTAAGCGCCGCTTTTTGGCGGCGGCGAAAATCGGCGAGGTCCACGCGCTCAAGCAGAAGATCGTAGGCGCCGATCCAATTGCCGCTGTCATAATTAAGGCCGGTCGCGGTGACATAGGGCAGCTGTTGGATCAGGTTCTTGCGCCGCACCTCGGCCGCTTCCATGCCGGCGCGGCGCGCCACCATGTCGATGGCGCGTTCGAGCGCAAAGCGGGTCGGGAAAGCGCCGAACGAGCGCGCCGGGGTGAGCACCGATTTGTTGGTCGTCACCACCCGTATGGAGATATCGCAATGCGGCAGGTCGTACGCATTCGGCATCAGGGCGGCGCCCATGAAGGGCATAACGAAACCCCAATAAACGCCAGCGCAGCCATCGCCATTATCGGCGATGCCGCGATCCCTGAGCGCCAATATTTTGCCTCCTGTGGTGGCCGCGATTTCGAGATCATGAATCTGATCGCGCTCCTGGCTGACCGCCATGAGATGCTCTTGCCGGGTTTCCTGCCAGCGCACGGTTGCGTCTAATTTTCGCGAGAGATGACAAACCAAAATGGCTTCACGGTAAAACGGCGCTTTAACGCCGAACGCGCCGCCCTGGTCGCGCGGCGCAATCACGCGCAGCTTGTCGGACGGAATGTCGAGCACGTCAGACATGGCGATGCGGTCGATATGCGGGCGCTGGGTGGTGATCCAGGCGGTCATGCCATCGAGCGAATCCCAACGCGCCATGACGCCGCGCGGCTCAAGCGGCGTGACGCCGCAGCGGTGCATGCGGAAGCGCTGCGCGATGACGATCTCGGCTTCGGCGAATATGCGCTCGACCTCGGCCACGTTCGCCGCTTCGGATTCAGGCGTGTCGCCGCCGGTCACGGTCGTGGCAAATATCTCGTTACTCTCCCAGCCTTCATGAACGATCGGCGATTCAGGCGTAAGGGCCGCTTCCATATCGCCGACATAAGGCAGCGGCTCATAGGTGACGCGTACCGCTTCGGCGGCATCGGCGGCGAGATATTTATCCGTCGCGACGACGGCCGCCACCGGCTCGCCGTGAAACTTCGCCTTGCCAACCGCGAGCGGCCAGAAGGTCGGAAAATTGGCCTCCAGCGCCGGCACCACCACCGGCTGCGGCAAGGGCTTGATCTCGTGCCGGATCGTCTCGCCGGTGACGACGCAAACAATTCCCGGCATGGCCGCGGCGGCGGCGATGTCGATCGAGACGATGCGCGCATGAGCATGCTCACTGCGGACAAAGACCAGATGCAGCGCCTCGGGCGCCTTAACGTCGCCGAAATACTGACCTTTGCCGGTGATCAGGCGGTGATCCTCCTTACGCCTGACCGAACGGCCAATCCATGCCGTGCCGCTATCCGCCTCCACCAATTTTCCCTCCCCTGCTGTTCTTGGCATTACCTGTACACGGATACTGAGATCGGTCAAATGGCGGTGCCATAGGGAAGTTATTTCTCACCCTTTTGTGAGATAGTGGGCCAGTATCTTTATATACTGCGCCATCATGCCCATATGGAAGGTAGCCGCAGGAACAGAGGCCGCGCGACGGTGGATCAGCAGGTGCATATCAAACGGAAATTGGCGACCATCCTGGCCGCCGATGTGGCCGGCTACAGCCGCCTCATGGGCGAGGATGAGGAGGCGACGGCGGGCACGCTCGGCGTGTGCCGCGCCGTGTTCGACCGCCTGGTCGGCGCCCATGACGGGCGCATCTTCAATACCGCCGGCGACAGCATCGTTGCCGAATTTTCCAGCCCCGTGGAAGCGGTGCGCTCAGCCAGCGAGATTCAGGCCGAGATCAAGGCCAGCAATAGCGGGCTCACGCAAGAACGCCGCATGGAATTCCGCATCGGTATCCATCTCGGCGACGTGTTGGTCGATGGCGACAATCTGCTTGGCGACGGCATCAATGTGGCGGCACGGCTCGAAAGCCTGGCGGCGCCCGGCGGCATCGCCCTTTCCGCCGCCGTGCATGACCATGTCGAAGGCAAGATCGAGGGCGAATTTCGCTATGAGGGCGAGAAATCGATCAAGAATATCGCCAAGCCGGTGCCGGTTTATACGCTTTTGACCGAGGCGCCAGATAGGGCCGCGGCCGGCGAGCCCGCGGCACCACAGGTACGCGCGGTAACGGAGCTGCCCTCCATTGCCGTATTGCCATTCGAAAATATGGGCGGCGATCCGGAGCAGGATTATTTCGCCGACGGCCTGGCCGAGGATCTCATCACTGAGCTGGCGCGCTTTCAGGAACTGCGCGTTGTCGCGCGTAATTCGAGCTTCACCTACAAAGGAAGAGCGACCAATGTGCGCCAGGTCGGCGAGGAGCTCGGCGTGCGCTATGTGCTCGAAGGTAGCGTGCGCAAGGCCGGCAACCGGGTGCGTATCACCGCCCAGTTGATCGAGGCGGCGAACGACAATCACCTCTGGGCCGAGCGCTATGACCGCGATATGGACGACCTCTTTGCCGTCCAGGACGAGGTCACGCAGCGCATCGTCGCCACCCTGGCTCCCACTCTGGAAGCGAGCGAACGCAAACGGGCGCGCAATTTCGACCGCTGCGAAAATCTTCAGGCCTATGACGCGGTGCTCTGCGCGCGCGAGAAATGGGCCAAATTCAACGAGACGGATAATCTCGAGGCGCGCGCGCTCTACCAGCAGGCGATCAGGCTCGATCCGGATTACGCCCGCGCCTATTCCGGCCTCGCTTGGACCTATCTGATGGAGAATTACGAAAATTGGGGC
>JABIXB010000218.1 GCA_018666805.1 Rhodospirillaceae bacterium | reverse complement strand
GGGTGAATTCGAAAAACTTGCGCCTGACTATAATTGGGACGGTGTGGCAATGACGGTGTGGGAACCCTCGGCCGGGTATATCGACCCCTACAGCGCGACCAATGCGTTCGCCAGAGGCGCTGGCAAACGCGGCGTTGAACTCAGGACAAATAGCCGGGTGCGCAGCCTCATCGTTGAGGGCGGCCGAATTGCCGGAGTCGAGCTTGAAGGCGGCGCGCGCATTGCCGCCGATATTGTGGTTTCGGCCACCGGCGTATGGACCAAACCGTTGATCGCCCAGCTTGGTGTTGATCTGCCGCTCACCATTGAGCGTGCCACGGTCGCCGTTTTGGATGCGCCGGGAGCGGCGCGCAAATATATGCCGTTTATGTGGGCCGATAATTTATTCATGAATTACAGCCGGCCCGAAGGCGAGGATGCCTTGTATTTGGGCTCGTGGCCGGGCGGCGGCACAGGCGAACGCAACCAGGGGACCGAACGCGGCAAGCTCATAAGCAAGGCGGATGGGTATTCGCAAACTGTTAGCGACGACGAATCCGTCGAAATCCTCGAAACATTCCTCACCCGCATGCCGAAGCTCGCCGAGCTTGGCATCAAACCGGGCCACGCCTGCGTCTATGACATGAGCCCGGACGACATGCCGATTATCGACAAGGTGCCGGAGGCCGAAGGGCTTTTTGTGGTGTGCGGCTCAAGCGGACACGGCTTCAAGCTCGGCCCGGCGGTCGGTGAGGCGGTCGCCAATTTCGTCACCAGCGGCAAGCCCGGCCTGCTGGCGCCGTTCTCGTTGCAAAGGTTCGCCGACTGAGCGCGTCTCAGCCGCGATGGCTGTCGAGGAAGCCTAATAACACTTCGAAATACGCCTCCGGCACTTCCCACATCGAGAGGTGCGAGGCGTTTTCCAGTACCTTGATGCGTGAATCCGGCAGCGCATCGTGCATTTTTTGTGAGCAAGCCGGGGTGAGATGGTCGTGCTGGCCGCAAACAACCAAGGCCGGCTGGGTGATGCGGCCAAGGTCGGGGATGCGGTTCCAATCCTTGATATTGCCGTCGGGCGAGAACTCGTTGCTGCCCCAGATGGTTTTGTAGGGGCCCATGCTCCAATCCAACACCGAACGGTTGACCGCGTCGGGCCAGACGTCGAGGCGGCAGACATGGCGGTAATTGAGGATCGTCACCGCCGCTTCATATTCGGGATGGTCTAGCGTGTCTTCCGCCTCGTGGCGCTGCATCATGGCTTCGGTCTCGGCGCCAAGCGATTGGCGGATGCGCTTTAGCTCGCTCGCCAGATGGGGGATATCGCCGGCGCCATTGGCCAATGTGATGGTTTTGAAATTTTGCGGGTATTTGAGTGCGTAATCGATGCCGATCCAGGTGCCCCAGGATTGGCCATAGAGATGCACCACGCCGAGGTCGAGCGCCTTGCGCACGCTCTCGGTTTCCTCGACATAACGCTCGACGGTCCAAAGCGAATTATCGTCGGGGCGGTCGGATTTGCCGGTGCCGAGCTGGTCGAAGGCAACGACGCGATAGCCTTTATCGGCCAGCCAGGAATGGGAATCACGCACATAATCGCACGGCAGGCCGGGGCCGCCATTGAGGCAAAACAGCACCTCATTACCCTGGCCATAGCTATAGGCGACCACATTGTGGCCATCGACTTCGACGTTAAAAACCTCGTCGGGCTTGCGCTCGTCCATCATCGCGGCGTTCCTCAATCAATTCGATCTATCAGCATAGACCGGCGCCAGGCAGCGAACCAGCGCAACGCCGTGCCTTATTTTGGCCATTAACATATGTGAGCAATGTTATCATTCTTTTCGCAACTATGTTAAAATCGGAAGCGCATAAGGCTTTGATGGAAGAGTGAAGATGAGGCAGGTAGAACAACGTTTAACGGCACGCCGGAAAAAGCCCGAGCGCCGCGTGGCAAAAGAACGGCGGCAAAAAAATCTTGACGTTGGCAATAACGAACTGCGCCAGGGAGTTCGCCACCGCAACGGCGAGCGCCGACAAAGTTCTGATCGCCGGAGCATTAGCTGAGCGGTTTTTGCTTAACCCTTACGGCCACCTAAACACGGCAGTCGGCGCCGCCAAATCAGTGCGCGAATTAAGTCGTAAAATTACCGATTGTTTACGCGTTTTCCTGAGGACTGAAACCTAGAGACCGGCTTGCGCCGGGCGGCTCCAATATGTGAGGATCGCGCCGCCCGTATACGGGCCGTTTCATCCGGACAAAACCTATCCAAGCAGAAGAGGGGCCTGATGGCCGGTTTCGAGGACTTTATCGTGGCGTGGCCGGTCTGGTTGAAGATTCTGGTCGGCCAGGTTTTGCTGATTGCGGTTCCGGCGAGTGCTGCCTATCTCTTTCTCTATCGCTGGAAGGGCCATCCGTTTCGCCGGCGCAAAATTCAGGCCGGCTTCGAGCCCGCCTCAGTGATACGCCGCGAAGTGCGTTATGCGCTCCTCGCCGCGCTGATCTTCGCCCTCAATGGCTTCTGTATTTACATCCTCATGGGGCAGGGATGGACGCTGGTCTATACCGAGGTTGCTGAATATGGCTGGCTTTATGGCGTCTTTAGTCTGGTCGCCGCGATTATCCTGCATGATGCCTATTTCTTCTGGACCCATCGGATGATGCACCATCCGCGCCTGTTTGATCTATTTCACCGCTTGCATCATGAATCGAAAAGCCCGTCGCCGTGGGCGGCCTATGCTTTCGCGCCGCTGGAGGCGGTGGTGCAGACAATGTTTCTCACCCTGCTTATTTTCGTTCTACCGCTGCATCCGGTCGTAATTTATCTGTTCATGTTTCACATGATTGCGCGCAATGTCATCGGCCATAGCGGTTTTGAACTCTTTCCGCGCGGCACGCCGGCGCACCGGGTATTCGGTATTCTCACCACCACTACTCACCATGATCTGCACCACAGTTCGAAAGGCGTTAATTACGGGCTTTATTTTGTTTGGTGGGACCGCCTGGCCGGCACCGAACACCCTGAATATCGCGAAATTTTTAATCAAGTTGTGGCGAGGGAAAAATCACCGACAGGCCCGGCGTCGAATCCCAAAACAAGTTGGGAGCCCGTGCTGACGCGCAAAAAGCACGCCAAATAAAGTACAAAATTCTCTTGGGAAAAGGCGCAAAAAACACCAGCTCGGCCCAAACCATCCTAATTTCGGGCCGCACCCCACTGTTTAACGTTCGATCCTTATTCGACTGGCAATTTGCCCGTCGCGAACGTTAGGCGCACCGCATTGAATGTGGGCGGCGGTGCCGATCGGCAATCAAAACCACATTGCCGGGCATATTAGTCCAAGGCCGGTAAAGCGGCGAAAACCCCATTTAACAGAGAGGGCTCCGCCACTTTTCAAAACGTCGGTTAGTCGACGAGAACCAAATTCTCGGCCGAGCTTTTGCCGTTCTTACCCGGTTCCAGCTCAAATTCAACGCGCTGTCCTTCCGCGAGGCCCGGCAACCCGGCGCGCTCAACTGCGGAAATATGAACGAAGGCATCTTTTGAACCATCATCCGGGCTGATGAAGCCATACCCTTTGACGGAATTGAACCACTTCACGGTTCCTGTACTCATATTACTCTGTGCTCTCATTATCGTTGCGGTCATCCGCAATTAACTTGCGAATGGATTTCAGCACGCCGAACCCCCGAGACGTATGACAGCGTGGCGTGTTTAACCAAGCGGGATACACCGGTTTATCGAAGACTGATCTAGGATGTATATGCTGAGCCGCTTCGATATGCAAACGGAAGTCTTAACAAAAACAATAATTGTAATTTCCCATTTGCATCGCCAAATCATTTAGCAAGTAACATTGACGCCATTGAATGAGCGCGCAATCTTGTCGTTCGCCCGTTTGCCAACCTAACCGAGAGAGATTAAATGCGTAAATTTTTTACTACCGCACTGCTGGCCTTGGCCGTTTCCTGCATTGGTATTTGGAATCCTGTTCCGGTGCGGGCCGGCATATTGGATGACGTCCTCAGCGCACCAAAAACCTTGATTGACCGGGCCATCGAAGCGCGCAGCAGTTCGGATATTATCAAGGACAATGAGATTGTCATTGAGGTCAACGCAATCATGGCGGAACTCGGCACGATCAAGGCGTCGACCGAAATTTACGAACAGCGCCTCCTATTGACCGGATTGTTTGACGATGCCGAACTGTACGAAGAATTCCGCACTCGGGTGATGGAAGTTGAAGACATCAAGGAGCTTTATTGGCACGTCGAATATATGAGCGAGGAAGACCAGGAGGCGAACGAAGATGAAATGCTCGACTGGGTCGATGCAATTGAGCTCGACGCCCGTGTCGGCATCCACCTGATTGAGACGGCGGGAATTGCCGATGTGAATTTACGTGTCGCGGTCGACTCTTTTGCCAGCGTCTATTTGATCGGCCGCGCCCGCTCGCAGGAGGAAATGTTGAAGGCCGTCGAGGTCTCAAGCGAAACCGAAGGCGTCGGTGTCGTCGTCAATTATATCGATATGCGCCCGTAATCTTTCACGCCGCGGTAAGCGGTGCCGGCAAGCTGACAATAAAGCGGCTGCCGACGCCGACGCTGCTTTCAACCCGTATCGCGCCGTGATGCGCGTCCACGGCCGCTTTGACGATCGATAATCCAAGGCCCGTGCCGCCAACGCGCGCGGTTTCACTCACCCGGTAATAGCGCTCGAAGATGCGCGCTAGCTCGCTTTCGGCGATGCCTTCGCCATTGTCGGCGACCTCAAACAAAATTGCGTCATCCTCCCGTTTCACACTAAGCGAGACCGCACCATCGGGCGGCGAATATTTGATCGCGTTTGACAGCAGGTTAGAAAGGATGCGCCGGACGATGGCTTCATCCAAATAGGCCGTCTTACATTCTCCCTGGAAATGGATATCCAGGCGCTGGCTTGATTCAGCGCCAAGGCGCATCTGGCGCACCATATCCTGGCAGACATCGGCGAGCTTGATGGTCTCGGGCCGGAATTGGATGTCGGTGGCATCCTCTTCGCCGACGAGCAGGAGATTGTCCAAAAGCTGTGTCAGTAACTTTACCTGACGCATCACATCCTGGAGGTATTCAGCGCTTTGTTGCGCATCGAGCTTGTCGCGGTAGCGCTGCAGAAGGTCGACGCCGGCCTGAATGGTGGTGAGTGGCGTGCGGAATTCATGCGAGGCGGTGGCGAGAAAACGCGACTTTGCGAGGTTGGCTTCGTTCGCGGCATCGCGCGCGGCGCGAAACCGTGCCGCGGTTTGGCGGTGGCGGACGAGCTCAGATTGCAGACGGCGTTGCGCAAGCCAGTAGAGGCTTAAATGGCAGAGAACAATTCCTGAAACAAAAATAACGCTGAGAGTTGCCGAAATGATAAACGCCAGCGGCTGCCATTCAGCCGTAATCGTTTGCGGAAAGGCGTGTCCGCCAAAATGTAATAACAGCATGGTTAGAATGCCGAATGCGGCGAGAACGCTGGTCAACAACGCGCCGCGCAAGCCGAGAAACAGCATCCCAACTACCGGAATGACGGCGATCCAGGGAATGACAAAGGATGTGAAGCCGTTAAAATAATACAGCGCCGAATAAACCAGCAGAGAGAATTGCACGATCGAAACAACGCTCGCGCGGCGATAGGGAATTCCCCATTTTACCAGGAAGGGGTAGGTAAAAAATAAAACAAATCCGAGAACCAACAAATACAAAGGCGATGTTGCAACATCGGCGACAAAGAAAAGCAGGGCGGCAATAAGGAGCGCGATATTGGGCGAGAGAAAATGCGCTATAACGAAGACCTTGGCGCGCAACCTGTCATCGGGGTCGGGATAGGTACGGCTATCGACAAACCAAGTGGCGAGGCGGTCGAGCACGCGCAATGCGCCAGGCGGCTGATATCTTTGCCGGTTGAGGCGGTCCTCTTTACCCGCGTCTTTGTCTGAATTTATCACGCAGGCCTTTCCTGCCTGTTGCGGCTCGCAAATGGGTTATACGTTTCACTTCTCTCAACTTAGGTCTGACCGCTATCATGGTCGAGCAAACAATGAAATGGGGCAAGAGAGTAATGACACGCGATTGGCAGCAATTGGAAAAGTGGGACCGCGCTTACTATCTGCATGGCCTGCAGGCGGCTTCGGAGCATAGCTATACCGCAGTCGACAGTATGGACGGCAATTGGTTCACCCTCGCCGATGGCACACGCATGCTGGATTTTATGAGCCAGCTCATCTCCGACAGTATGGGCCACCGCCATCCCGCCATTCACGCCGAGCTGAGCCGCGCCATGGAGCGCTATGGCCACGCCTATTTCGGTCTTGCCAACGAATATCGCGCCCGTGCCGCCAAGCTCATTATCGCCGACCTGCTGGGCGATGCGGATTGGGCCGGGCGGGCGCGCATTTTTTCTTCCGGCACCGATGCGGTTGAGAGCTGTATCACGATGGCGCGGCTTTATACCGGCAAATCGGTAATCCTGACCCAGGCGCATTCGTTCCATGGCATGGTTATGGGCTCGACTATGATGCGCGGCTACCGCGCCAACCTTTCGCCCGAAGGCAGTTTCGACAAAGTGCAGGATATCCCCGGTTTCCCGGCGCAGGGATATATTCCTATTCCGGCGCCCGAATTCGAGGATTGGAACGGCTCAGGGCGTCTGCCTTCATTGGAAGCAACGGAGCAGATCGTCAGCGCCATCGGCGGCGAGAATATCGCCGCAGTGATCACCGAACCGATGCTCGGCGGCGGCGGCACCTTTCCGCACCGCGACTATACGGCGGGCTTGTGCGACATCGCCAAGCGGCACGGCTTTCTCTGGATCGACGATGAAGTGATCACAGGGGTGGGACGCCTTGGCGAGTGGTTTGGCTACATGCATTGGCCGGGCGTCGAGCCCGATTTGATCGCGGCGGGCAAGGGGCTAAATGGCTCGGCCCTGCCGGTTGGTGCGGTCATTGCCAGCAAGGAGATTTCCGAGCATTTCGAGGCGGCGCGCTGGTGGAGCGGCAGCACCTGGGACGGCCATCCGCTGATATGCGCCACCATTGTCGGCAATCTCGAATATATGCTGGCCAACAACATCCTCCAGCAGGTGCGCCAGCGCGGCGCCTATCTGAAAGAGCGGCTCGACGCGATCCAGGAAAAACACCCCTCCGTCGGCCGTGTATCGGGCCGAGGCCTGTTCTATACCGTCGATCTGGTCAATGGCGAAGGCGAACCGATCGTGCCGGAGGACCGCTATTCGGCCTTCACCGGCGACCTCGCCGATATGCCCAACAATATTATCGGTGGCGAAAACGCCAAGCGCGGCGTGTTTTTGGGTGGCTTTACGCCGAATACTATCAAGCTCGGCCCGCCTTTCACCATCACCCAGGAAGAGATCGACCTGGCGACGGATTCGCTCGATCAGGCGCTTGATATTATCGACGACAAGTTCGTGAAGAACTAATCCTCACCGTCATAAGCGGCACCGCCATCCATCATGGCGTGGGTGAGGTTGAGCTTGAGATAACTCGGCGGCGGATAGGCCTTGCGGCTGTGGCTGAGGCCCATGCCGAGCACCGTTTCGGCCAGTTTATAGGTGAGCGGCCCGGGATTGATTACCGGCACCGGCAATTGTTCTGAGAGAAAAGCGTGCGCCTCGTGCATGGTGGTCGAGCCGAGGCAGATCGCTTCCGCCCCTATCTCGACCAGCTCCTGGCCGCATTTGAGGAATTGCGGGAACACCACATCTTCCTTGCCGCCGAGCAGATTGACCGGATCGGGTGCGAGGCCGGGCGAGCGGATGCCGACGCATTTATCGGCGAGGCCGTATTCCTGCAGGGTTTTCTTGTAAATGATATTCCAGCGATCCCATTGGGTGAGGACGCCGAAATTCGATCCGAGCAGCAGGCACATCAGGTAAGACGCCTTGGCCGGCGCGATCACCGGAATGTCGAGCACGGAGCGCAGCGCGTTGACGCCTGAATCGCTCATAGTATCGATACAGACAGCGTCATAGCCATCCTCTTCAGCGCTGATGCCAGCCTCGAACATGGCGACATCGGCGAGGGCGAAATCGTGATAGCTGTCATACAGCGCCGGCCCGGCTTTGACCGGGCGGTAATCGAACTCGATATTATCGCCGAGCTCGACCGAATTCTGCTGCGTGCGCCG
>JABIXB010000025.1 GCA_018666805.1 Rhodospirillaceae bacterium | reverse complement strand
TCGATAAGCCATGCCCGTATGGCCATCGTTATTTCCCCTTGCAAGGATAACGCTTGAACACTCGAACTAAAATGTGTGTTCAGCTACCCTCGACGGGGAAGGGGCAATGTATTAATTGGGCGCTCTGACATAAGTGAAAAATGTCATGGCACCATTATCGCGCGGGTTGTACGCTAATTTAGTGCATCAACTATTTGGCAAACTGCTACAGATCAGGGGCTTATCCATGAAAAAGTTCTCTTGCGCATTTCTGCTCATTTCGTTGTCGTTAATGGCTCCCGCATATGCGGATATCCAAGACGGCTATAGAGCGCATGAACGTGGCGACTATGCCACCGCACTGCGCGAATTTCGCCCATTGGCGGAAGCTGGCGATGTCGATGCGCAGCGCTTGCTCGGCATGATGTATTTTGATGGCCGGGGCGTTCAGCGGGACATTGCAGAAGCGGTAAGGTGGTTTCGCAAAGCTGCCTCGCAGGGCGATCCGGAACTTCAGTACAGTCTGGGTCAAATATATGCGCAAGGTTCAAGCGTGGCGCAGGACTATGGCGAAGCGGCGACATGGTACCGCAAGGCGGCGGAGCAGGGTCATGTTCAAGCGCAGCATAATCTTGCCGTGATGCTGCTCGAAGGTATGGGGGTGGCGCAAGATGCGGCGGAAGCAGAAAAATGGTTTCAGATATCTGCCGGGCAAGGCAATGTCGAACTGCAGGTTGGTCTCGCCCGCATGTACTTCCACGGCACTGGCCTCACGCGGGATTATGCCAAGGCGGCGATCTGGTTTCGTAATGCAGCGGAGCAAGGCAATGCCGAATCTCAGTCCAGGCTCGGAAAGGCCTATTTGGCGGGGGAGGGCGTAGCGCAGGACTATTCTGAAGCGGCGCGTTGGTTCCAAAAGGCGGCGGAGCAGGGCGAGGTCATGGCGTTTTTGATGCTCGGCAGGCTTCATGCTGATGGCGATGGCGTGCCGCAAGATTATGCTGTAGCTGCGGAACTCTATAGCCAATCGGCAGGAATGGGTGAACCAGCGTCTCAATACAACCTTGCCTTGATGTACATTGAAGGTCAGGGGGTGCCGATCAACTTAGCTACTGCGGTAAAGTGGCTACGTAAATCAGCGGAGCAAGGTTTCGCATCAGCTCAGAGAAATCTCGGCCTCTTGTACGCGGACGGCGACGGTGTACCACAGGATATCGTGGAGGCCCTTATGTGGCTCAGCCTAGCTCACAAACATGGAGATTCTGCTGCAATTATTATCCGCGACCTTGTCAGCCAGGAAATGGACGATACGCAGTTGGATGAGGCCGGGCGCCGGCTAAAGGAGTGGCAACCAACGCAGCGCGCCTTTCTCAAGGTGCCGCGTGTCAAAGCTAATTTTTTCCGGGGTACTAATGCTCTGGAAACGGGCGACTACAAAACCGCATTACGAGATTTCCGCCTCTTGGCAGGAAAAGGTGATGCAAATGCGCAGGCTTTGCTTGGCTATATGTATATCGAGGGACTGGGTGTCGCGCAGGGTAATTCCGAAGCGGCGAAGTGGTATCTAGAAGCGGCGAAACATGGCGATGAAATGGCGCAGACGATGATCGGCGACATGTACGCGACGGGACGGGGCGTGCCGCAAGATTTTGCCAAAGCCGCGCAATGGTTCCGAAAGTCGGCGGAACGTGGAGTTCCTGCGGCACAAGCATCGCTCGGCAGTTTGTACTTCCAGGGTTGGGGCGTATCAGAGGATGTTGTGCAGGCGCATATGTGGGTCAGTCTGGCGGCATCGCAGGGCTTGGGAGGTGCTATCGAGATGCGTGACTAATTCGCCGATATGATGACACGGGAACAAATCGTCGAGGCGCAGCGATTGGCGAAAGAATGGAAACCCGTAAGATGAAAGTCGATCCAGTCATCCAGTCTTGCGATCAGATAAGAGCACCATTTAAGGAGTAATTTAATGAGATTGTTTGGCGCATTGATAATCGCCGCCCTGTTGTCGGCGTCACCGGCACAAGCAGGCTTTAGCGAAGGTTATAAAGCTTATATTGATGGGGATTTTGAGACCGCGCTCGAGGAATTACGTCCATTGGCGGAGAAGGGCCGTCCGATGTCGCAAGGCATACTCGGCTTCATGTACGCATAGGGTTGGGGCGTGGAGCAGAATTACACCGAGGCTTTGAAGTGGCTAATCATTTCTGGCGAGTATGGCCATGTCGATCAAGCCGTTGAATACGCCAGGAAATTGAAAGCGCGCGCATCTGACGAGCAAATTAAGGAAGCCACACGATTGGCCCAAGAATGGTTATCAACCCAGTGAAAGCTAAATTCGTTTGAGCCGGCTCGCCTTAGCAATAAGCCCCTTTAAAGCTCGCCGAATTTCCGCCGCCTGAGCATCTTGCCGCGCCCGGGCTTCGCCAGCACATTCCCGTTCTCGACGATGATCTCGCCGCGCGACAGCGTCATCACCGGCCAGCCGGTAACCTGGAAACCTTCATGCAGTTCCCAGTCCTGGTTGGAGTGCATGTCCTTGTGGCTGATGGTGACGTCTTTGTGCGGATCGAAGACGACGATGTCGGCATCCGAGCCAATCGCAATGGTGCCTTTTTGCGGGTAGAGGCCGAAGATTTTGGCCGGATTGGTCGAGATCACCTCGACGAAGCGCTTGCGCGTCAGGCGGCCCTTGCCGATGCCTTCGGAATAGAGCATCGGCATCACGGTTTCCAGGTTAGACATGCCGGGTTGTAAGGCATCGACGGTCGATTCCTCGAGCTTCTGCTCCATCGACCAGCCGACATGATCGGTGGCGACGGTTTGCAGAACGTCGCTATCGAGTGCCTGCCACAGCACTTCCATTTGATCGGCTTCGCGTAAGGGAGGCCAGCCGACATAGCGCTCGGGGTCGACCTTGGAATTGAAGCGCTCGCGATCCAGGTGGAGATAAATCGGGCGGGTTTCGCCGTAGACCGTTTGGCCCTTGGCGCGCGCGTCGTTGAGCTCGTCCATGCTTTCCTCGCACGAGAGATGAACGAGATAGACCGGCGCATCGGCAATGCGCGCCAGCGCAATGGCGCGGTGCGCGGCCAGGCCTTCGGCAATTCGCGGGCGTGAATCGGCAAAGTGTTTGACGTTCGATTTACCGGCCTGCTCCAACTGCTTGGTGATGTAGGAGATGCAGCACTGATCCTCGCAGTGGACATTGGTTAGCGCGCCGAGCTTGCCGGCCATGTTCATCGCCTCGATATATTGCGGCGCGAACTGGTCGAATTCGCCAAGCTCGGTCATGAATATCTTGAAGCTGGTATGGCCCTCGGCCACCAGATCGCCCATTTCCTGGATCATCTGGTCGTCGGGTTTAAACAGCGTCGGATGGAGGCCGTAATCGATGACGGTTTTGTCTTTCGCCTTGGCTTTCCAGCTTTCGACCGCCTGCATCAGGGTTTCGCCCGGCGCCGGGAAGACATAATCGATCACCGTGGTGACGCCGCCGCACGCCGCCTGGACGGTGGAGGAATGGAAATCATCGATGGTGCGCTTGCCCATCAATTCGAAATCGACATGGGTGTGGGCATCGACGCCGCCGGGGAACAGATATTTGCCGCCGACATCGACCTCTTTGGCGGCCGGGCCGAGCTCCTGGCCGATTTGCTTGATGCGGCCGCCCTCAATGCCGATATCGGCAATGAATTCCTCGGCATGGGTGACGACAGTGCCGTTGCGCAAGATGAGATCCATTTTTCTGTTCCTTTTCCTGAGCATGTCGAATCGGTGTCGGTTCGAATCTGGACTAATTATGGACCAGGCCGGGCAGGGCGGTCCAGACCAGTTGCTTTCAGCCAGCCAATTCCTCGCGCATGACCTCAAGCGCCATTTGCAACAGGCGGGCCGAGGCCTCGCGCGTCATGAAACCGGCATGCGAGGTGAGCGTCACATTGGCCATTTCGAGAAACGGGTGGCCCTCAGCGAGCGGCTCTTCGGCGAAGACGTCGAGCCCGGCATGGGCGATTTTCGCTTCTTTGAGCGCCGTAATCAGCGCCGCTTCATCGATTACGCCGCCGCGCGCGGTGTTGATTAGAAGCGATTGCGGCCGCATCAGCGCGATGCGCCGGGCGTCGATGATTTGTTCGGTCTCGTCATTGAGCGAGAGATGGAGCGAGACCACGTCCGAGCCCGCCATCAGATCGTCGAGCGCGCATTCCTCGCACGGCAAATCCGCTGCCACGCCGCTCCGGTTCCAGGCCAGCACCTTCATGCCGAGAGCATGGCCGAGGCGCACCATTTCCTTGCCGATGCCGCCGGTGCCGACGACACCGAGCGTCTTATGTTCAAGCTCGATGCCATCGAGCGTTTCCCACACGCCGCCTCTTATGGCGCCGTCCATGGCGGCGAGGCGGCGCGCACTGGCGAACATCAACGCCACCGCATGCTCGGCCACCGTGCGGTTGCCATAGTCGCGGATCGTGCGCACGCGGATGCCGATCTGTTCCGCCGCCTCGACATCGATATAGCTCGACGCGCCGGTGCCCATGAAGACGATTACCTTAAGGCCGTCGCAGGCGCGCAGGGTTTCCTCGTTCATAAAGGTGTGGTCGTTGATCGCGCCGAACGCGCCCTTGAGCAGCGCCGGCGTATCGCCGCCGGGTGGATCGCCGATATTCATCACCAGATCAGGCACGATGGCACGCAGCTCGGCGTTATAGAGCTGGCCGAGAAATTCCGGGCAATCGATGAAGACGGCCTTGCCGCTCATATGCTTTCAAGCGCCTCCTTCAGCGGGATCTTTCCGTCGATGACATCGAAACTCTTGCCGATGGTATTGTCGTGCGCCATGCATTCGACCATCACCTTGGCGACATCCTCGCGGCTGATGCGGGTGTTTTCGTCGATCGGCCCGAGGCTGGGGGCGATGTCGAGCAGTTCGTGGCTTGGCTCGTCAGTGAGAGAGCCGGGGCGGACAATCGTCCAATTCATCAGGCTTTGGCGCAGACGCGCATCGGCGCCCGCCTTGGCGTGGAGATAATGGCGCAGTTTTTCCGGGCCGGTCTCGGGGTCATCGGTATTCATTGCGCTCAGCATGATAAAACGCCGCACATTCATGCGCTCGCAGGTCTCGATCAGGCTGAGGACGCCGTGGAAATCGACCTCGGTGGTTTTCTCCGGCCCGGTTTTGGAGCCCGACCCGGCGGCCATCATGACGGTCCAATTGCCCTTCACGGCGTATCCGAGCGGTTTTTCCAGGTCGCCGGCAACGCATTCGGCGCCAAGCGCCTCCATATCGGCGCGCTGATCGAAGTTGCGGATCATGGCGCGCGGCGTATGCCCGGCCGCTTTTAGGAGCGGTATAATATGGTGCCCGGTTTTACCGTTGGCGCCGACCACGAGTACCTTCATTGATATCTTCCTTATCTCTCAGCTTTTCGAATCCGCAAGAGTATGCCATGAAACAGCCGGATATAAGGGAGATCAAGATGACGGCGATCATAGACATCCACGGGCGCGAGATTTTGGACAGCCGCGGCAATCCCACGGTTGAGGTGGATGTGCTGCTGGAAAGCGGCGCTCTTGGCCGCGCGGCGGTGCCTTCGGGCGCCTCGACCGGCGCGCATGAGGCGGTGGAAAAGCGCGACGGCGACGCGGCGCGCTATGGCGGCAAGGGCGTGCAAGGCGCGGTGGCCGCCGTCGACGATGAAATTTTCCCGGCCATCGGCGGCATGCCGGTGGATGAGCAAAACCTGATCGATGCGGCGCTGATCGAGCTCGACGGCACGGCGAACAAGTCGCGCCTCGGCGCGAACGCCATGCTGGCGGTCAGCCTTGCCGTCGCCAAGGCGGCGGCGGCGGATTTCGGCCAGCCGCTCTACCGCTATCTCGGCGGCGTTCAGGCGCGCACCCTGCCGGTGCCGATGATGAACATCCTGAATGGCGGTGCGCATGCCGATAATCCGATCGATTTCCAGGAATTCATGATCATGCCGGTGTCGGCGCCAAGCCTCGCCGATGCGGTACGCACCGGCGCCGAAATTTTCCAGGCGCTGAAGGGCCGGCTCTCGGACTCCGGACTCAGCACAAACGTCGGCGATGAAGGCGGCTTCGCGCCCAATCTCGGCAGCACCACTGCGGCCTTGGACCTGATCATGAAGTCGGTCGAGGCGGCGGGCTACCGGGTCGGCGAGGATGTTGTGCTGGCGCTCGATGTGGCGGCGAGCGAGTTTTTCAAAGACGGCGTCTATGATCTGCAAGGCGAGGGGCGCAAGCTCGGCTCGGACGAAATGATCGCGCTCTATAGCGATCTCACAGCCAAATACCCCATCGTTTCCATCGAGGATGGCCTCGATGAGGATGATTGGGACGGCTGGGCCGGCTTAACGGCGGCGCTCGGCAAAAATGTGCGCCTGGTCGGCGATGATCTGTTCGTCACCAATGTCGCGCGCTTGTCACGCGGTATCGAAGAGGGCGTGGCCAATGCGATTTTGGTCAAGGTCAACCAGATCGGCACATTGACGGAGACCCTGGCAGCGGTCGAGATGGCGCAGCGTGCCGGCTATGCGGCGGTGATGTCGCACCGCTCGGGCGAAACCGAGGATGTCACTATCGCCGATCTCGCCGTCGCCACCAATTGCGGCCAGATAAAAACCGGTTCGCTGGCGCGCTCCGACCGCACGGCGAAATACAATCAACTGATGCGCATCGAGGAAGATCTCGGCCCGAGCGGCGTTTATGCCGGGCGCAGCGTATTGTTGCAGCAGCCGGGCTAGG
>JABIXB010000024.1 GCA_018666805.1 Rhodospirillaceae bacterium | reverse complement strand
GTGCCGGCCGAAGCTGTGCTGGTTATGGCGCGCTCAGATAATGAACCTTTAACGCATGAATATATGCCACAGGGCGAGGCCGAGAATCGCCGGGCCGACGTCTATATCGAATATTAGAAAATTTCGTTAGGCGATATGTCAAGTTATTTCATGTGATTAGCCTTGCCTATTAAACTTAAATATAAACCGAAATACCGGCCATGAGCGATACCCTTCGGATCGGTTTGGCGGGACTCGGCGTGGTTGGCGGCGGCGTGCTGAAACTGCTCGAGCAGCAGGGCGGCTTGCTCGAGAGCCGCTCGGGACAGCGCCTCGAAGTGGTTGCCGTGAGTGCGCGTGCGCAGACACGCACCGGCGGCCCCGATATCTCATCGCTCAAATGGTATGACGACGCCGCCGGCCTCGCCGAAGACGCGGATGTCGATGTGGTCTGCGAATTGATCGGCGGTTCAGACGGTATTGCTTTGCAACTCTCCAAGGCGGCGTTGCAAAACGGCAAGCATCTGGTCACCGCCAACAAGGCATTGCTCGCCCATCACGGTAATGAATTGGCGCGTCTGGCCGAGGAAACCGGGGTGCATTTGGGCTATGAAGCCGCCGTCGCCGGCGGCATCCCGATTATTAAAGCGCTCAGGGAAGGGCTTTCCGGCAACAGTTTCTCCGGCGTCTACGGCATTTTGAACGGCACCTGTAATTACATCCTGACTGAGATGCGCGACGGCGTGCGCGCCGGCAAACCGCGCAATTTCGATATCGTGCTGAAGGAAGCCCAGGAACTTGGCTATGCCGAGGCCGACCCGTCGACCGATGTCGATGGCGTCGATGCGGCGCATAAGCTGGCGCTCCTGACCAGTCTGGTGTTCGGTTGCCCGGTCGATTTCGATGCCATACAGATCGAGGGCATCCGCCATATCAATGTGCTCGATATCGAATATGCCGAGGAACTTGGCTATCGCGTCAAACTGCTCGGCGTCTCGCGCGCCGGCGCTGCCGGCATCGAACAGAGCGTCCATCCTTGCATGGTGCCCGAGCGCGCGCCGATTGCCCATGTCGATGGCGTTTTAAATGCGGTTGTCGCCGATGGTGATTTTGTCGGCACGACGACGTTTGAAGGGCCGGGCGCCGGCGCCGGGCCGACCGCCTCCGCCGTTGTCGCCGATCTCGTCGATATTTCGCGCGGCCTGGTGTTGCCGACTTTTGGGCTGCCGGTGTCCAGCCTCAATGCGCGGCCGAAAGCGCCGCCGGGCAGCCATGTCGGCAGCTATTATATCCGCTTGATGGTGGTAGACAGGCCGGGCGTGATTGCCGATATCGCCGCTTGCTTGCGCGATCAGGAAGTTTCCGTTGAATCTCTGCTGCAGCATGGCAGAAATCCCGATGAAGCCGTCCCGGTGGTGCTGACAACCCATATGGCGGAAGAAAAAGCGCTCGCCAACGCACTCGCCGCGATGGACGAATTGGGCGCGGTGTTAGAAACTCCACGCATGATTCGCATCGTTAATTTATAACAAGAGCTGCCCAAGCAGCGTTGAGAGGATAATCATGGCCGAAGCAGTATCACTGGATCGAAATTTAGCGCTCGACGCCGTCCGCGTTACCGAATCCGCAGCGCGCGCGGCCTCGCTGTTGACCGGGCTCGGCGATGAGATGGCGGCGGACCAGGCGGCGGTGGATGCCATGCGGCGCGCCCTTAATGCGCTCGATATCGACGGCACCGTGGTGATCGGCGAGGGCGAGCGCGACGAAGCGCCGATGCTCTATATCGGCGAGGAAGTCGGCACCAAGAACGGGCCGAAGGTCGATGTCGCGCTGGATCCGCTCGAAGGCACGACCATTTGCGCCACCGGCGGGCCGAATTCATTGGCCGTGCTTGCCATGGCGGAAGAGGGCGGTTTCCTCAATGCGCCCGATACCTATATGGACAAGATCGCCGTTGGCGACGGGCTGCCCAATGATTTGATCGATATCGACGATGAACCGGCGGTCAATCTCGCCCGCCTGGCAAAAGCCAAGAAATGCGCAATCGACGACCTGATGGTGCTGATACTCGATCGCCCGAGGCACAGTGAATTGATCGCCAAAGTGCGTGAATCGCGCGCCCGGGTGCAGCTTATCCGCGACGGCGATGTCGCCGGCGTGATTGCCACGACGCGGCTCAACCGCTCGGTCGATATCTATATTGGCACCGGCGGTGCACCGGAGGGTGTGCTCGCCGCCGCTGCACTGCGCTGCATCGGCGGCCAAATGATGGGCCGCCTGGTGTTCCGCAATGACGATGAAAAGAAGCGCGCGCGCAAAATGGGCATCGAAGACCTCAACCGCAAATACAGCCTGCATGAGCTCGCCGGCGGCGATGTCATGTTTGCCGCGACTGGCGTCACCGATGGCGCCATGCTGAAGGGCGTGCACCGTTTTCCCGGCGGCGCGCATACCCACTCGGTGGTGATGCGCTCGCGCACCGGAACGTTGCGTTTGATCGAGGCCGAGCACGACTTCGACCGCCGCCCACCCCAAGATTAAATGCAAGATTAGATGGCGGCTGAAGCGACGCACGCTCCATCCTTTCTCGGCGTTGAGCGCTCCGTTTCCGGAAAACGCTGGCAACCCCGCCTGAGCGATGAGCGGGCGGCGATGGCGCTCGCCCAGCAGCTCGAGATATCCGAAATTTTGGCGCGTATCATGGCAGCACGCGGCATTGCGGCGGAGGATGCGGAAGCGTTTCTCAATCCGGCGCTGCGCGATGCCTTGCCCGACCCGTCACAACTGCGCGATATGGACAAGGCCGCCCAGCGTATTGCCGAGGCAATCCAGGCAAGTGAGAAAATCGCCGTGTTCGGCGATTACGATGTCGATGGCGCCACCTCGGGCGCACTGATTTTGCGCTTTCTTGAGGCCGTCGGCGGCAAGGGCAGCTATTACATCCCCGACCGGATATCGGAGGGCTACGGTCCGAACGCGCCGGCATTGCTGTTGCTGGCCGAGCAGGGCGCTTCGCTCGTCGTTACCGTCGATTGCGGCATCTCCGCCTTCGAAGCACTTGAGACGGCGGCGGAAGCCGGGCTATCGGTCATCGTCGTCGATCACCATATCGCCGAAGCACGCTTGCCCATGGCGACAGCAATCGTCAATCCCAACCGACTCGACGATGACAGTGGTCTCGGTCAATTGGCGGCGGTCGGCGTGACCTTCCTGCTGCTCGTCGCGCTTAACCGGGCACTGCGCCAGGCCGGCCACTATGGCGACACCTGTCCGGAGCCGGATCTGCTGGGTCTCCTCGATCTGGTGGCGCTCGGCACGATTTGCGACGTCGTGCCGCTTACCGGGCTCAATCGGGCGCTCACCGTTCAGGGCCTGAAAGTGATGGCGGCGCGCGGCAATCTCGGCTTGACCGCATTGGCCGACAGCGCCGGCATCAATGAAACGCCGAACGCCTACCATGCCGGCTATATATTGGGCCCGCGCGTCAATGCCGGTGGGCGGGTCGGCGAATCGAGCCTCGGCATCAATCTCCTCACCACCGCCGACAATGACACCGCGCATGCCATCGCGCGCCACCTCGATGAGCTTAACAAGGAGCGCCAAGCGATCGAGGCGGATGTTCTCGAAGCCGCGACGCGCCAAGTCGAAGAACGCGGCGAGACGCCGGCGCCGGTGGTTATCGCCGCCGGCCAGGGCTGGCATCCGGGTGTCGTCGGCATTGTCGCCAGCCGGCTGAAGGAGCGCTATTCCAATCCGGCGATTGTCATTGCGGTCGATAAGGGTGTCGGCAAAGCGTCGTGCCGCTCCATTCCGGGCGTCGATATCGGCGCCGCGATCACGGCTGCGCGCCAGGCCGATCTGTTGCTGAGTGGCGGCGGCCACGCCATGGCGGCCGGCTTCAGCGTGGCGGAGGATAAATTAGAGCAGCTGGGAATATTTCTAATGGAGCGTGTTGCCCCAGCGGTGGCGGCGGCGCGCCAATCGGCCAGCCTCGGCATCGACGCTGCGGTCACGGTCGAGGGCGCGACGCTGGAATTGATCGAAGAGCTTGTCCAGGTCGGCCCGTTCGGCTCGGGCAACTCCGAGCCGCGCATGGTGGTGAGCGGTGCGCGCATCGTGCGCGCCAATGTGGTCGGCAAAGGCCATGTGCGCTGCATCCTGGCCGGCGCGACCGGCAAGCGCCTGACCGCCATCGCGTTTCGCGCCGCCGGCGAAGAGCTTGGCCATATGCTGCTCTCGGCCAGCGAGGGCCCGCTCCATTTGGCCGGCAATCTGCGCATTAACCGCTGGCAGGACCGCGATGACCCGCAACTCATCATCCAGGACGCGGCCCCGGCTGAGCGCGATGATTTCGCTTAATTTAACGGAATTGTACGATTTAGCGCCTAAATACCAAATGTCAGCTTGATTTTACGCCGCCAGCCGACTAATTAGCCACTTGGCTTTGGACCCCTTCGTCTAGAGGTTAGGACACCACTCTTTCACAGTGGAGACACGAGTTCAATTCTCGTAGGGGTCGCCAGCTATTCTCGATAGATTGGCGTATGGCGCATTCGCCCCAGCGAATGTCCGAAGAGGCATATCGGCATGCAGCAGAAACAAAACCGGGAAGCGCCAAGCGTGCCGGAAGGTGTCCGGGTTTACGCTATTGGTGATTTGCACGGACGCCTCGATCTGCTGCGTCAGCTGCTGGACAAGATTTCTATAGACAGTGCGAGCCGCGGCGCACGGCGCAATAAGATCATTTTCCTCGGCGATTATATCGACCGTGGTGGCGACGCCCGTACGCTGCTCGATTTCATCTCGACCGGCCCGGTTGACGGCTTTGAGACGGTTTATCTGGTCGGCAATCATGAGGATTACCTGCTGCGCTTTATGGACGACACCACGATCGGGCCGCAATGGCTTAAATATGGCGGCCGGAATACGCTCGATAATTACGCCATCACGCCCGCCCTGGCCGCGCCCGGCGCCGAGGACTTTGACGGCATTCAAGAGGAATTACGCCGTGCTGTGCCAGAAAGCCATCTGGCGTTCCTGCGTGGTCTGAAAACCTGGCATATCGAGGGCGGTTATCTTTTCGTCCATGCCGGCATCCGCCCCGGCATCCCGATCGAACAGCAGACCCGTCATGATCTGACCTTCAGCCGCGAGGGATTTGTCGATTGTGACGAAGACCATGGTTATGTCGTCGTGCACGGCCATACGGTGCACGCGACGCCGGAGTTTCTGCCCAACCGGATCAATATCGACACCGGCGCTTTTGAAAGCGGCACGCTGACCTGCCTGATTTTAGAGGGCGAAAGCCAAGCGATACTGCAAACCTGAAGCGCTACGCCGCCTGAACGATTTCGACCAGCATCGACACCGCTTTCCCGGCGAACGCTTTGTCATTGATATGGGCGTCGAACTCGGCCAGCGGAATGCCGGAGCGGAGGTTGGACTTCAGGGCGTCGATAAATTGCCGGTCTCCATCGGCGTCGTAGAGCGCGCCGCCGGCATGGGCGTAGGCGGAAAATCCGCCGAGCGGGATCAACACGCCAACCGGGCCCTTGGCCGCATTTAGTTTTTCGGCCATCACCCGGCCAACCTCCTGCATTTCCGCTGGGCTGAGGCGCACCAGCGTCACCTCGGGATTGAAATAATAGGTTTGCCGGTTTTTGTATTTGTCCGGCAGCGCGTTTTGCGCGCCCTGGATAATGAAGTCGACGCAGCCCGGCACGACCAGTTGCGGTACACCGCAGCGCCCGGCAATCTCGAGACGTTCCGGCCCGCCGGCGTGAAATCCGCCGAACAATTCGTCGGTCACTTCATGTGTCGTCATGTCGAGGACGGCCGTGAACAAACCGCGCGCAATCATCTCCTCCATCGCCCGGCCGCCGGTGCCGTTGGGGTGGAAGACGATCACTTCATAGCCGAGCTGCTCGAGCTTCTGCTTGGCCGCCATCACCACCGGCGTCGTGTTGCCATACATGGTCACGGCGATTGTCCTGCCGGGCGGCAGCGCGACATCGATCCGCATATCAAGCGCGCCCAGCATGGCGCCGGCCGCCTGGTCGAAAATTTTCTTACTGATCGCATTGACGCCCAATATGTCGACGACCGAATGCATGACGATCACGTCGCTGGTGCCGACATAGGGGCCGAACGGCTCGGACCCTTGCGCAATCGGCGTAACGATCATTTTGGGAAAGCCGAGCGGTAATGCCTGCAAGGCGTGCGCCGCCAACAGGGCGCCATCCTGGCCGCCGATTGCCAGCGCACCGGCGATGGCGCCGCGCTCATATTCCTCGACCATAAGCTTGACCAGACCAAGACGCATTAAGTCGATGGCATGGCCGCGCTCAAGCTTCTCGACCTCGGCCAGGGACGCGCCGGCGGCGCTGGCGACTTGCTCGCGGGTGACATCGGCCTGGACGGCCAGCGGTGTGCCGCGCATGCCGGTATCAATGATGCGCACCGCGCCGCCTTTTTGCTCGATACGGTGCTTGAGGTATTTTACCTCGGGCCCCTTGGTATCGAGGGTGGCAATCAGGGCAATGGCGCTGGCCATTATCACCGCTCCTTGGTATTAGCTGCAGGCTTTCATGATGAATGCGATATAGACCTTGGTAAGATCGACCAGCTCCTTCACCGTGGTGTGCTCGTCGGGGCTGCCGACCCTGGTGTTGCCGCCATAGGAGACACAGTCGATGCCGGCGCGGTCATAGAAGGGCAGCTCGAGCGAGGCAATCATGCCGGCCATTTTCGGTTTCTCGCCGTGTATATGTGTGACCGCCTCGCTGATGAGCTGCACCGCCTCGGTGTCTTCGCTGGTTTCCCAGGCGGTGATGCCGTTGTCGAGATAACAATCGATCTCGGCCTCGATGGTGTCATCCTCGGCCTTGGCCTTCTCGACCCACGCCGTCACGGTATCGACGAAACCTTGCGCGGTTTGGCCCGGCCAGTAACGCCCGCCGACGCGCAGCTTGCACCAGGTCGGCAGCGGAATAGTGACGCCATGCTCGCCCGGGCCGCGCCCCGGTGGGCGCGTCGGCAGGCCGAAGCCGACCGAGCCGCCGATGATCGGGCCGATATGCAGGCCGGCGCCGGTGCCGTTCAGCAGGGGATGCGTGACCTGGAAGTAGGGGTCTTGCTCTTTCATTTTGAGCAGCGAATTGATGATCTTGTTCATCGACACGACGGCGTTGACGGTCTGATGGCCGGCACGTTCTGAGAAGGCGCCGATGATGAATCCCGACGAGCCCTTGGTGCGGATTTCAACCTCGACCTTGCCGGTATGACAGATGAAAACCTCCATCGGGCTGCCGACATCGCCTTCGAGACAGATGTCGATTTTCATACCGCTCTCACCGATCATCTGGCCGCCCTGCTTGTGGCCGAGTTCGTCCACTGTGGCGGCGAATATGAGATCGCCCTTGATCGCCACGCCGGCGCGCTTAACGGTATCGATGGCACTGAGCAGGGCGGCCATCGGCGTCAGGCTGTCGCCGGTGCCGATGCCATAAATCTTGCCGTCCTGGACCAGCGCGTCGTGCGCCGAGAAATGATTGGCCGAGGGCCAGTGCGTGTCGAGATGGGCGCACAGCATCACATTCTTACCCGGCTGGCTGCCGCGCTCGATGCCGAGCACATTGCGCCGACGATGGGAATCCGCCGTCGGCAGAACCATCTCGACGATCTCCAGCCCCATGCGCTCCAAATGATGCTGGACGAAATCCGCCTTGTCATCCTCCTCGCCGATATAGGACGGGATCTTGATCAGGCTGCGCAACAGGCTGATGAGCTTGCCTTCGTCGAGCATGGCGACAACGTCGTCGATTTTCATATCTCTCTGACCTTTCAGTGCAATGCAGCTCCCGACCAGGACATGATTGCGCGCCGCCCGCTGAGGGCGTTTGATTCAGGTCAAAGTCCCGCGATCTGCCCGGTGCGACGCTTGTTGCCGAACGGGCAATGCAGTCTGGCGGGGACGTATTATGAGCGATATTTCGACCACCGAAGCGATCGTCATCGGCGCTGGAATCGCCGGTGCCAGCACGGCTTTTCATCTTGCCGGGCTCGGCGTTAAGACCACCCTGCTGGAGCGCGAGCATCCGGCCTCCGGGCCGAGCGGCAATTCCACCGCCTGTTGCCATGCCTTCTATCTGATGCCGGAGCTGTCACAGCTGGCGGCACGCGGAACCGATCTTCTGCGGCAAATTCCAGAACTGACCGGTGAAGGCATTCATTTTCAGGAAATCGGCTTGGCCTGGGCGGTGGACCCCGATGGCGTCACATTATTTGGCGATGCGGTTGATCGCGTGCGCGCGGAAGGCACTCCGATTGAATCGCTGCCGCTGGGTGAATTCGAAAAACTTGCGCCTGACTATAATTGGGACGGTGTGGCAATGACGGTGTGGGAACCCTCGGCCGGGTATATCGACCCCTACAGCGCGAC
>JABIXB010000217.1 GCA_018666805.1 Rhodospirillaceae bacterium | reverse complement strand
TCGATCCGGTGTTTACCGCGGTGGTGGAGAGTGTCGACGAAGCGGTAATCAACGCCCTGGTCGCGGCCGAAGACATGACCGGGCGCGACGGTCATTTTGTCAGCGCCATCGATCACGCCGAGCTGAAGGAGGTGATGGCGAGCTACGCCATGTGAGTTTTTTTGAAGCCCCTCAAACGCCGGGCGGGTGCATCCGCACCCTTGGCTACCTCGTATTAACTCGGGCGCGCAGTCGCGCTTGCCGGAATGCATGATGCATTCCGGTTGGTGGTGCCGTTTGCCTGGTTAGTGCCAGATAATTATTCTCACATGGCGTAGCTCGCCATCACTTCCTTCAGCTTGGCGTGATCGATGGCGCTGACAAAATGACCGTCGCGCCCGGTCATGTCTTCGGCCGCGACCAGGGCGTTGATTACCGCTTCGTCGACACTCTCCACCACCGCGGTAAACACCGGATCGAGGATTTCGTGCGGCACATAGTCGAGGCGCTGCACGCCGTCCTTGCCGTTTTCCGCATCCGGCGCCGGGTTGGCGGTCGAGAAGGCGAGGAAGATATCGCCGGAATTATTGCCCGACGGCGTGCCGGCGCGGCCGATGCCGATCGAAATCCGCCGCGCCAGGCGCTGCAACTGGATCGGCAGCAGCGGTATGTCGGTGCCGATGATGGCAATGATCGAGCCCTGCTCCGCCGACCATAGGAGATTGTCGCTCAGATGTTTGCCGACCGGCGCGCCGCAAACGCGCAGCCATTCGCGGATACCGTGATTGGCCTGCACCAGGGCGCCGACCGTATAGCCGCCGCCCGCGACTTCGACGGTGCGCGACGCGGTGCCGGTGCCGCCCTTGAATTCATAACAGATCATGCCGGTGCCGCCGCCGACGCTGCCTTCCTGAAGCGGCCCGCCCGAGGCGCCATCGAGCGCCGCCATCACATGGCCTTCGCGCACATGAAAGCCGTTCATGTCGTTGAGATGGGCGTCGCAGGTCTCGGCCACCACCGGCAGGGCCCAGGCATATTCGCCGAACGCAGCGCCATATTGTTTCAGCATCCAGCGCGTGCTCGCTTCGTGCACGGCACCGATGGCATGGGTGTTGGAGATCGTGATCGGGCCAGTAAAATAACCCGCCTCGTTGATCCAATGCGCGCCGGTCATCTCGCCATTACCATTGAGCGAATACATCGCCGCCCATACCGGCGGCAGTTCGTGTGTGTGGCCGCGCGGCAGGATCGCCGTCACCCCGGTCCGGATCGGCCCTTCGCCGATCACCAGGTCACCCTCGCCCTCTATCAGTGTGGTGAAACCGACCTCGACGCCGGGCACATCGGTAATCGCATTGTTGGCGCCGCAATTGGCGGCAAACGGCAGGCCAAGGCCACGCGCGCGTGGCCGCCCGTCCGGTAGATTCAGTCTCGCATCCATTTCATTCTCCCCCATAGCGGCTCATTCAGACAAAAATTGTTAACCAATATGAATTATCCTCTTACCCATATTGCGCACCACAAATATAGGGAAATCTTGCCATGCTCGCGATACTGGGCGCCATGGAAGAGGAAGTGGCACTTCTGCGCGGCGAAATGCAGGTCACGCAGGAGAGCGTGCATGCCGGCATCAACGTCATTCGCGGCGATTTCAAAGGCACGCCGATTGCCCTGGCGCAATGCGGCATCGGCAAGGTCAACGCCACCATCTGCACCCAGATGCTGGTCGATCTCTATCAGCCCGAGGGCATGATCTTCAGCGGCGTCGCCGGCGGGCTGCTGCCCAATATGCAGGTCGGCGATATCGTCGTCGCCAGCCACCTGATCCAGTTCGATATCGACCTCACCGCCTTCGGCCGACGGCACGGCGAGCTGCCCGACAGCGACCGCATGATCCAGTCCGACGCCAATATGGTGAGCCAAACCGCCGACTGTTTCGACGCCGTGTTCGAGGGCGAGGCGGATGCCCCCAACCTGATGATCGGCACCGTCGTCTCGGGCGATAAATTCATCGAGGATTCAGAAACCCTGCGCTGGCTACAACGTGAATTCGGTGCCCTCGCCACCGAAATGGAAGGCGCCGCCGTCGGCTACACCTGCCAGCTCAACGAGGTTCCCTTCATCATCATCCGCGGCCTCTCCGACACCGCCAACGAAAGCGCACCGGACGATTTCAAATCCAACCTCCACACCGTCTGCAAACACAGCTTCCGCCTGATGGAACGCCTGATCCCCACCGCCGGCGAAAGCCTAAGCGCCGCCGAAGCCAGCGCGCCGCAACAGGTTGCCGCCAGCGCCTGAGCCGGCAAGCCTAGCCCCTGCCCTGGCCAACCTCCGGCGAGGTGATCTCCACCAGGCCCGCCACCTCGAAGTTACGCTCAACCGGCAGGCAGAACATGTTTTGTGAGATCAGTTCGGCGAAGGCGTTTTCCTGGTTGGCGAAATAATTGTCCGGGTTGTAGAGCGGCGGGCGGTGCCAGAACAGGCGGTAATCTGCACCCAGCAGATGGGCGATCAGTTCGGGTGATTTATCTTTGCGGTCATTCTCGATATAGAGCGCCGGGCGGTGTTTGGCGACGGTCTCGGCCGCGCCCTGTAGCACGTCGAGTTCCATGCCTTCGACATCGATCTTGATCAAGTGGCAATGCGCCATCGGCAGATCGTCGATGGTGGCGATCTGCACGCGCTCGCCCTCCGCCGCGTCGCTTAACGACACACCACCGAAATTACCCTCAGCCGCATAATCGATCTCGGCAATCGCCGCCGAGCCGGCGACCGAGCCGACGGCGGAATTAACGGCGTGGACATTGGTCAGCGCATTGAGCGAGATATTGGCGCAGAGATTCTGGTAGACGACGCGCTGCGGCTCGAAGGCGATAACGGCGCCGCCGGGGCCGACAAGATGCGCCATCAAAAGCGTGTGGCAGCCGATATTGGCGCCAACATCGAGCGCCACCATGCCGGGGCGCAGCAGATGCTCAAACACATCGGCCTCGCCGTTGGAATACTCGCCGTAAAGATCGAGCGAGCGCCCGATATAGACATCACTGCTGTTATAGAGCATCAGCCCGTGGCGGCAGCGCTTGACGCGCATATGCTGTTCCGAGGCCAACACCGCGCTATCCTTCATGGCCTGCGGTCCCATCCGAAAGGCGATATCAACACGATCTGTGCGGCGACTGTGACAAGTCTTTGTTAGCAAAGGGTAAACACCTCGCACACCGGCACAAGCCATCACACCAATGTGAATCCACCGGAGCCCGCCGCCATGCCACACTCCGGCGCGAGAATTCAGATATTTCAGCGGAGGGGAACAAGATGATCAAATGGCGTGTTTTTACGGCTCTCGGATTTGCGCTCGGCTTGGCAATGATGTGGGCCGCCGGGCCGGCGGCGGCGGAAAAGGTCGATGTTTCGGCGGTGTTGGCGCCGGTCGATTCCATTAAGTTGGATTTCGAGGATGGCTCCAAGCGTTTCGTGCTGTTTGTCCAGCGCGAGGGCAAGGCGGAGGGCCACGGCCTGCTCGCCGGCGCCGATGTGACGGAATACGGCATGCATGATTTGATCAAGGGGGTCGGCGGCAAGCCGCGCGGCTATCTGGTCTATGCCATGCCGGGCGGTGACAAGGCCTATATTAAATGGACGGTGCGGGCGATTTTCGTCAAGGAGCCGGGCCAGGCGAAGCCGAAACTGCTCGATTATGGCGTCTGGGAAGTGGCCGGCGGCACCGGCGCTTTTGCCAAACTGCAGGGCGTCGGCACGATGACGATCAAGCCGGCCTCAAAAACGGATCGCCGCTTTACCCTGACCGGCGACCTGGTGATCGGCGAATAGCCATGCCATAAACGCCGTATTGCGAACCGTGCGGACGCGGGAGGCGGAGATGGTGAAAAACCAAAACAGGCAGGTGGTGCTGGCCGAGCGGCCGCGCGGCATTCCCGAGGCGCGGCATTTTGAGTTGCAGGAAGTGCCCCTGCCCGAGCCCGGCGACGGCGAATTTTTGATCCACAACCGCTTTCTCTCGGTCGACCCGGCGATGCGCGGTTGGGTCAACGCGGCGGCCAATTATTCCGAGCCGGTGGCGATCGGCCAGGTCATGCGCTCGTTCGCCGCCGGCGAAGTGGTGCAATCCAATCACCCGGATTATGCCGAGGGCGACCTTCTGTGCGGCATGTTCGGCTGGCGCGACTATGCCGTCTCGAACGGCAAAAACGTCACCTTCCGCCACGATATGGCCGAGGTGCCGCTCTCGGCCAGCCTCGGCATCCTCGGCGTCAACGGCATTTCGGCTTATTTCGCTCTCCTCGATGTGTGCGAGCCCAAAACCGGCGAGACGGTGGTGGTCTCGACCGCTGCGGGCTCGGTCGGCAGCGCGGTTGGCCAGATTGCCAAGATCAAGGGCTGCCGCACCGTTGGTCTGACCGGCAGCGCTGGCAAGGTGCAACAATGTCTCGACGAATTCGCCTATGACGCCGCCATCGATTACCACAGCGACGATCTCGATGCGGCAATCGGTGAGGCCTGCCCGGAAGGCGTCGATGTTTATTTCGACAATACCTCCGGCGCCATTTCAGATGCGGTCTATCGCCATCTCCGTATCGGCGCGCGCTGCGTCGTTTGCGGCACCGCCGCACTGGCCAGTTGGGATCCTTGGCCAGAAGGCCCGCGCATCGAGCGCCATCTGCTGGTCAAGCGGGCGCGCATTCAGGGCTTTCTGCTGTTTGACTATTCCGAGCGCTGGCAGGAAGCGCGCGTCCAGCTCGGCGAATGGCTGGCGGCGGGCAAGCTTAACTACCGCGAAGATATTCTAAGCGGCATCGAGCAAGCGCCCGGCGCCATCGCCCGCCTCTATGCCGGCGAAAACAAAGGCAAGCTGTTGATCAAGTTAGATTAGGT
>JABIXB010000216.1 GCA_018666805.1 Rhodospirillaceae bacterium | reverse complement strand
CCGCCATTGGTTTTTGCCTTGCCGCGCGCCGCCGCTTTAGCGTTATTCTTTTTCTTGCTGCCGTTCGTTGCAGCCGTCACTTTTCCGGCGCGCACCACGCCACGTCTACTCGAGCGTTTTGCGGCAGATTTTCCGCCTTGCTTTTCACGCGCCATGTTCGCTCTCCAGCCGTTCGCGCAGCACCGCTATGGTATCATGCAATTGGGCAATTTCCGACTGCGAGTCTCGCTCAATTCTCTCTAATTTGGCATAATATTGAGCGGATTCCCGTTCCAACCGGTCGCGCAGGGCATGGGCGGCGGATTGTAATTGCGCGATCTCATCCTGCGATGAGGCATTTACCTTCTGTGCTTTCTCATCCCCGTCGATGCGCGCCTTGTCGAACTCATCGCGCACGGCATTGATCGTCTCGCGCAATTGCGCGCTCTCATTTTGCGCGGTGGAGCGGACACGCTGCTCGCTTTCGTCGCTATCGATGCGCATTTTTTCCAACTCATCCCGTAGGGCATTCGTGGTCGACTGCAACTGCCGGGCTTCGTCATTGGCATCGGAGCGGACGCGCTGCACAGCTTCGTCTTTCTCAATCCGCAGGCGCTCCATACTGTCGCGCAGCGCACTCGCGGTTTCCCGCACCTGTGCGTTTTCGGCATTTGCCGCCGCAAGTGCCTTCTGCACCGCCTCCTGGCTGTCGAGGCGCTCGCGCTCGAGCCTGTCGCGCAACGCATTGGCGGTTGCCTTCAACTGCGCCAATTCATCGGATAGGGCCGCCACCGCCCTTTGCACAGCCTCGCTTTTCTCGAGCTGCGTGCGCTCGAGCTGATCGCGCAGCGCGCCGATGGTTTGCTGCAAATGCCGATTATCGACCTCGAGCTCATGCTCAAGACTCGGTGCTGAAGTGTCTGGGTCTAAATTCATGCTCATGCCGCGTATCCGCGCACCATAGCGCAACTCGGTCGAATATTAAAAAAGCTAACACAACACATTGAATTTAATAAATTATTTCCATCGAAATATCTATTTCATCGCTCCCTCGTGACAGGCGCCGGCAAACCGGTCACTATTTGATGCTATGAGAATTCCCATCGAATTTAAAGTCTGAGGAGAGCGCTGTGACATCCACCGCGAGCACCTATGTCAGTACGGTTTGCCCGCATGATTGCCCGAGCACCTGCGCGCTTGAGGTCGAGCGGCTCGACGCCAATACAATCGGCAAGGTGCGCGGCGCGCGCGACAATGACTACACCGCCGGCGTGATTTGCGCCAAGGTCGCGCGCTACGCCGAGCGCATACATCATCCTGGCCGCGTGGCGCATCCTTTACGGCGCACCGGCAACAAAGCGAGCGGTGAATTTCAACAGATTTCCTGGGACGATGCCCTGGATGAAGTAGCGGAAGCCTTTCTCAAGGCCGAGCAAGGCTATGGCAGCGAAGCGGTTTGGCCCTATTTCTATGCCGGCACCATGGGCCTGGTGCAACGCTTCGGCCTCAACCGCCTGCGCAATGTGAAGCGCTATTCGGGGCAATTAGAAACCATCTGTTCGTCGACCGCGCGGGCCGGCTATTCAGCCGGCGTCGGCGCCTGTATGGGCAGCGATCCGCGCGAAATGGCTGAATCAGATTTGATTCTCTGTTGGGGCGTCAATCCGGCCTCGACGCAGGTCAATGTGATGACCCATATCAGCCGCGCGAGGAAAGAGCGCGGCGCCAAGCTGGTGGTAATCGACCCCTATCAAACACGGACAGCCAAGGTGGCTGACCTCCACCTCGCGCTCAGGCCCGGCACCGATGGCGCGCTTGCCTGCGCGGTGATGCATATTCTCTTTCGTGAGGGTCTTGCCGACCGCGATTATCTTTCCGAATTCACCGATTTTCCGCCCGAATTGGAGCAGCATTTATCGGCGCGCGGTCCGGACTGGGCGGCGCCGATCACCGGTCTCTCGATCGAGGAGATCACAGAATTCGCCCGCCTCTATGGCCGCACTGAGCGCAGCTTCCTGCGCCTCGGCTATGGCTTTACCCGGACGCGCAACGGCGCCGCCAACATGCATGCAGCAACCTGCCTGCCGGCAGTGACGGGCGCATGGCGGCACAAGGGTGGCGGTGCGTTTTTCAGCAATGGCAGCCTCTATGATTACGACAAAACCCTGCTGCAGGGGCTGGACGCGCTCGACCCCGATATCCGCGTCCTCGATATGTCGCGCATCGGCCCGGTCTTAACCGGCGACAAGGCCGACCTCGGCAACGGCCCGCCGGTCACAGCAACGATCATGCAAAACACCAACCCGGCCGTGGTCGCGCCGGAATCGGCCAAAGTCAATGCCGGCCTGCGGCGTGAGGATTTTTTCCTCGCCGTGCACGAGCAATTCATGACCGATACGGCCAAGCTCGCCGATATCGTCCTCCCCGCCACGACATTTCTCGAGCATGACGATTTCTATCTCGCCGGCGGGCACAGCCATGTCATGGTCGGCGCCCGGATGATCGAGCCATTCGCCGAGGCGCGCGACAATCATTTCGTCGTTTGCGAACTGGCCAAACGCCTGGGTGCGGAACATCGCGGCTTCGATATGAGCGTGTGGCAGATGATCGACGACATCTTCCTTGGCGCCGGCTGGCCGAGCGCCGATGCGGTTAATGAGATGCGCTGGTACGATTGCGCGCCAAGCTTTGACGACGCGCATTTCCTCAGTGGCTTCAAGACCGACGACAAGAAATTTCATTTCAGGGTCGATTGGCCGGCGATTGGCACCACCGGCCCGGACCTGCCGGCGCTGCCCGACTATTGCGAGGCGATTGACGCGAGCGACGAGGCGCATCCCTTCCGCCTGGTCACCGCACCGGCGCATAATTACCTCAATACAAGTTTCACCGAGACCGAGACCTCGATAAAGCGCGAGGACAAGCCCTCGATCCTGCTGGCGCCGGTTGACGCCAAGAAAATGGGTGTCAGTAAAGGGACGCGTCTCAGGGTCGGCAACATGCTGGGCGAGATCACGCTGCCGGCACGCATCGCCGAGAACGGCCAGAAACAAGGTGTTGTGGTGATCGAATCAGTCTGGCCGAACGGCGCCTTTGAGAACGGCCTCGGCGTCAACACCCTGACCTCGGCTGACCCCGCCGGGCCGGTCGGCGGCGCGGTGTTCCACGATACGTCCGTCTGGGTTAAACCCGCCTAATCGCAGGACGGGTGAATGCCGGGCCGGAAGCCGGCAGCGAATATTTTCACCAACGCCGGCGGTGTGAGAAGGGATAGCGCCGCGCCGTCATCACTGGCCGCGCCATAACCCTGAAAGCTCCAGCGAAAGAGGCGCCCGCCCTTAACCAGATAGGCCGCTTCGCCGCGCGCCAGCAGGACGCCATCCGGCATATCGCGCGCCACAACCGTTTGCCGCCGCGTGCCGGTGCGCTCGGCATGCAGCACCACATCCATCGCGTCCGCTTTCACTTCCGCCGGTAAATCGGCGCGCTGCCAGGCTGCTTGAAATGCTTTGTAATCGGCTCGCCGGCATTCGGCGCACGGGCGGTGGCCGGCGGCAAACGCGGTGGCCTCGTCGAGAAAGAACAGCTCGGTATAGCGCCCGGGCGTCATCACTTCACGGTGCCAACCCTTGAAACTGAGCAGACAGCATATCCAACGGCGCGACGCCCAGCGCCGCCGGCCTAGCTTCTGCTTGCCATCATGAATACAGCCGCCGCGGTTGCCCATCATCGTGCCACGATCGGTTACGGCGACAATCTCGCCAAACGGCGTGACGCGATTTTGCAGCGGATGCGGCATGTCAGCTCTTTTGGTCAGCTCTTTATATGACTTTATCGAGCCCTTCGATCAGGCGCACCACTTCGGCTTCGGTGTTGTAATGCACCATGGAGGCGCGGATGACGCCGCCGGCCTCCGCCAGGCCGAGATCGCGGATGCAGCGCGCGGCATAAAAATCACCGCTGCTGACCGCCACTTTGTAGGGCAGGAGCGCCGCCGGAATTTCCTCAGACCGCCGCCCGGCAACGGTAAACGAGAAGGTCGGCGCGCGCAGATTTTGCGCCACCGTCTGCCGGCCAATCAGACGCACGCCTTTTTTGCCAAGTAAAAATTCGACAAACGGCGCGGCGATGCGCTCTTCATGATCCGCCATCAGGCCATAAACCTGCTTGATGCGGTCATGCAGGGCGAGATTGCTGTCGGGGAAATGATGGCGGTGGAGAATATCGAAATAATCGGTGATGCCGGAGAGCGCCGCCGTTAATTCATGGTTGGGGCCGCCCGGATTGAGCTTGAGCGGCACATCATCAGCCAAGAAGTAGTGATTATTGTTATGCGCGCGGGCAAGATGCTCGCGCTTGCCGTAGAGCAGCGAGAGATGCGGGCCATAGAGCTTGTAAAGCGAGCAGAGATAAAAATCGACGTCCCATGCCTTCACATCGATCGCCCGGTGCGGCGCGTAAGCAACGCCATCGGCGCAGACCAGCGCACCGGCGGCATGCACCCGGCGCGTCACTTCGGCCACATCATTAATGCCGCCGGCGATATTGGAGAGGTGGCTGAAACAGACCAGCCGCGTCTTGTCGCCCAATAACTCATCCAGCGCGTCAAGCTCAAGCTCGGCGGTCTCGGGATTTATGCGCCACTCGCGGATGACCAGGCCAAATTCCTCGAGCCGCCGCCAGCCGCCATTATTGGCTTCGTGATCGAGATTGGTGCAGATGATTTCATCGCCCGGCGCGAACCAGCGGCGGATCGCCTCGGACAGCATGTACACATTCATGCTGGTGCTCGGCCCGACCATCACCTCATCCGGCTCGGCGCCCATCATCTCGGCCATCAGGCGCTGGCTTTCCTCGATCTTGCGCGTGCCTTCGGCGGAGGCCTCATAGGCCGCCGCCGGTTGAACGAAATTCTCGGCCATATAGGCCTGCGTCTTCGCCAGCACGCTGTCCGCGGCAAGCGTGCCGCCGGCATTCTCGAAAAATGCCCATTCGCCGCTGAGGGCAGGGAAATGCGAGCGTGCGAAATCGACGTCGAGTTGCTCGCCCGTTTTCGTCATCGCGGTCCTATCCGCCGAGCGCGGCAATGAGGTCGGCGGTCGAGGCGCGCTCGGCGATGTTTTCGAGGGCATAATTGAGGCCGGCATTTTGCCACTCGTCATTAATCGTCGAGGTGCCGTCGGTCACCACAATGGCGCGGTAGCCGGCATCGGCGCCGTGCCGCGCCGAATGCTCGACCGAGAAATTCGTCCACGCACCGGAGACGATGATGGTGTCCGCGCCGAGGCCCTTCAAGATGGTTTCGAGGTGGGTGTCATGAAAGCCGTTCATGCGCATTTTCTCGACCACGAAATCGCCGTCCTGCGGCTCCAGGCCGTCAGCCGGCGCCGCGCCCCAGGTGCCGCGCACCATGGCGTTGGCTTCCTTCAGGCCCTGGAACAGAGGCGCGTTCAGTTTGAGCCCCGGCGCACCCGCTTCGACAATGTAGTGCACATGGATAATCGCCATCCCGGCGCGCCTGCCGGCGGCGGCGAGGTCGATCACATTGCCGACGACATTCTGGCTTTTGGCATGGGCCGGCGCGCCAGAATCGGCAAATGCGCCACCTTCGGTGATGACGTCGTTTTGCAGATCCTGAATCAGGAGCGCCGTGGTTTTCGCGTTAATCTCAATTGCCATATCGCCGTTCCCTTATTTCATATAACTCAGACGATTGCCGGAGACCTTCATTTGCACGCGGTAGACCGAGGTCGAACAGCAGCAATAGAGGATGTCCCAATTTGGCCCGCCCCAGTTGAGATTGGCCGAATGCTCGGGCATTTCGATGATGCCGAGATGCGCACCCGCGCTATCGAACAGCCAAAAGCCCTGCGGGCCGGTGACGATTATATTGCCGTGCTCATCGCACTTCATGCCGTCGACCACGCCGCCTTCCAGTTCGCCGTCGCCGATATTTTCGGCGAAGATGCGGCCGTTCGCGAGCGAGCCATCGCCGTTTACGTCATAGACGCGGATATGCCCGCGCGGCGTGTCGTTGATATAGAGCAGGCTTTCATCAGGCGAGAAGCAGAGGCCGTTGGGCTGGCCGTAATCATTCGCCACGCAAGTCAACTCGCCACTCGGTGAGATACGGTAGACGCCCTGGAAATCGAGCTCGCATTCGCGCTCCTCACCAAACACCGGCATGCGGCCATAGGTCGGATCGGAGAAATAAACCGCGCCGTCGGATTTCACCACCACATCGTTGGGGCTGTTGATCTCCTTGCCTTCAAAGTGGGAAGCCAGCACCTGGCGCTCGCCATTCGCCATTTCACGCGCCAGATAGGATGTGGAATGCTCGCAAATATAGAGGTTGAGATCGCCGTCATAGGTCATGCCGTTACATTTGTTGGCCGGCGTGCCGGAGGCCTCGCGCACCACGGTGGCGCCATCCGCCTCACTCCAACGGCGACGCACATCGCTCGGCATGTCGCTGAAATAGAGGCAATTCTCTTTCGGGTTCCACAGCGGCCCCTCGGTGAACTGAAAACCGGTGGCAATCTGCTCGACTGCGGCATCCTCGGCGATCAATTCAAACAGCTTGTCTGATTTCGCGATAACAGCCATCTCCCGTATCCTTTTTGTTTGTTTCCACCGCGCCATGATAACGCCTTGCGGCCTGTCGTGAAGCCTATTTTGACGCTTGGCGGTCATGATTGCACCGCTGGCGGGCCGGCGCATTACCAGCTAGTCTGAAAAGCGATAATTCAGGACTGGGAAGGCATTGGCATGAAACTTTCACTTATCCAAATGAACAGCTCGCCCGACCGCGACGAGAATGTCGAACGCGCCGCACGCTATATCGATGAAGTGGTGGCCAAGGAGAAGCCGGATCTGGTGGTCATCCCGGAATTCTTCAATCACGTCTATGTCTTTCAGTATCGCGATTACAAATATATCGATTGCGCCGAGACCGAAGCGGGCGTGGCGATCACCCGCATGCGCGAGAAAGCCAAGCAGCACGGCATTCACGTCATCGCCACCATCTTCGAGGAGCATTCGGCCGGCAATTATTATGATTCCGCCATGGTGATTAACCCCGCGGGCGACATCATCGGTAAATACCGCAAGGTGCAGCCCGCCGCCGTGGCCAGCCTGGAGAAAATATACTTCCGTTACGGCTCGCATTTTCCGGTCTTTAAAATCGGCGAGTGGCGCGTCGGCATCAATATTTGTTACGACACCTTCTTCCCCGAATCAGCCCGTTGCGCAGCGCTGAATGGGGCGGAGCTGATCGTTATCCCGTTTGCCACGCCGAAAAAGGAATGCTGGCGCGAGATGATGATGACCCGAGCGTTCGAGAATGGCGCCTATGTGGCGCCCTGCAACAAAGTTGGCCTCGAAGGCGATTGGGTGTTTGGCGGGCGCAGCATGATCGTCTCGCCCACTTCCGAAGTGCTGGTCGAAGCCGGCGAAGAGGGCGATGAAACCATCACCGCCTCGCTCGAGCGTGACTTGGTATTTGAATCGCGGCGCAATTTCCCCATGTTCCGCGACCGCCGCCCGGATCTCTATTCGCCCATATGCAGCGTGACGGAGGACATTCCGCAGGTGACATAGAATGATGCGCTGGCCTTTCCGTCTTATTATTGCGGGCACTGCCGTCACCCTACTCGCCGCCGGCGCAGCGCGTGCCGAGATACGAGAGCCGACGCCGGCGGAAAATTTACTGAGAGAGATTCTCGAATACATTAGTGAAAAAATTAGCAAAGCTGAGGTTGGCGCGCGGCTCGAGATGGGCGCCGCGACGAGCGCTTCGGCTGTTGGCGAAAGCGTTAAAATGAAATTTCCGGCGCCGCGCATTGTGTCCGCTGACGGCAGTTGGCTGTTGTCGGAGGATACCGCTGCCCGCGTTACCCCAATCGGCGGCGAGGCATTCGAGTTCTCAGTCGATTTGCCGCACACCCTCTCGCTCTCGGATGGCACCGGCCAACCAGAGGAGCGAATTAACTGGCAAGGCGGCGCTCTCAGCGGTGTCTGGCGCGCCGACCTGGAAACCTTTCCGGTCTTTCACGGTAACATTCATGACGTGGTTCTAACCGACCGGAGCCAGACACCAGAGCATGAAGACGGCACCATCGAAACCATTACCATCGACCAGGACCTCGGTGAATTAACCCCCGGCCTGTGGAGCGGCCCCTCGGTATTCAAGATGACGAATTTGGAAGTTCACCCCGCCGGAGAGGCAGAAACACTTTCCATCGAGCAACTTTTACTCACCAACGATGCGCGCGACTTTGATTTGCCGGCCTGGCAGGCGCTGTCAACAATGATGGGCGCAGAGCAGATTCTTACCGAGGAGGGAGAGTTTTCCGCCGACGATCAGCAGATAGGCCAAGCGGCGAAGATATTTGCCGCGATGCACGCCGGCGCGGAAAAAGCGGCGTTCACGCTCACGGGCCTGCGCTTCGGCACGCAATTAGAGAACCAGTTCAGCTTGCAAAAAATGACTCTGGATATGGGTTATGACAATGACGCTCAGCCGGGAGAATACAGCTTCGCGCTTACATTGAGCGGCCTCGAACAGGCTGAAATTGACGTCCCGCCGGAATTTTACCCCCATTTCGCCGCGCTGAAACTTCACGTTGAACGCCTTCCCATGCGCCAAATTCTGACTATTCCGCTGCGCGAGCCCGCGCCGGTGGCTGATAGCGAGGCCGGCCAGTATGGCGACGCCTTGCAGCAATTCCTGCTGCCGTTGATCTATGCGAACCGCACAGTTGTTGAGTTTGAAGACATTACATTGCGCTCTGCAGCCACCACACTCATGGCGCGTGGCAGAATAACCGCGGAGGAAACCTCCGCTCTGGGCGTAGTTGGCAGCGCCGAAATCGAGGTCACCGGCCTCGATAATCTTATCGCCGAGGCGGCCCGCCAGGCTGAAAATGGAGAAGATGCGCCTGAACTGCTGGCCATGCTGACGCTAGCCAAAGGGTTGGGACGACCGGAAATCAACGCGGAAGGCGAATTGGCCTATATGTTCGATATTCTGCTGTCGCCGATCGGGGAGATAACGATCAACGAAATCCCGCTCGATTTGCTTCGGGATAGCGGCCTGACTTCACTGCCAACTCCGAGAAAACAACTGGCTCGCGCAAGCATTCACAAGAAATTCTGAACCCCGCCGCAACCGAAACCGAACACCCCCCGAATATATTTCTCTCGATCACTTAGTTTTTACACCACTTGAATTCACCTATGTGTAGTCTTCGCTCGCTGTCAGACAGGGCAGATAGAATCACAGGGGAGCGCTATTGCAAATCGACAAGCGTAGGCTATTCACTTCCAGCGCCATTCCTGCGTTCGTTGGTTTAGCGGCAAGCGTCACGGTCTGGTCCTCCGTGCAGGCGGCTGACCAAACGACGACGACGCGCCACAATCCGGCCGCTATTGCCAAACCGCAGGATTTTCAACTCGCCGCGTCGTGTAACCCGTGTGGCCCGTGCAACCCCTGCGCAGCAGGCGCCAACTATGCCACCGATTGCGCCGTTCCGAGACTGGCCGAAGCGGCGCCCTGCCACGCTTGCAATCCATGCAGCCCGTGCGCCGGCGCAGCAACGCCCGAGCTCAGCCATCGTGAAGCCGCCGCCGCGTTCGATTGCATCAAGGATGATCTCATTGCCGCATACGGCAAATCGGGCGTCTCCTTAAGCGGCAAATACCGCGGCTGGATGCGCTACAGCACAGCTCCCTATCTCTCGGATGCGCATGGCCTGCGCTACGTCAATAATTACACCAACGAAACCGGGCGCGATTATGGCAATTACGAGGAAGCCGGCGACATGGCGCCCGGCACAATCGCCGTTAAGGAGAGTTTCGTCCTATCTCAAGATGGCCGTGTCGGCGTCGGGCCGTTGTTCATCATGGAGAAACACGCGCCCGGCAGCTTTCCGGAGCGGCGCGATTGGTCTTATGCCATGATCCTGCCGAATGGTGCGCTGCAAGACCAAGCGGCGATACAGCAATTTTGCAATGACTGCCATATCATTGCCGGTGACGAGGACGATAATATGATGTTTCTGCCGGACGAATACCGTGTTGGCGTTCATTAATCCGGCGCGCCGGGAGAAATTTATGCGACCTCTATTTTCAATTACTACTCTGGCAATTCTTCTCATGCCGCTTGCCGCCATTGCCGGCACAGACTACACGGTTTCGCAAAAGGGAAAGAAATTCCGCCCGTCAGAGATTAGCATCAATGTCGGCGACAGCATCATTTTCGTGAACGACGACAAGACGCGCCACAATGTTTATTCGAAATCAACCGGCCTGGAATTCAAGATCAAAAAGCAAAAGCCGGGCGACAGAAACACGATCTCCTTCGACCGCGCCGGCGCTGCCGAGGTTCGTTGTGCCATTCATCCGAAGATGAAGCTGGTGATCACGATTAGCGAATAAGATAGGCGCGGGAGACGGGCATCCCCGCCTCCCTGCCCGCTCTCATAAATCTAATATTGCACGCGGTTGGTTAGCGCACCGTCAACCACCAGATTGGTGCCGGTAATGAAGGTGGCAATCGGGCTGGCAAGAAATACGCTGGCGTTCGCCACTTCTTCCGCCGTTGCCATGCGGCCGGTCTTGTTGAGGCCAAGCGCCGTGCTAAACAGATCCGGCAGATTGTTTTCGATCATCTCCCAAACGCCGCCTTCGAAATAGGTGTTGCCGGGCGAGACGGAATTAACGCGGATATTCTTGCCGGCATTTTCGCAGGCGAGCGTCTTGGCATAGTGAATAAGCGCCGCCTTGAACGCACCGTAGGGGCCGGCGGCAAAATCGATCTCGACGCCCGACACGCTGGAGATAATCACAATCGAGCCGGCGTCGGATTTCTCCAACAGCGGCAAGGCGGCTTCGCAGGTATTGACCGTATGCAGAATGTCGACTTCGAACTGCGCGCGCCAGGAATCCTCATTGCGCTCGATCGCCAGCGCGCTGACATTGGGCACAACGATATCGAGGCCGCCGAGCGCCGCAGCGCAATCCGCCACCCATTTCCTGACCGCATCGCCCTCGCGCACATCGATCGCACTGCCGCAGGCGTCAACCCCCTTGGCCTTAAGCGACGCGACCGCCGCATCGACCTCATCGCCATTTCGCGCGCAGATGCCGACATTACAGCCTTCATCAGCCAACAGTTCGGCAATCGCGCGGCCAATGCCCTTGCTGCCGCCAGTAACGATCGCCTTGCGTCCCTTTAAACCTAAATCCATGCCCTTTTTCTCCCTGATTTTTTAATTGTCGCCGAGCGGCGCATCGTACAAGACTTCCACGGTTGTGCCGGATAATATGCCTGAAGACAACATCCTGGTGGAGGAAATAACAAATGGAATTCGGATTTAACGTGCCCAATAGCGGCGTGCTCGCCACGCCCGGCGATATCGCAACCATCTCCCAGCGCGGCGAGGATTTGGGCTTCGGCATTCTCGCGATCCCCGACCATATTGTCTTCCCGCGCAGCATTTCCTCGCGCTACCCCTATTCCGCCGACGGCGCCTTTACCTTCGCGCAAGATTTCGAGGGCGATTTTCTCGAGCCGCTCGCCTTGATGGCGCACCTGGCGGCGATCACCAAGAAAGCGCGGATTTTAACCTCGGTCATGGTGGTGCCCTACCGCGACCCGATCCTGACCGCCAAGCTGGTCTCGACCATGGATGTCTTGTCGGAGGGACGCATCGTTCTCGGCTGCGGCGCCGGCTGGATGGAAGAGGAATTCATCGCCGTTAACGCCCCGCCCTTCAAGGAGCGCGGCAAGGTGACGGACGAATATATCGCCGCGTTCCGCGAGTTGTGGAGCGCCGAAAATCCGAGCTTCAAAGGAAAATACACCGAATTCTCGGATATCTTCTTTGCCCCCAAGCCGGTGCAGGATCCGCATCCGCCGATCTGGATCGGCGGCGAAAGCATGCCGGCCATCCGCCGCACGGCGCGGCTCGGCGACTGCTGGTACCCGATCGGCTGCAACCCGCATCACCCACTCGATACCATCGCGAAATACTCCGCCGGGCTCGACAGCCTGAAGGCGGAAGCGGAGAAAGTCGACCGCGACCCGGCGAGTATCGATCTCGCCTTTTGGGCGGTGTGGTTCGGCGGCGATACGCCAACCATGCTCGAGAGCGGCGAACGGATGATGCTGACCGGCGGCGCTCAGGATATCGCCGGCGATATCAAGGCGCTTAAGGAGCTTGGCGTGCGCCATGTGCTGTTCAATTTCCTCGGCGCCAGCCTCGAAGAATCCCTCGCCAACATGGAGGGCTTTGCCGCCGACGTCATGCCCTTGGTGCGCTAAAGCCGAGGGAAATATGACGCTTTCGCCAAGCGGGCCGCTGAAATTCGGCTTTCAGAATGTACTGCCACCTGCCGATGATGGCGGGGCGTTCCGGCTGGCCGATTTCGAAACCACACAGCGCCTCGTCCTGGCGTTGGAACGGAACGGCTTTCACGCCATGTGGGTCGGCGATCATCTGGCCTTCGCCCAGCCGATACTGGACCCGCTGATCCAGCTTTCTCAGGCCTCGGCGATCAGCCAGCGCCTGATGCTTGGCACGGCGGTATTTCTGCTGCCTTTACGTCATCCCGCGCCGGTCGCCAAACAGGTCGCGACGCTCGATCTACTGTCGTCGGGGCGGGTTATTTTCGGTGTCGGCGTTGGCGGTGAGTTCCCCGGCGAATTTGCCTTGAGCGGCGTGCCGGTTAAAGAGCGGGGTGCGCGCCTGAGCGAAGGTATCGAGGTGCTGCGCAAACTGTGGCGCGGCGAGCCAGTCGCCCATTCAGGAAAATTCTATCCCTTTCCCGAGACGCTGATGCTGCCGGCACCGCATCAGCCGGGCGGCCCGCCGATATGGTGCGGCGGGCGCAAGGAAGCGGCGCTACGCCGTGCCGGGCGGCTGGCGGATGGCTGGCTCTCTTATGTCGTCACACCGGACCAATACCGTGCGGCACTTGAAATTATCGCCCGCGCCGGCGAGGAAGCGGAACGTGACCTCTCCGGCTTCGCCACCGGGCACCTACTGTTCGTCCGCCTGGCCAAGGATTATGACAGCGCGCTGCAATACGCCACGGAGAAGCTGAGCAAGCGCTATGCGATGGATTTCAGCAAGCCGGCGAAGCGCTATTGCGCCCTCGGCACGGCGCAACAAGTGGCGGCATCAATCCGCGAATTTCATCAGGCTGGGGTGCGCCATCTGGTGCTCGACTTCATCGCCGAACGCGACGATCAAATCGAGCAGATCGACCATTTCGGCGAAGCGGTCATGCCGTTGCTCACTGACTTAACTTAGAGAAATTTGACTTAAGCTGCGCTGGAAACGACCGGCAAGCGGATGAAGACGGTGGTGCCCCTGCCGGGCTCGCTTTCCATTTGCAGGTTGCCGCCATGCCCCTCGGCCAATAATTTAGCGAGCGGCAGGCCAAGGCCGGTGCCCTCGAAACGTCGTTCGAGGCTGCTGTCGACCTGGGTAAAGGGTTGCATCGCTTGCTCTATTTCCGCCGCCGTCATGCCGATACCATCGTCACTGATCGAAATTACGATATTTTCGGCTTCGGCCGCGGCGTCGACGGTAACCTGTCCGCCTTGTGGCGTGAATTTGACGGCGTTGGAGAGGAGATTGACGAATATTTGTAGCAGGCGCTGTTCGCTCGCCTGCAAGCCGGGCAAAGCGCTCATATCGGCAACTTCAATTTTAGCGCCGCTCGATTCACCGCTACCACGGACAATGGCGACGGCCTGATCGATCACCTTGTCGAGGTCCACCGCCGCCATGTCGAACTCGAGCTTGCCGGCCTCGACCTTTGAAAGGTCGAGAATGTCGTTAATGATCGACAGCAGGTGGCGGCCGGAGCCGTGAATATGGGCCGCGTATTCGCTATATTTTTCGTGCCCCAATTCACCGAAAACCTTCTCCATCATGGATTCGGAAAAACCGATAATGGCATTGAGCGGCGTGCGTAATTCATGACTTACATTGGCAAGGAATTCCGATTTTGACCGGCTTGCCATTTCGGCGTCGCGCGCAACGGCGGAAAGCTGGCGCCGTTCGTCCTGAATTTGTCCAGCCATGCTGTTGAACACCGTGCCCAGCTCGCGGTACTCGCGTGGCGTCACATCGGAAAATTGCCCCACCCGCGCATCGAACTTGCCCGATTCAATACGCTGCGCGGCACCGACGACCGCCGATACCGGGCGAGTCAAAAAGCCGGACAGGAGCCAACCGAGGAGCGAGGCAATGAGGATTCCGCCAACAATAATGGCGATTTCAGCGCCGCGCGCGGCGGCGGCCCTTTCCTGCAATTCCTCCAGCGGCTGCGGCACCATCACACCCCAGCCAACGCCGGGAACGGTGGTGAAACCGGTGATCATGTCCATCTTGACGGCGGGCGAATAGAACTGGGTGACGCCACTATTACCCTCGATCATGTATTTCACCGGCTTCACGGCGGAAATATTCTTCATGGTCTCACTCCACTTTCGATTGGGGTGAGCGATGATATTACCGCTGCGATCGACGATGGCGGCGTGTCCACGTTTGCCGAAGGTGATCTGCTGTTGCAATTTGGCGATATAACGAATGCCCATGGCGCCGACGGCGATGTCACCGCCACTAAGGGATTCGACGAGAAAAATGGTTGGCCGCCCTTCCGCATCGCCCATGACGTCGCTGAACCTGAGGCCGCCCTCAGCGATCAATTCCTTCAGTGGTGATATACCGCCCAGCGGCAGGATCGCCTCATCCTCCTCGGCCGGGTAGAGAGATTTTCTGAGGATACCGTTTGAATTGATTATCGCGAAATGACGAAAATCGAGCGCTTCGGCCAAGGTAGCAGCGCCTTGCGGCCAACGCTCGCGCTCGGCTGATTTGACTAAAAAGGCGAACAACGCCGAGGCATCGTGGGTGTAGAGCTCAAGCGCGTTGGTAATATTTTTTGCGAGCAGCAAATGTTTTTCCTCGACCGAGGAAAGTTCCCGCGAGTAACTGGTTCTCTCAACCCAAATGCCAAGAAATAATACTGGAACAATTGCGATCAATGTAAATGTCGCTGCCAAAATATAACGTAGGCGAAATCTCAACCGTATCTCCAGTTTTCCATGCCAACGCGGTCTAATTTTTGGATATTTCTCATGGAAACATTAAGTTAGCGTTATTTATTCAAATTTTATCTACCAATATAGTGGCCATTGATACATATACCTCACCTGTAGTTAAGTTTTTCATCACCCGCGGTGATTATCGAGGAAATTCAACAGGGTAGCGAAATATTCGCCGGGCTCTTCCCACATCGGCAGATGCGAGGAATTTTTAAATACCCGAATCGTGGAATCTGGCAGGGCATCGTGCATTTTTTGGCTGCAGGCCGGCGTCAACTCGTCATGCATGCCGCAAACCACAAGCGCCGGTTGGGAAATACGCGGCAGGTCCGGCACCCGGTTCCAGTCTTTAATACTGCCGGTATAGCAAAACTCATTCGGGCCCTGAATGGCGTTATAGGGCGCCATATTCCAATCGGAGAGCGAGCGGTTGACGGCGTCAGGCCAAACGTCGAGGCGGCACACGTGGCGGTAATTCAACACCGTTATCGCGCCCTGATATTCGGCATGATCGAGGCTGCCCTCCGCTTCGTGGCGCTGCATCATGGCCTCGGTCTCCGGCCCGAGCGCCTGGCGCAGGCGCTTCAATTCGCTCACCAGATGGGGAATATCGGCGGCACCATCGGCCAAAGTGATGGTCTTGAAGTTGTCCGGGTAGGTCAGCGCATATTCGATGCCGAACCAGGTGCCCCAGGATTGGCCATAGAGATGCACCTTGCCCAAATCCAACGCCTTGCGGATGGTCTCGGCCTCCTCGACATAGCGCTCGATCGTCCAGAGTGACGCATCCTCGGGCCGGTCCGAACTGCCACAACCCAATTGATCGAAGGCCACCACGCGGTAGCCCTTATCGGCCAGCCAGGAATGGGCATCACGCACATAATCGCACGGCAAGCCGGGGCCGCCATTGAGGCAAAACAGGACTTCATCGCCCTCGCCGTAGCTATAGGCAACGACATTGTAGCCATCAACTTCGACATTGAAGGTCTCGTCAGGCTTGCGTTCGTCCATCATGATGGCGTTCCTTTTCTTATCGACGCAATTGTGACGACAAGCATAGCAGCAAGACGGAAGGCGCAGATATGATTCTCACCGGAAAAACGGCGGCGGAAAAGCGTGCGGCGTTCCGCAGCGCACTGTCAAATGGTGAATTGCTGCGCTTTCCCGGCGCCTTCGCGCCGCTTGTCGCAATGCTGGTTGAGCAGAGCGGCTTTGACGGCGTTTATGTTTCTGGCGCCGGCATCTCGGCCGAGGCGGGTCTTCCCGATATCGGCCTCACCAATCAGGAAGAAGTGGTCGGGCGGGCACACAATATCGCCAAGGCAAGCGATCTGCCGACAATTGTCGACATCGATACCGGTTTCGGCGAGCCGATGAATGCGGCGCGCACCATTATCCGCCTCGAGGAAATGGGCCTCGCCGGCTGTCATATGGAGGATCAGATCAATCCCAAGCGCTGCGGGCATCTCGATAATAAGGCGCTGGTGGAAACACCGGAGATGTGCCGCAAACTGCGCGCTGCCGCCGAGGCCAAGCGCGATCCCAATTTTATCCTGATCGCGCGCACCGATGCGCGCGCGCCGGAAGGCCTGGAGAGCGCGATTGAGCGGGCCAAGGCCTATGCCGATTCAGGCGCCGATATGATTTTCCCCGAGGCGCTCGAAACCGAGGCCGAATTCGAGGCCTTCCGCAGCGCCATCGACCTGCCGCTGCTGGCCAACATGACCGAATTCGGCAAATCACCGCTGCTCGACACCGGCCAATTGGCGGCACTCGGCTTCAACCTGGTGATCTACCCGATGACCACCATGCGCCTTGCCCTGAAAGCCATCAATGATGGGCTCGCTATTCTTAAAGAGGACGGCACCCAGGCCGCCCTGGTCGAACATATGTGGACACGCAGCCGTCTTTATGAGGCGCTCGGCTACGCCAAATACAATCAATTCGATCAGGACATATATAATTTCGATCTTGATCGTTAAACTACGCTCCGCAACTGAGTAACGAGATAAACTATGCCCCTTGATCTCTCCGGACAGGCGCTGGCGCGCTTTAAGGTTCTTGATTTGACGCGCTTTCGCGCCGGTCCCACCGCCGCGCGCCAGATGGCGGATTGGGGCGCCGATGTGATCAAGGTCGAGCTGCCGCCCGACCCAGGCGAGAACACCGCGGCCGACCCAGTCAAGGCGCGCCATGGGCCGGATTTCCAGAATTTGCACCGCAACAAGCGCAGCCTCACGCTCAACCTGAAGGCGCCGGACGGTCTTGCCATTTTCAAGCGCCTCGCCGATCAGGCCGATGTGGTGATCGAGAATTACCGCCCCGACGTCAAACACCGGCTCGGCATCGATTACGAGACGCTTAGTGCCAGCAATCCGCGCCTCGTCTATGCCAGCATTTCGGGCTTCGGCCAGGATGGCCCCTATGAAAAGCGCCCCGGCTTCGACCAGATCGCGCAAGGCATGGGCGGGCTGATGTCGATTACCGGTCAGCCCGGCGAAGGACCAATGCGGGTCGGCATTCCAATCGCTGACCTCAGTGCCGGTCTCTATTGCGCGCTTGGCATCATGGTCGCCTTGCTCGAACGTGAATCCTCCGGCAAGGGGCAATGGGTGCAGTCCTCACTCTTGGCGGCGCAGATCTCGATGCTCGATTTTCAGGCGGCGCGCTGGCTGGTCGATCATGAAGTGCCGCCGCAGGCCGGCAACAACCACCCGACCACCATCCCGACCGGTGTCTATCCCACCTCCGATGGCCATATCAATATCGCCACGGCCGGCGGCGAGATTTACGAGCGGCTGTGCCGCGCGCTTGGCGACGAGGAATTGATCAGCCACCCCGATTACGCCACCGGCCAGGCGCGCTCGGAAAACCGCGACGCGTTGAACGCGCGCCTCGATGCCTTAACCCGGCAGAAGACCAGCGTCGAATGGGTCGATACTCTCAACCAGGCGGGCGTACCGTGTGGCCCGATTTACGATATCGACGAAATGTTCGACGACCCGCAGGTCAAACATCTCGGCATGGCGGCGCCGGTCGCGCATCCCGAGCTCGGCCCGATTGAGATCGTCAAGCAGGCCACCGCGCTCAGCCGCACGCCGTTCCGCATCCATTCCGCAACGCCGGAACTGGGCCAGCATACAGACGAAATATTGGATAGCCTCGGCATGAACCCAAGCGAAATTACCAGCCTCAAGGAGCGTGGCATTGTCTAGCCCCGAGCAAATACCCTTCGGCGAAAAAATGATCGCCGAGAAAATCGGCGCCGTCGGCTGGATGATCTTCAACAAGCCTGAACGCCACAACGCCCTCTCGCTCGATATGTGGCAGGCCATACCGCAAATTCTCGATCTGTTTGAGGAAGACCCGGAGATTCGCGTCATCGTGCTCAAGGGCGCGGGCGAGAAGGCGTTCATCTCGGGCGCCGACATCAGCGAATTCGATAAATTACGCTCGAGCGCCGAGGCGGTGGCGAACTATGACCATGTATCGCATGAGGCGAGCCTGCGTCTCAGCCATGCCAGAAAGCCGACCATCGCCATGATCCGCGGCTATTGCATCGGCGGCGGCCTCGGCGTGGCGCTGAGCTGCGACATGCGCATCGCCAGCGACGGTTCGCGCTTCGCCATACCGGCGGCCAAGCTCGGCCTCGGTTACCGCGTGAGCGGCCTGCAGCCGCTTGTCGCCCTGATCGGCCCCGCCTTCGCCAAGGAAATCATCATCACCGCGCGCCAGTTCGACAGCGCCGAAGCGCTCACCATGGGCCTGATAAACCGCACCGTCGCACCCGGGGACTTGGACGCCTATGTTGCTGGGTACTGCAAGCGCATCGCGCAAAACGCACCGCTAACGATGCTGGCCGCCAAGCGCGTCGTGGATGAAATCGCCAAGGCGCCGAGCGGCCTCGACAGCGCAATGTGCGAACGCCTGGTCGAGGAGTGCTTTGCCAGCGAAGACTATGTTGAAGGCCGGCGCGCCTTCATGGAAAAACGCAAGCCCGAGTTCAAAGGGCGCTAGTGGATAGAATCTAATTTATGGTAACCATAAGTTAGATTCTATCCACTGGGAGAAATAGAAATGATCGTCGAACAAATCTGGACCGCAAACGCCTACCGCAATTTCAACTATCTCATCGCCTGCGCCGACACCGGCGAGGCCTTGGCCATCGACCCGCTCGATCATCAAAAGTGCCTCGGCATCGCCAAGGACAAGGGCTGGAACATTACCCAGGTGCTGAACACGCATGAGCATGGCGATCATACCGGCGGCAACCTGCAGGTCATCGCCGCCACCGGCGCCAAGCTGCTCGCCCATGCCAACGCCAAGGACTCGATCCCCGGTATCGACCGGGGACTCGGCGCGGGCGATGTGATCAAGGTCGGCAAGACGGTTGAGCTTGAATGCCTCGACACGCCGGGCCACACCATGAGCCATGTCTGCCTGCTGTCACGCAGCGATACGCCGGCACTCTTTTGCGGCGACACTCTGTTCAACGCCGGCGCCGGCAATTGTCATTCCGGCGGCCACCCGGAAGAACTTTACAAGACCTTCACCGGCCAGTTGGCGAAACTGGCGGACGATACCCTGATCTATCCCGGGCATGAATACTTCTCCACCAATTTGGAATTTACCCTCAATCGCGAGCCGGACAACAATGCCGCGCAACTGCTCCTTGCCGACGTCGCCGACCAGAACCCCAATGCGCCGCTGGTCTCGACGCTGGCGCTGGAGAAGCAGGTCAACACCTTCCTCCGCCTGCACAACCCGTCGGTCATAGCCCGCCTGCGCGAGGCCTTCCCCGACCTGCCGGCGGAGATCGACGCCAAGACGGTGTTCGTGAAACTGCGCGAGCTGCGCAATAGCTGGTGATTAGAATATCGCCTGCGCCGCAAATGTCGCGAAATCGATGTTGGCGCCGCACACGATAACGCCGACGCGTTTGCCCTGAAGGCGCTCGCGCAACGGCCCTAAGAGCGCCGCCGTGGCGGCGGCGCCGGCGGGCTCGACCGCGAGCTTCATTTCCTGGAACAAGAGGCCCATGGCGCGGCGTAGCGCCGCGTCATCGACGAGCACGATGTCGTCGACATTCGCTTTGCACAGTGCATAAGAATAGGGCAAGGCGTAGGGTGCGCCGAGGCTGTCGGCGATAGTGCGCACCTTCTCGATGGTTTGCGGCGAGCCGGCCTGGAAACTGCGCGTCATGGTGTCCGCACCTTCCGGCTCAACGCCATAGACCTCGCAGTTGGGCTGCTCCAGTTTGAAGGCGCTGGCCATGCCGGCACAGAGACCGCCGCCGCCAATGGGGACGATCAGCGCATCCAGCTTCGGTGCCTGGCGGGCAAATTCCAACCCGAGCGTTGCTGTACCGAGCGCCGTCAATTCGCCCTCGAAGGGATGAACAAAAGTACGCCCTTCTGCCTTTTCGATTTGCTCAACCAACTCGAAAGCTTGATGAACATCGTCGGCAAACACGACCTCCCCACCATAGGCCCGACATTGGGCAACCCGGAACGGGTTGGCGCTCTTCATCATCACCACTTTGGCGCTGGCGCCGGCTATTTGCGCGGCAAAGGCAGTGGCGATGGCATGGTTGCCGGCGCTAACAGCGGTCACGCCACGCGCCAATTGATCCTTTGAAAGGCTGAGAAGATTAAGCAACGCACCGCGCGCCTTGAAGGTGCCGGTGTGTTGCAAGAGTTCGAGCTTGAACACCACTTCCGTGCCATCACCGACAGCGGCGCACATGGCGGGGCCGCGCCAATTGTGCAGCGGCGTGAGCGCTACCTTGCCGGCTATTTTCTTCCCGGCGGCCTCGATTGCCGACAGGGTTAGCGCTTCAACCATCAGCTCTGCGCCGCCAGAAATGTTTGCGCGGCAGCGGTAAAAGCGTCCGGTTGTTCCAGGTTGGAGAGATGCGAAGCCGGGCTAAGCTCGACATATTCCGAGCCGGCAATGGCCGCCTGCATGGCGCGCATGCCGGCAGCCGGGGTTGCCATATCCTCGGCCCCGGCGATGAACAGCACCGGCTTGTCGATGTCGGAAAGACGCGCCATGTAATCGAGGCTCTGCACCGCACGCGCGCAGCCGGCATAGCCGACCGGCGGCGTGGTACGCACCATCTCGCGCACGTTGTCGAGAAATGCAGGGGCGGATACGCGCAATTCCTCCGTGAACCAGCGCTCAACCGTCGGCTTCACCAGCGGCTCCATGCCTTGGTCGAGGGCGATGGCAATGCGCTCATCGAAAATGCCTTTGAAATCCGGCGTTACCTCGGCGCGCGAATTGCAGATTGTCAGGCTCTTCACACGGTCCGGGTGGTTGAGCCCGAGCCCCATTGCCGTCATGCCGCCCATCGAGAGGCCGAGAAAATGGCATTGCCCGATGCCGAGCGCCGTCATTAAGGCGGCAGCGTCATCGGCGAGAAGATCGAAATCATAATCGCCCGCCGTCGCCTCGCTCGCACCATGGCCACGCTGATCGTAGCGCAGCACGCGATAATCCTCGGCCCAAACCGCAACCTGGCCGTCCCACATGGAAAAATTGGTGGCGAGCGAATTGCTCAGCATCAACCACGGCGCGCCCTCAGGCCCATCCAAGCGATAGTTTAAGGATATTCCGTTTGCTTCAATCTTCATTGCCCCTCCGTCAAGGCGTGTGCGGAACCAGGAAATTGGACCAGGTCTGGACATAGCTGTGCGAGCTCAGCTCGACGATATTGCCCCACGGGTCTTCGCAATAACACACCTTGTAGGGCTTGTCGGGCCATAATTTCCACACCTTTGAGCGCTGCTTGCCGCCATTTGAATCGATCTTCTTGGCCAGCGATTCGATTTCCGGATCGGTCATGCAGATGTGAAAGATTCCGGCCTTCCAATATTCGAAATTATCGTCCGGGCGCTCGCTTTTCGGCTTGTCGAACTGAAACAATTCGATGCCGACGCCGTCGCCGGTGATGAGATGGGCGAGCTGCATGCGCTCGAATCCTTCGCCGAAAATATCGGCAATGATCTCGGCGAAATAGCTGCCGTCATCGACGGATTCAACGGGGTCCATGATAACCGTACAGCCGAACATCTCCTGATACCATTTTACCGCAGCATCGATATCGGTAACGGTGATGCCAACGTGGTTCATCGTGTGTGGATAGACCATGGGATTCTCTCCTTGTTATATTTGTTATGTCATGACCCGCCGCCCTTAAAGTCGGGCGCACGTTTCTCCAAAAAGGCATCGACCGCTTCGTGGTGGTCTTCGCCCGATGCCAAAACACCATAGTTCAAGGCGCCGTAGTCGAGACTGGTTGCAAGATCGGAATTCTGCCCGGCGCGGACGGCGCGCTTGATCGACCGGATCGACTGCACCGGCCCGTCGGCAAGGCGGCGCGCCATAGCGTGCGCATGGGCCATCAATTCTTCATCCGGTAGCGCCTTGTTGATCAGGCCGATACGCTCGGCCTCTTCACTATCGATGAAATCCCCGGTCCACAGCATTTCGAGCGCACGCGCGCGGCCAACGATGCGCGGCAGCACAAAGGCACCGCCGGCACCCGGCATCAGCGCCATCTTCACATAGGTTTCGGCAAAGCGCGCCGAGCTTGCGGCATAGCGCAGGTCGCACATCAAGGCGAGATCGAGCCCGGCACCTGTCGCCGCGCCATTGATAGCGACGATCACCGGCTTATCCATGCGGTCGAGGGTGAGCGGGATACTGTGAACATGGCCAACCAGTTCGTCCTTACGCTCCTGCGGCGTGCGCGCCTGGCCTTGCTTCATCAACTCGTCGATATCGCCGCCACTGCAAAACGCCTTGCCGGCACCAGTGATCAGCACCGTATGGATATCGGCGCGCGCGCGGCATTCCTCCAGGCAGCTAACCCATTCATCGATCATCGCCAGAGTGAAAGCATTGCGCCGCTCGGGCCGATTCAACGTGATGGTGGCAACCTTCTCCGCCACCTCGAATAAAATATCGCCGCTCATAAATTCTTCGTCCCTTCCGTAACAATTAGCGCGTCCAATGCCAGCAGCCCTTGGCCCTCCTGATAAACCACCAGCGGGTTCAGATCGAGTTCGACAATGCTGTCCCGGTTATGTTGAGCGAAGAGGCTAAGCGCCGCAAGCAGCCTGGCCAAGGCGTCGATATCCGCTGGCTGTGCCCTGGCGCTGCCATTCAACCGCGCGGCGCCGCGCAAGGAGCGGATCAGGCCCTCGGCGCGGCGCTCGCCGAACGGTGCCGGCGCCCACGCCACATCGCGCTCAACCTCAACCTCGCTGCCGCCGAAGCCGACCATGACAAGCGGGCCGAAGGCATCGTCGCGGGCAATACCGGCGATCATCTCGATGCCTTTGGCCGCCATGCTCTGCACCAGCACGCCATCCAGCGTGATGTCGCCCGGCAGTGTGGTGACCTGCTCATAGGCGCGCCGCACCGCCCATTCCCCCTCAACGCCGAGTACCACGCCACCCGCCACCGCCTTGTGCGGCAATTGCGGCGATTGTGCTTTGAGCGCCACCGGCCCCGCCAAACCCTCAGCGGCGGCAATGGCTTCCTCGGCACTTTGCACCAAACGCGCCTCCGGCATGGCAATTCCAAGTTTCGCAAGATGGGGCGCTGCGGACCATTCCGTTAGAACAGCCGGCGCGGCGGGAAGTGTTGCAACCTCGACATTCTGCGGCAGCTGGTCGGCAGCACGCAATTCGAGAAAGCCGCTGTAATCGGCAAGCGACTTCAGCGCCTGGGCGCAGCCCTGCAGCGAGGTGTAACATTGCACGCCGGCATCAACGAGATGCGACAAGGCGGCCTCGCTCGGGATGGTGTAGGAATAATAAAGCATCGGCTTTTCCTGGCGCGCCTGAATGCGCGCAAGCTCACCCTTCTCCGCTGCCACCATTGTCGCTTCGGCCATTGAGGCGACCACGGCCACGGCATCGGTCTGCGGCGAATTATATAAGAGCTCAATCGCGCCGATATTGCCGCCCTGCTCCATCGCCTGGGCGGTGATATCCACCGGATTGCTGACGCCACCATAATCGGGAATGAAACGGCGTAGCTCGTCTTGCACGCTTTTCCCGAGTTCGGGCACATTGAAGCCGTGCTTCTCGCAGACATCGGCAAGCCAGACGCCAACGCCGCCGCTGATCGTCACAATTCCAATATCCCGGCCTTTTGGGAGCGGGCAGGAGGTGAAAGCGGCGGCGATATCAAGGAGCTCGTCCTGATCGTCGGCGCGGATGATGCCGGCATGGCGAAACACCGCGTCATAGGCAAATTCGGCGCCGGTCATGCTGCCGGTATGGGATAGGGCGCCGCGTTTTGCCGCTTCGGAACGGCCGAGCTTGGCGATAATCAGCGGTTTGCCGAGCGCCGCCGCCTTGTCCGCCACTTCGAGCAGGCTGGAGGCATGGCGTATTTGTTCGGCAAGAATGATGAAGGCGCCGACTTCACTGTCGCCGAGCAAATAATCGACAAAATCGAGCACGCCGAGATCGGCTTCATTGCCGGTGCTGACCACATGGCTGAAGGCGATGCCGCGCCGCATGCCACGGTTATAGATGGCGAAGCCGAGGCCGCCGCTTTGCGATATTACGGCAACGCTTTTGCCCGGCCGGTGCGGTGCGCGCGGCGCGCCCGCCACTTTGGCGCCGGGGCTGAAGGTGGCGTTTAACTTTGCGTCTCTATTAAGGAGGCCAACCGAATTCGGCCCACACACCGCGATGCCGCGCGCCGTTGCGATTTCGCCAATACGGTCTTGTAGCGCCACCGCCGCAGCACCGCTTTCGGCAAAGCCCGAGCTTAGAATAACCGCGCCCTTAACGCCGGCATCGGCACATTCCTCAAGCACCCCGGTGACGCGTTCGGCGCGAATGGCGATCATGGCAAGGTCGACCGGAGCACCAATGGCGCCGATAGAGGGATAGGCTTTCAGCCCCTGAATTTCCTCATGCCCGGGATTGACCGGATAAATCGGCCCATTGAATCCGCCGGCGAGGGGTGCTGCGACAATGCGGCCTCTGATTTTCTCCGCGTCCGGTGAGGCGCCGATGATGGCGATACTACGCGGCGCCAGAATATGTTGCAGTTTATCCACCGGCACCAACAATCCCGGGCCAGAGCGCATCGCCGCCATCTGCCGCGATGGCTTCGCCGAGCCGGGCGTTCCAGTAAACCTCATTGCCAAATTCTTCGCGCCACGCCCACAGAGTCTTTGTATGCCGGTGCAGGCTGTGTTCCGCCGTGAAGCCGATGGCGCCGTGCACTTGATGGGCAATGGCGGCGGCCTCTCCGGCGGCTTCGCTGGCGCATGCCTTGGCCGCGGCAATGGCGAAGAAACCGGGCGCGTCTGCCGCCGCCTCAACCGCAGCACAGGCCGATGCGGTATGACCGGCCAGTGCCGCCAATTGATGTTGCACCGCCTGAAACTTGGCGATCGGGCGGCCGAATTGCTGGCGCTCACCGGCATATTGTACGGTCAAGCTGAGAATTCTTTCCAATCCGCCGGCAATCTGCGCCGACCTCAGTAGCGCCGCCTGTTGATCAGCCTCTAGATGAGATACACCGCTTTTCATTTCCTGGATCGGCGTCTGGTCGAACACAACATCGTCGCGCGGCTCGCCGGCTATATTGACGCCCGGCGAAATCTCGCACCGTGCGGTTTCGACGAGCGCCACAACATCGCCCATGACGACAACGATATGCCCGGCGTTGCGTGCCCAGGGAATTTGCTTGGCCGTTCCTGATAATTTTTCTCCTGCGCTAATCGAGACGTCATCTGCAGCGGCAAACGTCAGAACACCACCTGGAACGGGCAGCGTTGCGTCCGCCAACAGGGATGCAGCCAATATCGTCTCGGCCAAGGGGATCGGCGCGGCATGGCGTCCGGCAATTCGGGCGATGAGGGTGCCAAGGCCGGGCATTTCGGCTTGCTCGAAGCCTGCCGTCTCGACCGCCTGCCACAACGCGTCCGGCCATTCGCCAACCTCAACCCGGGTGAACAGTTCCGGCGTGACATGATCGGCGAACAGGCGTTCGGCGGATGCGCTTAGAATGTCGAGTTCATCGCTCATCTGAGGCCCAACCCGCGCGCGATGATCGAGCGCATAATCTCCGTCGTACCGCCGCGCAAGGTAAAGGATGGCAGGCGCAGGATTGCCTCGGCCATGGTGGCGGCGAAATCATTCTGATTGGCGCCTGCCAGGCCGGAAGGCTGCAGCGGCAGGATCATGCGCGCCGTCTCAACCACCTCGCGCTCGAAGCGGTTGCCGAGATCCTTGACGATCGCCGCTTCGACATCGGGCGCATCACCCGCTCCGAGCATGGCGGCGACGGAAAGCGACATGCGGCGCAATGTCCAAAGACGGCTGGCGAGACGGCCCAACCCCTCCGCCTGGCGCGCGTCTGGCGAAGGGCCAACTTCATCGACGAGGGCGCGGAAAACGTGGAAATTGCTGAGAAAGCGCTCAGGACCGCTGCGCTCATAGGCGAGTTCGCTCGTGACCTGGCGCCAGCCATCGCCCTCGCCGCCGATCAGCCGGTCGGCAGGAATTTCGACATCGTCAAACACCACTTCGTTGAATTCATGCCCGCCCAACATGTTGATGATCGGGTTGATCGCGACGCCATCATTCTTAAGGTCGATGAGAAACTGGCTGAGGCCGCCATGGCGGTCTTCGCCGGCATCACCGGTGCGGCAGAGCGTGATCATGAAGTGATTATGGTGCGCATTGCTGGTCCACACCTTGGCGCCGTTCAAGCGCCAGCCCTGGGATGTGCGCTCGGCGCGGGTGCGCACCGACGCCAGGTCCGAGCCCGAATCAGGCTCGCTCATGCCAATCGAGAAAAAACATTCGCCGGCGGTGATACGCGGCAGCACGGTTTCGCGCTGCGCCTCGCTGCCGAAGCGCAGCAGCAGCGGGCCGCTTTGCCGGTCGGCAATCCAATGGGCAAAGACCGGCGCGCCCGCCGCGAGCAATTCCTCGGTGACGACATAGCGCTCCAGCATGGAGCGCTCCTGGCCGCCATATTTTTTTGGCCAGGTCATGCCAACCCAGCCTTTTGCGGCTATCTTGCGGGTGAAATCGGGGGAAAAGCCGGCGCCGAAATCGCTATTGCGCGGCCACGCCTCATTGCTAAAGGATTCAGCCAGGAAAGCGCGCACCTCGGCGCGTAGAGCCGCGACCTCCGGCGGCAGGCGCGGCGGCGGAAAACGGAGATTATCGGCGTTCGGATGCGGCACGGTTATTTCCTAAAATACCGCCCTAGAATGTGCGGGAATAGCCCGCGCCGCAACCGTATTAAGTGCCGAAGCGGCCTTTTAACGCAGCCATCTTTCCTTACCAATCGGCGTTCTCCAATATGCCCCGGTCGACAATGCCGCGCGGCTCCTGGCCCACCATGGTGGCGAACACCGCATCGATATCGGCCTGGCCGATACCGGCAAAACACTCCGCCGTCCAGCACAGGCCATGCGGGCTGAGAATGACGTTCTCAAGCTGGAGAATGGGATCGTTCGCTTCGGGTGGCTCCGGATCGAAAACATCGAGACCGGCACCGGCGATTTTGTCTTCCTGCAACGCTTTGGTCAGCGCCTTTTGGTCGACGGTGGGGCCGCGCGAGGTGTTAATCAGAAACGCGGTCGGCTTCATCATGGCAATGCAATCGGCACTGACGATTTGGTAGGTTTCGTCGTTATAGGGGCAATTCACCGTGAGAACATCGGATTCCCGCGCCAGTGTTTCGAGATCGACCAGCTCCACGCCAAGCTCTTTGGCAACGGCCTTATCGGCGTAAGGATCATGCGCCATGAACTTCATATCAAACGGCATGGCGAGGCGGAACATCTCGGCGCCGATATTGCCGATGCCGACCGAGCCCAACACCTTACCGACCAACCCAACGCCCATATGATTGATCTTCTGGGCGAAGCCTTCGGGGCCTTGGCGCGTTAGCTTGTCCTTGATCAGCATCTTGCCGGTCACGCCAAGCATCAGGGCAATGATCGATACCGCGACCGGGCGGCGCACACCATCGGGCGTAATCGTGACGGCAACACCATTTTCCCGGCAAGCCGTAACATCGACGGTATCATAGCCAACGCCAAAGCGGGCGACATGGGCAAGCCGGCCATCCGACGGAATGCTTTCGCGGTCGAAACGTTGGCCGAGCAAGATTAAAGCGTCATTACCGGCCAATTCCTCGGCTGAAACCGGGCCGTCCCGGCTCTCGAGATAATTCCACTCAAGATTTGCCTTGGCGTCGAGCGGGCTCATATCGAACATGGGAAAGGCGGGCGAGCCGTCCGGCTTGATGAAATCGCTGCTTACCGCGACACGAAATGTCTCCGCCATGGCTAGCGCCCTTTCCGCTTGCGGCCGCCCTTGCAAGTGGCGCGCAGTTTTTCCGCACCGGCCTGCATGGTGGTTTGCATCATCCAGACATCGCTCGAGTGGCAGATAAAGTCAAAACCCTGCTTGAACAATGCACCGCCAACCTTGGCTTCCGGCACCAGCCGACCGAGCGACTTGTCGTGCTTTTTACACGCCGCCACAATTTTACGAATGGCCGCTTTGAATTTCGGATGATCGAACTGGCCGGCAATGCCCATATCGGCGCTCAAGTCGAAATGGCCAATCCACATCAGGTCTACATCTTTCATTGATGCGATGGCGTCGGCATTCTCGACGCCCTCAAGCGTTTCGATCAGGGCGCAAAAAGCCGTGTTGCGATTGGCGTCGCGCAGTTTTTTCATCACCGGCCCGCCGGTGAAGCGGTCGTGGGTGATTTGCAAGGCGACGCCGCGCTTTCCCTGGGGCGGGTATTTCATATAGTCGAGAAGCTGTTTCACCTCCTCGGGCGAGCCCACCATTGGAAACATAAGCGCGCCCGCGCCCATATCGAGCACCCGCGCCGCATGATGATATTCCTTCGACGGCGGGCGCACGATCACCGGCATGTCGGCTGCCTGCATATAGCGCAGGATCTGTTTGACGTCGCTGATGCTGAAACCGCTATGCTCCATATCGACGAGCACATATTCGCAGCCGGCGGCTTTGAGAATTTGCCCGATTCCTGGCGTGTTGAATTCGACCATGAAGGTTCCGACCTTCAGGCGGCTATGTTTAGTCATGTTTCGCAATGTTGAATCGACCATGATTTTTCCTTCTGAGTTAGCTTGAATATTCCCCTAACCGTCGTTGCTAACGCGAAATCGCGTTAGCTTGCGGTCCGTTACCAGACCGCTTACCCGGTCGCTGAAATCCTTAAAATGGCGGCTTTCCAAATGCACCTGGAAAGCGCCTTCATCGTCATACACCTCGTAGAGCGTGATGCGGTTTTCTTCCTTGTTGGGCACCAGGACGTCAAAACACTGGCAGCCCGGCTCTTCCCGCTTCGACGCCTCGCCGTTTTTCAAAACCTCCTGATGAAAGATGTCAAAGCCGCCTTCCAGAAGCTCGAACTCCACGATGATGGCGAAACGGCTCATTATGTTGCCAGCTCGATACGCACCACCGCATAGGGCCCAAGTTCAAACGCGGCGGTATCGCCCGAAGGGCCGCTATCGGCGGCAAAATCGGCGGGCCGGGTAACGGCGGTGACAAAATTTTCTTCATCGAGACGCCCGATAAGCGCTTCACCGGCCGGCAGGCCGCTTACCGATACGCGCTCAGGCTCCGGCGTCAAATTGGCCAGCCACAATAGTTGGCCCGTTGCTGATTTGTAGGACAGCGCCAAGACCTTGTCCGGCGCCGAGCTCTCCACATTGATCACCTCGGCGCCTGTCGCGCCCGACATGGCGGCAACAATATGGTAGAGCGGAAACACCCAGCCTTCTTCTTCAGCCTTGGCCTCATCATACCAGGGCTGCGCATGATCCATTTTGCGGTAGGCAAGTCCGAGCTCGCCGACCGCAGTGCCGAGGCTCACCGCCTCCACCCCGCCGGCGGCCATGCGCGCCACATAGCCGAGGGTAAAGGCCGCGCCGGACAAGGCGCGGTGACGCGGATCCTGCTGGTTAAACGCCATGCGGGCGTTATTTTTATTGTCGTGCGTGCTTGGGCCGTAAGGGTTGTAGCGCATACCGATGGCGCTCGGCCCAACGCGATAGGGTTTGCCACCGGCCATGGCGCGCACCGAGCCGATAATCGACGGCAGCGACTGCAAAGTCTCCATCACCGAGCGGTCATCAACCTCGTGAACCACGGCGGAGGTTAAGTGCGAGATGAAATCAAACAGATCGGGCGTCGGGTGATTACGATTCATTTCGGTGAAATTCGTCAACACGCCGCCGCCAAGCGCGATGCCAGGAAAGGCCTTGCGTGCCGCGGCGTGAGTTTCCTCAAAACTCGGGACGCCCATCGCTTCCAGGGTCTCGAGGGTAAAATCCATCAGCCGCGACTGCGCGACGATCACCGAATCCGGCTTAACGCCGGCCGCCGCAATGGCATCAGCGGCATCTTTCATTTCCATATCCAATGCGCGCTCGCACGGCGCCACGATCTCAACCATCAGCTCCGCGTTCAATGCCTCGGCCAATTCCTGACAGGCGGCCAAATCCTCTTTGGCTTGATTTTCGCTATATTCGCAGATCAACAATTGCGGGCCGACATTGCGCAGCAGGTCGAGCGCCGCCACACTCGCGCGCCCGAGATGCGCCGGCACGCCAATACCGATGCGCGGCATCTCCGTGCCGCTCGCGTCGCCAAGTGAAATATTGACGCCATCCGTGGCGCCAACGGAAGAGGCGCTTGGCGCACCGTCGAATGTCACCGCGACCGACTGAACAATCTCGCTGTCGCCCTCGATGGTATAGGGAAAGGGCAGCGACAGCGGGCGGTAATAGGTCTTGTAGGATGCGTCCGTCCAATTGCGCTGATCCTCACACTCCCAGGCATGCTCGCCTTCCATGCGGCACGTCGCACGCAAGCCCGGAGTCACTTCATGGCTCATGGCGCGAATATCGAAAAACGGTTGCAGCGGCATGATATGCTCAGGGAATACCGTCTCGTCACTTGAGCCGTCGACATGCAATATCGTGCACGGCTGTCCGGCCACGCCCTCGACCGGATGCAGAATGACGAAGCCGGTTCTGCCGGTATTGAAATCCTCGGCAACACGCGCCACTACCGAGAAGGTGAGGCCGCCTTTGCCCGAGCCTTCGATTTTCGCGTGGAAAAAAATCGAGCCGACGGCCTCGTTAATTTCACCATCATAGGAGACGCTGAATGCGTCGCCCCGCTCTTCTATCTGGAGATTGGATATCTCGGGGTGAAATGTTTCCCAGCCGGGGCCGCGCACGACAAAGGCAATGCCACGAATTGCCTCATGCCCGTCGATACTGACATAGCGCACTTTGCCTGCTTCATATTCAACAGATAAGGCACCCGCACGGAGGGTCCGGGTTTCGGGCCTCGGCTCCTCGGTGCCAAATAATTTGATTGCTCTGCTCGGCGACGCAACCATCGTGGCATTCTCCCAATCGACGCTTATGTGTTTTTTTTGGCTGTCGACTGGACGAGTATAGCAATGGTCTACCTGTTATACCATACAGTGTCGCTGGCGAATCTGAACCCTGCTCCGCGTCAAATGTCAGTTGGTGGCGTGGGAGCTCTTTTTGCTGGCGACCACGCGCTCCGGCGGGAAACACAGCCGCACCATCATGCCCTCATCCACGGCGCTTTCTAATTCCACGCTGCCACCATGCAGCCCGACAAATTTGGATACGAGATAAAGGCCGAGCCCGCTGCCTTCATATTTGCGGTCGAGCGAGCCATCCGCCTGTTGAAATGGTTCCAACGCCTTGGGAATATCTTCTTCCGCCATGCCAATGCCGTTATCGGTGGTCTCAATGAGATAACGGCCAGCCCCATCGACATGAGCGCCAACATGAATTTCACCGCCCGCCTCGGTAAATTTCACCGCATTTGAAATAATATTGATCATCATTTGCTTGAGTAGACGTTCGTCGACACGCAATTGCGGAAGACCGTCTGGTATTTCCGCCGTCAATTGCACCGACTTTTCGGTCGCCAGGCCGCGCAGAAGATTCAGGCAGGGCGCAAGCACCTCCGGAAGCCGAATGACACTATCTTCAATACTAAATTTTCCCGCCTCTACCCTGGATACATTGAGAATATCGTTGATCAGCGTTAACAGGCCGGCGCCACTTTGGTGGATATCGTTGGCGTATTCGAGATATTGTTGACTGCCGATCGGGCCGAATATCTGGTTTCTGAGAATATCGGAAAAGCCGATGATGGCGTTGAGTGGTGTACGCAATTCATGGCTCATGATGGCGAGAAACTCGGCCTTGGAGCGGCCCGCCGATATGGCTTCATCGAGGGCTTTTTCTTGTGCCAGTTCGAGGCGTTTGCGCGGCTCTATGTTGCGGAATGTGTATATATTGATCTTGCGCGATCGTTTACGGCGCTCGGAAACATTCACTCCGATTCCCAGGGAAGATTCGTTTAGGATCACTTCGAGCGATGTGGCAACGCCATCCTTGTCGACGAATATATTTTCCACCGGGTGCTGGGCGGCAGGCATGCCGTCATTTTTTCCGGCTTCCTCGTCTGAGACAGTTTGCAGTGAATTTATCCACGGAACGATTTGCTCGAACGGCTGACGAAGCACCTGCTCACGTTCGCAATTAAATAAAATTGCTGCCGCCTTATTGAAAAACTGAATCCGGCCCTCAGCGTCGGTAATAACAATACCGTGGAAATTATTATCCAACACGGCGTCCATCATTTCGCGCCGGTGCTGAAACGCCATGTCCTGAATAAAAAACCGATAGGCTTGTTGGTCGATACCACGCGCGATCGCGGAGAGGTAGGCGGCGACGAGGCAGAGCATCCAAAAGCCGGCATCAATGAGTGTCGGAGACCAAGCCTGAACGCCAAGCGCGGTAAAGTAGACAAGCGCAAGCGCCGCAAACAAGATGCCCGCACCACGGCGCCACGAGGTTGCCGAGAATAGCGCAAAAAAGGCAATTGCCAGGATAAGTCCGATGGCTGCCACGGCGGCAGTCGGCAATTGCTGCAACATGCGCCCCTGGACTAAAGATTCATAGGCCAACGCATGAACAATCGTTCCCGGTACAGTGCCATAAGAGGGAACGGTGAAGCGGGCGCCCAATTCGGCTGCGCTGGCGCCAATCAGCACTGTTTTTCCCGCCAATAAAGCCGGGTCAATTTTCTCCAGATAGATATCGGCATAGGAATAGACCGGTATGGAGCCAGCCCGAATACCGTAATCGACCTGGAAAATATCGCCTTCCTCTTGGGATATATTTGCCAACAATGCCGCCATGCTGGTGACGGAATTATCGTTCCAGCTTTCCTTCGTGTTGTGGCGCCGAATGACACCATCGGAATCGGCGATAACGTTGACGGAACCGGGCAGCGCATTTTCCCGCAGCGACGTAATCGGGCCGACCAGGCTAATGTGGTCCTCTCCCCCGGCGCGTGATGAAATCTGGCGGAATACGGGCAGGACCACCTTGCTTGGCGTGTTGGCCAGCGCGCGCGCCAATTGGCCATCTTCTTCGGCGGAGGAACGCGCGCTAAAATCAATATTGAGAGCAACGGAAACAGCGCCCGCCTCGGTCAATCGTTCGATCAGCGCCGCATGGTAGGAACGCGGCCACGGCCAGGCATCCAATGCCGCCAGACTGCGCGAATCAATCTCAACCAACACCAGATTTTGGCTGGCATCCGAGCGCGCCAATTTAAACCGTGAAGAGGTTAAAAGATTGTCGAGTCCGGTCAAACCGCCCAAGACATAGGCCACGAGTAGTGCGGCGAAAAGACAGACGAACAGCAGCCTCCTGCGCAGCAACGACGCAAGCGCACTGGGCAATCTCACTGCCCGCCCCTCTTCATTAACCCGTGCCTCACCGGCATAGGCGATAAACAAGTGGAATAGAGCCCACATAATTTACCCGGCGCCATTACCACCGGCGTTGCCGCCGCCATTACCACCGCTGGCGCCACCCGAGCCGCCAGAACCACCGGAGCCACCTGAACCGGAGCCACCGGAGCCGCCGGAGCCGCCGGAACCGGAGCCGCCCGAACCACCCGAACCGCCGGAGCCACCAGAACCACCAGAACCACCAGAACCGCCGGAGCCACCTGAACCGCCTGAATTTCCGTTTCCGTTTCCGTTTCCGTTACCATTACCATCGCCGCTGCTATTTCCGTTGCCATCAGAAGCTGCGGCAGCGGT
>JABIXB010000215.1 GCA_018666805.1 Rhodospirillaceae bacterium | reverse complement strand
CAGGCACTCGACAGCTTTGGCCGCATTGACGTTCTGATCAACAACGCCGCGATCATTCACGATTCCGCCAGCCTGGTCGAATTCGATGCCGAACTGTGGCAGCGCGTGCTCTACGTCAATCTTGTCGCGCCGGCGCTCCTCACCAAGGCGGTGTTGCCGCATATGATCGAGCGGCGCCACGGCAAGATCATCAATATTGCCAGTATTGGCGGCCGGCGTGGCGGCAGTGGCCGCTCAGCCTACCGCGCCGCTAAAGCGGGGCTGATTAATCTGACCGAAAGCGTTGCCGCCGAGGTCAAGCAATACGGCATTGACGTCAATTGCATCTGTCCGGGCGCAACCGATACGGAGGGTTTCCGCAGCGCCTTCGATCATAAGGGCAGGCAACAGGACGCCAAATTGATGGAATCCCGCGAGATCGCCGAACTGGCCTTATTTTTGGCGTCGCGCCAGGCGTCGGCGATAACCGGTACGGCGATCGACGCGTTCGGCGCGACAAACCCGATTTTCCAGTCGGAATCCCACAAGGGCAAAATCTGACCTGTGTTCTAGGTCGTTTGTTAGGTGCGCATAGGTAGAGTTTCGTACGCGGCCCTACGAATTGAGCGCTATCCAAAATTAACCGATATTACCAAATCGAATTGAGTGAAAATGTTTATTTTCGCTGCACGTCATCCGCCGCCTGTTTACCTGAGAATGTATCGCCAGGAGTCTGAACGTGAAGCTGCTGTTGATCGAAGATGATTTTGCCACCGCCAGCGCGGTTCAGGCGGTGCTGCATGCCGAGGGCGATAAGTGCGATGCCACGCAATCGGGCCAGCGCGGTGTTGAATTGGCTCTGAGCGGTAATTACCAGGCGGTAATTCTGGATCTCCTGCTGCCGGAATTGGACGGTATGGGCGTGTTGGAGCAATTGCGTGCGGCGAATATTTAGACACCAGTGCTGATGTTGAGCGGCGTCGGCGATGTGGCGAAGAAGATTGCCTGTTTCCGGGCGGGCGCGGACGATTATCTCGTCAAACCGTTTGAATCGGCTGAGTTGGTGGCGCGGCTTGCGGCCATCGCCCGGCGCGGCAGCGCCACAGCAACAGAAATAGAGTCTGAAAACGCCGACATTACCCATCCTGCGGCGTTGGATGCGCCCGCCCCTATGGCCGCGCATAGCGGATAAACACCGGCGCTACCGCCGGTGTGCGGCGTTAACGTGCATTAGCGATTAAACATTTATTCGTATAAGGCTATATGATTGCGCCGGTTGAATGTCACAGCACAATACAATGTGATGAACCGGATAAATTGGCACAGCACTAATAACGAGTCTTGTTCGCGATGACACATAGTGCGGTAAAATCTGACCTGTTGGACGCGTCCGAGCAGGCATACCGGCAACTGTTTGAGACCAACCGGGACGGTTTGTTTGTGACTGACCGGAAGGGCCGTATTGAGGATGCAAACCCGGCCTTCTGCCGCATGGTTGGGTATGAGCGCAACGCGCTCTGCACCATGACGGTCGATGAATTGACGCCCGAACCCTGGCGGGAGTTGCTCACCGAATCCCGCGCGAATATTAATTTCAACGGCTATCTCGAGGATTACGAGAAAGAATTCCGTCGCCGCGACGGCTCCTTGGTGCCGGTGTCGGTCAGCGCGTGGTTGGTCCCGGGCTCACACGGCACGGGCGATAAATACATGGCGAGCATACGCGATCTCAGCGAGCGCAGGGCCGAGAAAAAAGCGCATTCCATCTTGTTTGATGCGGTCGAAAAAGTGGAGGTCGGCGTGGCCATATTCGATGCCGAGCAGCGCCTTGAATATTGTAACAACCGTTTCTCAAACGACTATTCGGAAATCGCCCATCTGTTTAAACCCGGCGTTTTATACAAGGATATTCTTCGCGCCGCTTATCCCTTCACAACAGGCATGTTCGGCGGTAAGCATTGCGAACTGGAAGAGTATGTCGAGCTCGGTATGCATGTTTTGCGCTCGGGCCAGGATTTCGAATATCAGCTGAGCGATGGCAGGTGGATGAATGTTCAGGATCATTCGCTTGGAAATGGCCGGCACGCTCGTTTCCGCAGCGATATCACCGCCTATAAGCAAGCGGAAATCGCCCTGACCGTCAGCGAGGCGCGCTTTCGTTCGCTATTTGAAAGCGCCAGCGTGGGCGTCACCATTACGGATGCCGATGGCCTCTACAGCATGGTCAACGACGCCTATTTAGCCATGCTTGGGCAAGACCGGAATATGGTGTTGGGTAAACGCTGGCAGGAATTTAGCCACCCGGACGAAGTCGAAAATATCGAGCGTGACGTTCGCCGCATGCATGAAACACGCGAGGGCGGGCTCACTTTCGAAAAACGTTTTATTCATAAGGATGGCAGCACGATCTGGGCGCGCGTAAGCGTAATGTTGATTGAGAGCGAGGGTACGGAAACACCCCTACAAGCGGCGATTATCGAAGATATTACGGAGCGCAAGAAAGCGGAAATCGAGGCGATGCGCCTGCGCGAAGCCGTGGATCAGTCGATCGAGGGCTTCGCCCTTTTCGATACCGAAGACCGTCTCGTCTATGCGAATGAGCGTTGGCGCGAGCTCTACGATGCAGTTCGGCATGTGTTGGTGCCGGGAAATTTGCGCCATGATATATATAGGGCTTATTGCCAAACCGGTGCGATACCTCAGGCTGTCGGGCGGGTTGATGCGCATGTGGCGGAGGAGAGCGAGCTGTGGCGCAAGAATACCGGCCCGACGGAATTTTTGCGCACCGACGGCAGTTGGGTTCGCGACAGCAATTACTGCTTGGCGAATGGTGGTACGGCGGCGACCCGCAGCGACATTACGGAAATCAAAGCGCGCGAAATTCAACTGGTGGAAAGCGAGGCCCACCTCGAAGAAGCGCAACGCATCGCCCGGATCGGCAGTTGGGAATATAGTGAAGCGGCTGGCAAGCTCGATTGGTCGCCTGAAACTTACCGGATGTTCGGTGTCACGCCCGATGACTTTCAGCCTTCCGTAGAGGGTTTTTTCGAATTTGTTCATCCTGACGACCGGGATATGGTTAGCCATCAGATTGAGCTTGGTGCGAAAAGTGGCGCCATATACCGCTACGAACATCGTATTGTTCTGGCCGACGGCCAGGTACGTTGGGTGCACCAGGAAACGGAGTCATTCTCAGGCCCAGATACTGTCCTGGGTAGCCGCCGCGGCACCATTCAGGATATTACCGAACGAAAAATGCGCGAGAATGAACTGCATGCGAGCCGTGCGCGGCTGGAGGAAGCCCAGGCAATTGCCCATATCGGAAGTTGGGAGATCGATCCGCGCGATGGGGCATTAATCTGGTCCGATGAAGTTTTTCGGATATTCGGCCGTGACAAGGCTGAGTTTAACCCCACCTTTGAATCATTCATGATGTGTGTACACCCGGAGGACCGGGAGGATGTGCTGCGCTCAATCGAACATGATTTGGAAGAGGCCCAAGACTTTTCCTATGATCACAGAATCATTCTCCCCAGTGGTGAGGTGAGGACAGTCCGCGAGGTTTCGCTTGTCTATGCGAGGAAAGACGGTGTCGTTACGCGCCGCGCCGGTACGGTGCAGGATATCACCGAACAACATAAAGCAATCCAGCAGCTGAATATATTGGAGAGCGAGGTTCAGCGGCGCTACCGCATCAATGTGATGGGCGAGCTTGCCTCTTCGCTGGCGCATGAACTTAATCAACCGCTCGCTGCGGTCAGCAATTATGTCGAGGCATCGAGATATATTTTGAAATCCAGCGATCAGGAATTCCCTGAAGCGGCCGTTGACTGCCTCAATAATGCCGTTGCCCAGGCGCGCCGGGCCGCCGGTGTGATCAAAAGTTTACGCCGCTTTGTCGGCAAGGACGATTCGGTACGCGTGCCCGAAGCTCTCAACGAAGCCATTCGTGAAATTTTAGGCCTGGCGTCGATGGGTACTGTCGTCGATGGCGTCCGCCTGGACCTCGAATTGGCGGACGGTTTGCCGCCGGTCCCGATCGACCGGGTGCAAATTCAACAGGTGATTGCCAATTTAATGCGCAACGCGACCGAATCCATGAAAGAAAGCCCGCAGCGTGTCTTGTCGATTTCGTCGCGGCAAGATTCCGGGCACGAACTCGTCGTTGCGATCAGCGACACCGGCCCCGGCATGTCCGCGGACGCGTTGGATAAATTGTTCGAACCGTTTCACAGCTCGAAGCCGGGCGGTATGGGGATCGGATTGACCATATCCAAAAAGATTATCGAATCCCATGGCGGGCGGCTTTGGGTCGCGCCAAACTCAGATGGAGGGGCGATTTTCCACTTCTCCCTGCCGTTGGAAGAGGAAAGTGGTGTCTGAGCTTCAAAATCAATACACGATTTATATCGTTGATGATGACGATGCGGTTAGAGATTCGCTGCGCGCGCTGTTGGAGGCGGTCGGCTGGTCGGTGCAAAGTTATGAATCCGGCATGGCGTTCCTGAATATATGCGACTCCACCATGCGTGGCTGCCTGTTGCTCGATATCAGAATGCCGGGGCTTGACGGCTTGCAGGTTCAGCGCATCTTGTCGCAGCGCGGCGTGACATTGCCTTTCATCGTTATCAGCGGGCACGGCGATGTGTCCTCCGCCGTGCGCGCGATGAAAGCCGGCGCGGCGGAATTTTTGGAGAAGCCGTTCGATAGCGAAATTGTGTTGCGCGCGATTCGCACGGCGCTTGAAAGCGATGCCGAGGCGCGCGGCAAACAAGCTGTTGCTTCGGCGGCGGCTGCGCGTCTTGATGCCTTGACGCGCCGCGAGCGCCAAGTCTTCGATTGTCTGGTTGAGGGGGCGCAAAACAAGATGATCGCGCGGCAACTGGCCATCAGCCCGCGCACCGTCGAAGTTCACCGTAGCCGGATCATGAAAAAATTGGGCGCATCAAGCCTGTCGGAAGTCGTTCATCTCGCCCTGGAAGCCGGGGCAAAGTTCGACGATGCATAGAATATCCTAATGATATAATCAGGTATTTGTATAAGTAATGGCACCTATCCTGGGCGCCATTGCCGTTCTCGATAAACCGGTCCAGATGGATTCGCTGATTGACGCCGTGCGCAAGGCGCTCGCCGCCTCTTAACGCGGCCGCGTTGCGCCGCCGGCGGTAAATTACATCGGGTGCGGATTCACGCGTACGTAGCATCGCGAATATTAATTACGCTGCGAATATCTATATTCATGCGCGTCGGTTGCAAGCGCGGGGCTGTTCGCTTCGCCGCGAGGGAGGCAAGAGACATGGCGGTAAGAGACATGGCAATAAATGGCGGCAATGCTGGCACGGCGGTTGATGTTTCATCGCCGCTGCCCGGCAAATCAAAAACAATCCTGTTGATTGACGATGATGAGAGCGTTCGACATTCGCTCTCCATGTTGTTCGAGATTCATGGCTGGCGCACCATTGCCGCGCTGTCCGGTGCCGAGGCCATAATAGTGCTTCAAAATGAAGCTATTGACCTCATTGTGACCGATATTTTCATGCCCGATTTCGATGGCTTGGAAATGTTGCGCGAGGTTTCCAAGCAGTGGCCGGAATTACCAACCATTGTCCTCTCCGGAAAACCCAATTGGGGCGATATCGATTGGTTAAGGATGGCGCGTCATTTGGGTGCGCACGCGGTTTTGGAAAAAACATCCGCCTTTGATGATGTGCTGCGCGAGGTCGAAGCGGCTGTGCTACTTGGTGCCGACGCTATTTGATGACGGCAATATCCGGTGACTAATCCCCGTTCAAGCCGTTCAACAGCGCCGTTGCTTCGCTGCGTAATATTCCGTCAAACGCTGTCTCGGTGGGGAGCGCCAGCGCCACTTCGAGCTGTTCGCGGGCGAGCGCCGCATTGTCGCCAGCGTCAAGTTCGAGGATCGCGCGGGCAAATTCGATGCGAATTTGCAGAATTTCCGGTGAAACGCGAATGGCTTCGGCGTAGTGCGCGAAGACCTCATCCTCTTCGGCGCCATATACCATGCGGCCGATAAAGCCGGAATTGTTGATAATTGCCGCGTGCCAATTGGCGAGCAGCATATGCGCCGCGGAATTGTCGGCTTCAAGCGCCAGCGCCGCATCGATGTGCTCGCGCACCCGCCCGGCCAGGCCTTCGCTGATCGCGTCGACAACGCCAATCTGCTGCGAGTAACGCCCCAGCGCATGGGCATTTTGCACTTGCACAAAGGCGCTGTTGGGGTTGAACTCCAGCGCTGCCGCCGCCATCTCAATCGCGTTTTCAAAAAGCGCCAGGCGCTCTTCCTCGGGCGCCAGATAGCGGCCGTAATAGCAGGTAATTTGCGTTGCCAATGCGAGGCCCTCGGCGCCGCCCGCGGCGCGCGCTTTCTCCGCCGCCGGTAAATAGTCTCCCGCAGCAAAGAGATTTCTGGCCTGGCTGAGTAAATCACCATTATCGGCGCGCGCAATTGTTGCCGCCGAGAAAAATAAGGCCATAATTGCCGTAACAACAAGAATCGAGCGCATGGCGGCATGGTAACAGGTCATGGCGTAGTTGCGAGTATGCTTTGCGTGCACGGGCTCGAATAAATTGGCTCTGGGCGTATGGCTCTATTTTGGAGCGCCAACGAGGAGAAATAGTATATGTGGTTTTTTTTACGCTGGTTGGCGATAGCTGGATTGGGAATTGGAATTATGGCCTCTGATACGACTGCCCGCGATCTTGAAAATACAATTTATCTCGACCTCAAGGATGGTCGCGTGGTGATCGAACTGCGCCCGGATTTGGCGCCGAATCATGTCGCGCGGATCAAAGAATTGACGCGTGAAGGCTTTTACGACGGCCTGAAATGGCACCGCGTCATCGATGGCTTCATGGCGCAAACCGGCGATCCGAAGGGCGTGGGCATCGGTGGTTCCGGCCAGAATATCAAAGCCGAATTCTCTGGCGAGGCGCATGTTCGCGGCACCGTATCCATGGCGCGCTCGCAAAAACCGGACAGTGCGGACAGCCAGTTCTTTATTGTCTTCGCGCCATCCTCCTGGCTCGACCGGCAATATACCGTTTGGGGGCAGGTCGCCGAGGGCATGGATTTTGTCGATCAGATCAAAAAGGGCGACGGCCAAAGCGGGCGGGTGAAAGACCCCGATGTTATCGTTCGCATGCAGGTCGCGGCCGACGCGGAATAGCCGCCCCGGAATTTAAAACGCGCCGGGAAAACGGCCGCCATCGATCAATAAATTCTGCCCGGTAATGTAGCCGGCCTGGGCGGCGCAGAGGAAAGCGCACGCCTCGCCGAATTCGGCCGGGTCGCCAAAACGCTTGGCCGGCACCGTTGCGGCGCGCTCGGTGATGGCCTCCTCCAGGCTGAGGCCACGCTCTTCCATTGCCTTGTTGAGCGCGGCGTTTTGCCGGTCGGTCAGAAAAAATCCGGGCAGGATATTATTTATCGTCACATTATGCTCGGCCACCTTGGGCGCGACACCGGCGAGGAATGATGTGAGCCCGGCGCGGGCGCCGCTGGAGAGGTCGAGCCCCGGTATCGGCATTTTGACCGAGAGCGAGGTGACATTAACGATCCGGCCAAAGCGCCGTTCAGCCATGCCGTCGATCACTTTTTGGATCAACTCAATCGGCGTAATCATGTTCATGGTGACGCCGGCAACCATGGCATCGCGGCTCAACTCGCGGAAATCCTTGAACGGCGGGCCGCCATTATTATTGATCAGAATATCCGGATTGGGGCAGGCCTCGAGCAGCGCACGTTGGCCCTCCGGTGTGCTGACATCGGCCTGAACGCGGATCACCTCAACATCATGGGCGCCTTCGATATCGCGCGCCGTGGCGTCGAGCGCTTTTTGATCGCGCCCGTTAATTACCACCGAGACGCCGTTCTCAGCCAGGGACATGGCGCAGGCGCGCCCCAGCCCCTTGCTTGAAGCGCAGACGATGGCGTGCTTGCCTGAAATACCGAGATCCATGTCATTGACCTATTGTTAGCGGTTAAATTTACCTACGTGCCCTGGGTAATGCGATCGAGACCGGCCAGAGCGGCGCGGAGATAGGTTTTTTGTGCATAGTCGCGCAGCCGGTCCAATTCGACCCGCGCCGCGGCATCATTGGGGTTGTTGCCGATCGCCGCAATAGCGCGCGCGCTCAATATAAAATACCGCATAGGGTAAGGGATCCTCGGCCATGAATGTTGCCAGCGCCTCGGCATGGCGTTCGGCGCCGTCCCAGTCGCGGCTCTCTAAATAGGCTTCCATGGCGTCGCGGTGGAACCAGTAGAAATTATGCCCAAGACAGCCCTTGTCGAGAATGGCCTGGCCCTCGGCCAGCGCCTTGTCTCTATCTTCGATCGATTCACTGGCCAGGGCGAGCACGCCCAATACGCCGGGGCCGCAAAAGCCCATGCCAGTGTCGCGGCATATGCCGGCCGCCTCGCGCGCCAGCTCGGCGGCTTGCGGGCGCTTGCCCTGGAAAATCAAACAGCGCGCCAAATTCATCAGGCCGACCGCCTCGAAGCGTTTCATTTTAATGGCGCGGGCGATATCGAGAGAGCTCTGCAAATGCCGCTTTGCCGCGTCATAATCGGCCATCTCGGTGGCGATCCAGCCGAGACCGAGACGGGCGGCCAGCTCGGCGCCGCGATTGCCGATCTGCCGCGCCGCCTCCGCCACCGCGCGGCATTCATCGGCCGCGGCATCCCATTCGTTCTGATAGATCCAGGTGCGCAGGATCATGTTGCGATTGGCGGTCTCGAGCGCACCCAGGCCGAGGCTGCGGCAGAGCTCCATGGAGCGGTTAAAAAAATCATGCGCCGTCGCGATTTGGCCGCGCGCGTAATAGGCATCGCCGAGACCGCTCAGCGCGTGCGCCTGCCAGTGCGGCGCGTCAGCTTTGGTGGCAAAGTCGAGTGCCTTTTCATGCGCGCTCAGGCAACCTTCGCGGTCGCCGTCGACGAATAGCAGGCTGCCGCGGTAATAATGAATTTGCGCCAGTCCGATGGTAAAATTGGCCTCTTCGACGATCTGTTCGGCGCGCGCGAGAATATCCATCGCCTCCACGCGCCCGCCGGTCAGGCGCAGGCCAGCCGCCTGGCCGATCAAGGCGTCGCAGCGCGCCAAGTCCTCGTCCGCCATGTCATAAGCTTGGCGATAGGCGCCCACCGCTTCCTCGCCGCGCCCAGCCGAGAGCAGCAATTCGCCGCGGTAGAGCGTCATCCGGGGGCGTCCGGCGTCGTCGGTTAATTCCAGCGCTCTTTCGAGCAGGGCTAAAGATTGGTCGTAACGATGCAGGTCGGTGTTTTCACGCGCCGCCCTGAGATAGGCGTCGCCGGCGCCGGCATCATCGCCCCTGTCGAGATGCTGGGCGTGCAACACCGAATCTCTGCCGTCAAACCATTCCGCCGCCTTTTTGTGCAGCTCGCGCCGCTTGGCCTGGAGCAGGGAGTCATAAGCGCCGTCGCGGGTCAGCGCATTGGCAAAGACGAAATCGCTGCCATCCTCGCGGATCAGATAGTTTTTGACCAAACCGGCGCAATCGAAATTCTTATCGTCGATGATGTGGCGCAGCATGTTGAGGCCAAAGCGTTGGCCGATCACAGATGCCGCCAACAGCGCATTTTTATCCACCGCGTCGAGCCGGTCGAGGCGGGCCAGCACGATGCTTTGGATCGAATCGGGTATTTCGCTGGTATGCTGGGCGTTGGCATTGATCAATAGCTGCTCGAGAAACAAGGGGTTTCCGGCGGCGCGTTCGATGCAGTCGAGGGTATAGCGGCTGATCTTGTCGAAATAGGTCTGGGCCAATGCCTTGGCGTCTTCTTCGCGTAAGGGGCCGACATTGACGGTGGTCATCGGCACATCGGCGATGCGGTTGTGCCAAACCTGATCCAGAGGATCGCCGCCGCGCCGTGCCGTCATGACCAGGACGACCGGGCTGTTGTTGAGCGCCGAGGCGACAACCGCAAGATCGTTCAGCGTGTCCGCTTCGGCCCAGTGGATATCATCGACGGAAATGAACAGCGCCTGCTTGGCGGCGGTGCCCTCGATCAGCGCCACCAAGGCGGCTTGGCGGCCCCGGCTGCGCGCCTCATGGTCGAGGGCGTCGAACATGGCGCGCAATTCGGGCGGTTGTGGCACGTCGATCAGGGTGTTGATGAAGGTGGCGTGGCTTTGATCGAAGGCGCCGTTGTTGAGCGCTTTCTCCGCCGCCTCGCGCCGTTTCGCCTTAGCCGTGCCGGCGGGAATGCCGAGCAGGCGGCGCGCCAAGGCACCGATCGCGTCCTGGCCCTTGCCGACGCCGAAATCAAACACCGCAACTTCGTGCACGGCAAATTTGCGCTCTCTTGCAATTTCGCTAAAGCGTTTCAACAAGGATGTCTTGCCGATGCCGACATCGCCGACGATATAGACGATCTCGCCGCGGCCCGTTTCCAAACAGGCATCGACGCTGCCTTTGAATTTTTTTAGTTCAGGCTGGCGGCCGACGAAAATATTCGTTTGCGCCCCGTCGCCGGTGGCGAGCAGGCCATCCAACTGATGTGCGGTGACAGCGGAATCGAAGCCCTTGACCTGAATTTCACCAAT
>JABIXB010000214.1 GCA_018666805.1 Rhodospirillaceae bacterium | reverse complement strand
CGCAGCCGGAGCGCGCCGCAATCGAGGCCGGATGGCGTTTGGTCGTGCTCGCCATGCTTTCCGGGCGGCTGTAGATGGCGCCGACCGGGCGTTTTGTCAGCCACGCCGCGATGGCGATCAGCGGCTGCACCGAGAGATCGAGCTTGCCGCCGAAGCCGCCGCCGCACGCGGTCGGGATGATGCGCACATCCTCGTGCGCGAGCTTCATCACATCGGCCACTTCATCGCGGTCCATCATCGGCGTCTGGGTCGAGACATGCACCTCGATACGCTCGCCGACACGGCGCGCCCAGCCCGCCTCGGGCTCGATATAGGCGTGCTCGACATAAGCGGTTTCGAATTGGCCCTGTGCGATGGCGGCGCTATTGGCAAATCCCGCCGCGATATCACCCTTCCTGACCTTGCCCTCGGCGAGGATATTGCCGGGCCGGTTTTCGTGCAGTTGAAAGGCATCCGGCGCCGTTGCCGCGGCGACACCCAACATCGCCTCAAGCGGCTGATAGCTGATCGGCAACTCCGCATCGCTTAACGCTTCAATCGCGCCACGCTCGCCAACCAGCGCCACCACGCCCTCGCCGCGCATGCGCACCATATTCTCGGCCAGAACCGGCTGATCCTTCAGCCCCGGCATGATGGCGTAGCGGTTTTCCGGCGCGTCCGCCGCCGTCAACACGCGATCAATGCCGGGATGGGCGGTAACAAAAGCGTCCAGATCACCCAGTGTGAAATTCGCAAAAGCATGCGGTGAGCGCACCACGCGCAGCCACAGGGCATCTTCGGGGATGCCATCGGCGCCATAGATTTCGCCGCCATTGAGCTTGGCCAGGCCATCGACCTTGGCCAGGCGCGCGCCAACCGCTGCGCCAGCATCGGGCACCACCTCAATCTGCTCGCCGGCGATATCGAGCACCGCTTCGATGATTTTGCGGTAGCCGGTGCAGCGGCACAGCACGCCGCCGAGCGCATCCTTGATCTCAGCTTCGTTCGGCGTCGCCACCCGCGCCAGCAGATCGCTCGCCGCCATCAGCATCGCCGGCGTGCAGATGCCGCACTGCGCCGCGCCATGGCGATGAAAGGCGGCCTGCAATTTGTGCAAACTGGCACCATTGGCGAGACCCTCGACGCTTTCGACCGCGCGCCCTTCGGCCTGGCCGAGCGGCACCATGCAGGCGCACACCTGTTCGCCATCGAGCAACACCGTGCAAGCGCCGCAATCGCCGGCATTGCAACCGACCTTGGTGCCCTTCAAGCCGAGATCGTCGCGCAACACATCCGAAAGGCGCTTGGCGCCGGGCGCGGCCACCGCGACGGCGCTGCCATTGACGGTAAATTCGATTGCCGCACTCATGCCCGCGCGCCCAATTCATTGAGACAACGCCGCACCAGGGTCAAGGCAGCGTCAGCGCGATACTCAGCCGAGCCGCGCAAATCGTCGAGCGGCGCCAACGGCGTCAAATGTTCGGCCCGGGCGGAGTTGCCGAGATCGACACCGCATGCGCTCCCGATCAACGCTTTCTCCAGGGCCGGCAAACGACAAGCCACCTCGGAACAAGCGCCGGCGACAATGCGCGCGGCGCTTACCCTGCCGGTGCTATCGATTTCCACATTGGCTGCCAGCATGACAATCGAGATCACCAGATATTTGCGCGCGCCGAGCTTGACGAAGTGCCCGGCAGCGCGCGCCTCGCGCGGCTTGGGCACCGTCAGCGCGGTCATGAGCTGGTCGGCCTTGAGTGCCGTCTTGCGCGCGCCGTGCAGAAATTCCCCAAGCGCCATGGTTGCGCTGCCATCCGCCGAGGATAATTCGACCGAGACGTCGAGGCTGAGCAGCGGCGGCACACCATCGGCCGCCGGCGAGGCATTGCACAGATTGCCACCGAGCGTGCCGCGATTCTGGATTTGCACGCCACCAACTTCGCGCGCCGCCAGCTTGAGGCCACCGAACATCGCCGGTAGATCGGCGCGGATAATATCGCCCCAGGTGGTGAGCGCACCGAGGCGCCAATGATCCGGCAACTCCTCAATGCCACGTAAACCTTCAACAGCGCTGATATCGAGCACGTCCTCCCCCGGCGCCGGATCGACCCGCGCCGGATAGAAATCGGTGCCGCCCGCAAGCACGCTGAACGATGCACCTTGCAGCGCATCCAATGCCATTTCCAGCGTTTCGGGACGCAAATATTCAGCCATCTCCACTCCTGACGAAATCGGTAAAAACCATATGGACACATGCATTTACCGTCAAGCAGCGGCCTCCGGGTTAATCGCCTTAAAAGGCGGCTTGTGCCCCCGGGGGAAGCGCGCATAATTCGGGCCGCCCATTCACGGAGGATCCCATGGCAAGTTACAAGATCGCGCTCATTCCCGGCGACGGCATCGGCAAAGAGGTGCTGCCTGAGGCAGTGAGCGTATTGGAAAAAGTCGGCGCCAAGTTCGGCATCTCCTTCGAATGGCAGGATTTCGATTGGTCGTGCGAGACCTATGCCAAAACCGGGCGCATGATGCCGGAAGACGGTATCGAACAGCTGAGCCCGTTCGACGCCATTTTCTTGGGTGCGGTCGGCTATCCCGGCGTCGCCGATCATGTTTCGCTGTGGGGCCTGTTGATCCCGATCCGCCGCGCCTTCCGGCAATATGTAAACCTCCGCCCGATCAAATTAATGAAAGGCGTCACCACGCCGCTCGCCGGGCGCGGGCCTGGCGATATCGATTTCACCATCGTGCGCGAAAATAACGAGGGCGAATATTCCGAGATGGGCGGGCGCATCTATGCCGGCACAGAGCGCGAAATGGTCATCCAGGAGAGCGTCTTCACCCGCGAAGGCGTCGACAAGGTGCTGCGCTTCGCCTTCGAACAGGCGGTAAAGCGCCGCGGCCACCTCACTTCGGCGACCAAATCGAACGGCATCATCCACACCATGCCCTATTGGGACGAGCGCTTCGAGGCGATGAAGCCGGCTTTCCCCGATATCGAAACAGACCAGTTCCATATCGATATCCTCTCGGCCCATTTCGTCCAGCATCCGGATTGGTTCGATGTCGTCGTCGGCAGCAACCTGTTTGGCGATATCCTGTCAGACCTCGGCGCGGCCGTGGTCGGCGGCATGGGCCTCGCACCCGCCGCCAATATCAACCCGGAGAAGGAATACCCCTCGATGTTCGAGCCGGTGCACGGCTCGGCCCCCGATATCGCCGGGCAGAACATCGCCAACCCGATTGCGCAAATCTGGACCGGCGCGATGATGCTCGACCATCTCGGCCATGAAGATGCCGGCAAGGCGATCACCGACGCGATAGAGGCGGTGCTTGCCGAGGGCGGTGGCCTCACCCGTGATCTCGGCGGCACGGCAAGCACGCAAGAGCTCGGCCAAGCCATCGCGGCGGCGCTTTAGGAGTAATACCAAGGCGCGGTGATATCAGCGCCGATATCTCGGCGCGAGCGTCGGCGCCTGACGAACCATTCGATCGGGAAATGCGCTAGAGCAGAACATGGTATATCGGAATCGCCTCGGCGATCCGACAAGCCATGTGAATCTGCTCTAACTATTTGATATCGATCGGATTCACACGATTAAATTGAACCGCGAAGCGGTTCCATTTAATCATGATTCGATCTAGAGGCGAACGCGCTCGCTCTT
>JABIXB010000213.1 GCA_018666805.1 Rhodospirillaceae bacterium | reverse complement strand
TGCGGCCCGAGCGTCTATGGCTGTGGCTCGGATGGGGCGGCGGTAAAGCGCGCGGTCGAAACCCTGGCGGACGAAATCAGCGCTCAAGAGGGTGATTTTACCGAACAGCTTTTTCAGCCGGACGAGGCTGTGCGCCTGGCCATGGCGAACGAGGATACGCGGCCTTTCATTATCGCCGATACGCAAGATAATCCCGGCGCTGGAGGCAATTCCGATACCGTTGGTATGCTCGAATCACTGCTGCGATGCGGCGCAAGGGGTGCGGTGCTGGCCATTCTCTATGATCCCGAGGTGGCGGAAGCAGCGCATCGGGCAGGGGAGGGGCGGCGTTTCGAATCTGCACTCGGGGTCAAATCCGGCCAGCCCGGCCAGCGCCCGTTCGAAGGAAAATTTCGCGTCGAGCGCCTGGGCAACGGCCATTTCACCGCCACTGGCCCGATGTGGCGAGGTGCCCGCATGGAGCTTGGCCCGATGGCTTTGCTCAAGGTCGAAGACAAAGGCAGCGACGTGCGCGTCATTGTCTCAAGCCGTAAATTCCAGGCGGCGGACCAATCGGTGTTCCGTCACCTTGGCCTTGAGCCGGCCGAGCAGAAAATTCTGGTGCTTAAAAGCTCTGTCCATTTTCGCGCCGACTTCCAGCCCATTGCTGCGGCAATTATCACTGCTATCGCGCCGGGCCCCAATCTTGCCGACACGCGTAAATTCCCCTATCGCAACCTTCGCCCGGGTCTGCGTATTCAGCCCAACGGCCCCCGCGTGCTTGATCCTGGCGCGGGGTCAAGTGGTGGATATTGCTCCTATGGCGAGATGGAGTAAGATGCGCTGGCAGGGGTTAAAACGATTCTAAGGGAGTTTCCGCCATGCCGTTACTTGACTTGCACCATGTGGCAATCAAGAGCAAAGACCTGAAAGCAACCGAGAAATTTTACACCAAAGTTCTCGGCATGAAGAAAGTGGCGCGACCGGAATTTCCATTTCCTGGCATTTGGCTCGAAATGGGTGAGACCATGTTCCACATCTATGGTGGCAGCGCGGCCCAGACCCATGCCGGAGATTACAAATACGACCAGGGCGTGGCGCCGGTCGATCATGTCGCGCTCCGCGCCAAGGGCTTCGACAAGATGAAGGAAGTCTGCAAGAAACATCGCTGCACATGGCGCCAAAACGACATCAAAGACTTCAAATTGTGGCAGCTTTTCGTGCAGGATCCGAGCGGTGTTATCGTCGAGCTAAATTTCGATGCCACCAAGGAGCCACGCGGTAGCAAGGGCCCGACCAGCCGTAACCAGTTCGACGCCGGGCGGCCATTTCAGTAATAGATTTTATTCGCTAAGCGTGCACCACACCGGTGTGTGGTCTGAGGCTTTTGGTTTATCGCGCGGACTGCGGTCTATTTCGCAAGCCTCCAGGCGGTCGGCGGCTTCGGGTGAGAGCAGCAGGTGGTCGATACGTAGGCCCTCGTCGCGCGGCCAGCGGCCCTTCTGATAATCCCAGAATGAGTACAGTCCTGTTTCGCTGTGCAGCGCGCGGAAGGCCTCCGTGTAGCCGGCGTTTAAAATTTCACGGAAACGGGCGCGCGCCTCGGGCTGGCAGAGTGCGTCATCGCGCCAGTCTTCCGGGTTATAGACGTCGCCGTCGGCCGGGATAATGTTGTAATCGCCGCCCAGCACCACCGTTTCTTCCAGCGCCAGCAGGCTCTTTGCATGCGCGGCGAGATGGCGCATCCAATCGAGCTTGTAGGGAAATTTATCGCTCTCCACCGGATTGCCATTGGGGAGATAAATTGAGGCGACGCGAACACCCGAGATCACCGCCTCGATATAGCGCGCCTGCTCATCGCTCTCATTGCCCGGCAGACCGCGTGTGACATCTTCAATCGGGCGCTTGGAGAGGATGGCGACGCCGTTATAGCTCTTCTGGCCAAGCACCGCGATGTTGTAGCCGAGATCGCCGATTTCGAGCTCGGGAAACTTTTCCTCAACTGTCTTGGTTTCCTGCAAAAGGACAATATCCGGCGCCGCGTCGGCCAGCCACTCGAGTACATTGGGCAGGCGCGCCTTGATCGAATTGACGTTCCAGGTGGCGATCTTAAGCACGGTCTTCCGTTCTAGTGGACTGCCGCCATCTTATGCGATGAATAGCTTCAGACCAGCGAAAAAGATGTGCCGCAACCGCATGACGAGACGGCTTTTGGGTTGTTTACCTGGAATGCGGCGCCGACCAGATCGTCTTTGAAGTCGATCTCCGAGCCGGCCATATATCCGGCCGAGACGCTATCGACCAAAATCGTCACGCCCTCTTTTTCGATCACCAGATCGTCTTCCTGGGGGGCCGCGTCGAAGGCAAAGCCATACTGGAAACCCGAGCAACCGCCACCCGAAACACTGACGCGCAGCGCCTGATCCGAATTTTCCTCGTTGCGCAACAGGCGCGCCACTTGGCGCGCCGCGCTCGCCGAGACGGTAATTGGGCCGCTTGCTGCCGTCACTGCGCTTTCTATTGGTTGAGCCATATCAGGTATCCGCTTCTTAAAGTCATTCCAGTTTAACACTGATCTATTAATTAGGCATCATTCACGGTAATTCAACGCTTGCCGCCAATTGTGCCCCTGCCTTCAGCAAGTTACTCTCCGGCGATGATCAGCGCCCCGCAATATACCGCACCCTGCGCCAGCAATCCGGCACAAAGCCGTGGCCGTCTCCATCCCGAGCCGGAAAGCGCCACGCGCACCGCTTTTCAGCGCGACCGCGATCGTATCATCCATTGCGCCGCATTTCGCCGACTTGAATATAAGACCCAAGTATTTGTCTATCATGAAGGCGATTATTACCGCACGCGCCTCACCCATAGCCTGGAAACGGCGCAGATTGCGCGCTCGATTTGCCGCGTGCTTGGCCTCAACGAAGACCTCGCCGAGGCCCTGGCCCTGGCGCACGATCTCGGCCACACCCCGTTCGGCCATGCCGGCGAGGATGCGTTGAGGGAGGTGATGGCTGATTATGGCGGCTTCGACCACAACACCCAGACATTGCGAATTCTCACCCAGCTTGAGGAACGCTATGCCGAGTTTGACGGCCTCAACCTCACCTGGGAGGCGCTCGAAGGCACGGTCAAACATAATGGCCCGCTGTTGCCCGCCCCGGATGGCCTGCCGCCGGCAATAGCCAACTACAATGAAAGCCATGATCTCGAATTGGCCAGCTATCCCGGGCCGGAAGCCCAGGTGGCGGCGATTGCCGATGACATCGCCTACAATAATCATGACGTCGATGACGGCCTCAGGGCCGGCCTGTTCAGCTTCGAGGATATGGCCGATGTGCCGCTGGTCGGGCCGGTTTTCGCGGATGTGCGCAACACTTATCCCGATCTCGATCAGAGCCGCCTGGTGCATGAGGCGGTGCGCCGCATGATCGGCGTCATGGTCGATGATATCCTGACCGAGAGCCGCAGCCGGCTCGCGGCGGCATCTTGCACCAGCGCCGCCGAAGTGCGCGCGCTCGACCATCCGGTGATCGCGTTTTCCGAAGCCATGGCGGCAAACGACCGTACCCTCAAGGAATTCCTTTACCGCCGCATGTACCGTCACTACAAGGTCAACCGCATGGCCAGTAAAGCGCGCAGGGTGGTGCGTGAGTTGTTTCAACTATTCATCGTCGAGCCGGAGTGCCTGCCCGATGATTGGCGTGAGCGTTGCAACGGCGTGCGTAGCGTCGAGACGGCCCGGGCCGTTGCCGATTACATTGCCGGCATGACCGATCGTTTTGCCTTTTTGGAGTATCAACGTCTATTCGATGTACCGTCATAAAAATGAATATATTCAAAGATTTATTTAATATAGTTAAAGAAGAAATTGAGCATTTATCCGGCGCCGGAGAACTGCCTGGCGGGCTCGATCTGGCAGGTGTCTTGGTGGAGCCGCCGCGCGATCCCAGCCATGGTGATATGGCGACCAACGCGGCCATGGTTCTGGCCAAGCGCGCCGGCAAGGCGCCGCGTGACATTGCCACCTTATTAGCCGGGCGTCTTGGTGCGCGTGACGGTATCGCGGCGGTCGATGTGGCCGGGCCCGGCTTTATCAATCTTCGCCTCAGCCCAGCATATTGGCAGACCGCGTTGGCACGCATCATCGCTTCGGGCGAGCGCTACGGCGCTTTTGACCTCGGCAAGGGGCAAAAGGTCAATGTCGAGTATGTCTCGGCCAACCCGACTGGCCCGCTCCATGTCGGCCACGCGCGTGGCACTGTGTTCGGTGATGTTCTGGCGGCGCTGTTGGAGCGCATGGGCTATGTGGTAACGCGCGAATATTACGTCAATGATGCCGGCGCCCAGGTCGATACCTTGGCGCGCTCGGTCTATCAGCGCTATCTCGAGGCGCTTGGGCGGGAGCTTGGCCCGGACGCCTTCGACGAGGGTTATCCCGGCGATTATCTCGTTCCGGTCGGCCAGGCGTTGGCACGAGAACATGGCGAGAAATTCGCCGATGCGCCAGAAAGCGAATGGTTCGAAACCTTCCGCGCCTTTGCCGTCGAGTCGATGCTTTCGCTCATTCGCGACGATCTCGACGCCCTCGGTGTGCACCATGATCTCTTTAGTTCGGAGAAAAAACTGGTCGAAGACGGGCAGGTTCAGAACACATTTATCGATTTTCAGTCACGCGATCTAATTTATGAAGGCGTGCTGGAGCCACCCAAGGGCAAGCCGCCGCCTGACGACTGGGAACCGCGCCCGCAAAACCTGTTCCGTGCCACGTCGTTTGGTGACGAGGTCGATCGCCCGCTCAAGAAGTCAGATGGCAGTTGGACCTATTTCGCCACCGACATTGCCTATCACCGCGACAAATTCGAACGTGGTTTTCACGATATGATCGATGTCTGGGGGGCCGATCACGGCGGCTATGTCAAACGCATGAAGGCCGCAGTGAGTGCAGTTTCCAGCGATAAAGCCAAACTTGATGTCAAGCTCTGCAATATGGTCAAACTGACCCAGGGCGGCAAGCCGGTGGCGATGTCGAAACGCTCTGGCCAGTTCGTCACCTTGCGCGATGTGGTCGATGAGGTCGGCAAGGATGTGGTGCGCTTCATCATGCTGACACGCAAGAATGATGCGCCGCTCGAGTTTGATTTGGCGCGGGTTGTCGAGCAGTCGAAGGACAATCCTGTGTTCTATGTGCAATACGCCCATGCGCGTATTCGCTCGGTATTGCGCCGCGCCGAAGCGGAAATGCCCGGGCTTGTAGCCGGCGATTTCCCCGCCAACGTGAATTTGAGCGTGTTGACCGACGCGGCAGAGCTTGATTTGATTAAGTCCATGTGTGGCTGGCCGCGCGCTATTGATTCTGCCGTGTCGTCGCATGAGCCGCACCGCCTCGCCTTTTATTTGCAAGAACTGGCGGCGGCGTTTCACCTGCTCTGGAACAAGGGCAATGAGGATCACGCTTTGCGCTTTATTATAGCCGAAAACGACCAAGTGACCGCTGCGCGCCTGGCACTGATCGGCGCTGTGGCCCAGGTGATCTCATTGGGGCTCGGCATCTTCGCCGTGCAGCCGGTCGAGGAGATGCGCTGAATGTCCGATACACGCGGGCCGGAATATGAGGACGGGGAAGAAACGGTAGCGCCGCCTGGGGCGGCGCCGGAACCAGTGCCCGGCGATACGACGGACTTCTTCGTCGAGGCCGAGGCGGAGGCGGTCGTGACTGAGGAAGCTCGCCCGCGCGCCCGTCTCCTACCCATGTGGATTTTACTGGCTGCGGTGGTCCTGGTCGGTGTCGCCTGGGCCGTGAGCGACCGCTATTTTGACGAAAGCGGCGGGGTTGAGAGCGTGCCTTTGATCACGGCAGAGGAAACGCCGGTCAAAGTGCGGCCTGCAGACCCCGGCGGCGTCGAAGTGCTGGACCGGGATAAATACGTCTATAAAAGCCTGACCGACGATGAGCCAGACGCCGAGAGTTTGCTGCCGCCGCCGGAAGAGCCGATGCAGCGCCCAAGCGTGGAAGTTAGTGAGGCTGAAGCGCTCGTGGATCCGGCTGAGCCGGCTGAAGAAAGTATGGCGGAGGTAATCGAGGCGGCGCCGGAACCGGCCCGCCCGGAGGAACCTGACGTTGCCGCGGTGGCACCGCAGGAAATGCAGCACCAGGAAACCGAACAGGAAATGGAAGAGGCGGCGGAGCCGGTTGTTAAAAACCTGCCCGCCGAGTTGCCCGAGCCAGCCACCCTAGAGGCAGAAGAACTTCTCGATGCCGTGACGCCGGAGCCTAAAATTGTGGAAGCGGAGCCGGTACCGGCGCCTGAACCTGAGCCCGAGCCTGAGTCGGCGCCAGAGCCAGAACCCGCGCCGGAATCGGAAGCAAAGGCCGCGCCAGCCGCCGCAGAAACCGTCACAGAAACCACCGCAGAAACCACCGCAGCAACCGTCGATGGCCCCGGTTTTATGGTGCAGGTCGGCTCGACGCAAAATGAAGCTGCGGCGGGCGAGGAACTTGAGCGCCTGGCCAAGAAGCACGCGGCGTTATTGGGTGCGCTCGACACTGTTGTGGTGCGTGCCGATCTCGGTGACAAGGGCGTTTGGTATCGCATGCGTGTTGGGCCGTTCGCGGCGCGCGATGAGGCCAACGACGTTTGCGGGCAATTAAAGGCTGTAGACGTCGGTTGCTACGTTGTCGCCAACTGAACCCACTAAAACGAGCCAGGGCAAGACTCCGCGCGCCGTAATATTCGGCTGCGCGGGGCTGCGGCTAGAGGCGGCGGAACATGATTTTTTCCGCGATGCCGATCCGCTTGGCTTTATTCTCTTTGCCAGAAACTGCGATACGCCCGAGCAATTGACGCGATTGGTGGCTGATTTGCGCGCCTCGGTTGGCCGTGCCGATGCACCGGTGCTGATTGATCAGGAGGGCGGCCGGGTGGTCCGCATGGGCCCGCCGCACTGGCGTGCGCCGCCCGCCGCCGCTGTCATCGGTGCATTGGCCGAACGCGACCTCGGTACGGCGCGAGGTGCTGCGTGGCTGAACGCCCGCCTGATTGCCGCCGAGTTGGGTCAGGCTGGTATCGATGTTTGTTGCCTGCCGGTCCTCGACTTGCAATTCGAGGGCGCCAGCTCGGTGGTCGGCGACCGCGCCTTTTCGATGAATGCTGAGATTGTTGCAGAGCTTGGCCGTGCCGCGTGCCGGGGCTTAATGGCGGGCGGAGTGCTGCCGGCAATCAAGCATATGCCTGGCCATGGCCGGGCGATGAGCGACAGCCACCTCGAAATGCCGCGTGTCGAAGCGTCGCTGGATGAACTGAGAGAGAGCGATTTTCGCCCGTTTCAGGCACTGCGCGACATGCCGCTCGGTATTAGCGCCCATGTTTGTTACAGCGCTCTCGACGGCGAAGCGCCGGGAACTCTTTCGCGCACGGTTATTCAGGAGGCCATACGCGGCGCCATAGGCTTCGATGGCCTGCTGTTGAGCGACGACCTCTCAATGGAGGCGCTGTCGGGCACGCTGGGCGAGCGCGCCGCTGCTGCTCTCGCAGCCGGCTGCGACGTCGCGCTGCACTGCAATGGCAGGGCCGAAGAGATGGCGGATGTGGCCGCTTCGGTGGCCGAATTGAGCGCCGAGGCGGTACGCCGCTGGGACGGCGCGAAAGCAAACGTAAAAAAGGATAATTTAAGTGAATTCAGTGTACTATCAGAAGAATTTGATAAGTTGGTGGAGATGTTTTGCTAGGCATTAATCCGGAAACCAGTATCGTATTCCAGCTTTCGGTCTGGGTCATTCCGGTGCTTATGGCGATCACCATGCACGAGGCGGCGCATGGTCTGGCGGCGCGTCTGTTGGGCGATGATACGGCCTATCGCATGGGCCGCGTGACACTCAATCCGATCAAGCATATTGATCTCTTTGGCACCATCCTGTTGCCGGCTGTGCTGATATTCACAACATCGTTCATATTTGGCTATGCCAAGCCGGTGCCGGTCAATTTTGCCAAACTGCGCAAGCCCAAGCGGGATATGTTCTGGGTCGCGCTTGCCGGGCCGGCGGCAAATATCGTCATGGCGCTGATTTCCGGTGCGCTGCTCTATGTCACGCCAATCATGCCGGAAGGGTTCGATATATGGTGGCAGGAGATGCTGAGTGTTTCCGTTCAACTCAACATCATGCTTGCGGTGTTCAACATGCTGCCGGTATTGCCGCTCGACGGCGGGCGTATGCTGGTCGGTGTGTTGCCGCGTACCTACGCGATGCTCTATGCCAAGACCGAGCGCTACGGCTTTTTGGTTTTGATCGCGCTTATTTTCATTTTGCCCTTAATTGCCCAGCAATTTGGCGTATTCTTTAACCCGCTGGCATGGATTCTCTTGCCCATCGTCGATTGGATTTTTGGGCTGCTCACCGCAGTTCTTGGCCTGTAATAGGAATTGAATGACCGAACCAACTGAGAACGGCCAGGAAGTGGCGCCTGAAAAGGTGCCGCCCGTCGCGCCCGAAGGCGCGCCTGCCGATGCGGCCGAACCGGATTTTGAAAGCGGTGAGCGTGAATATGCGCTGATTCTTGATCTCGACGGGTTCGAAGGGCCGCTCGACGTTTTACTTACGCTGACGCGCAACCAAAAAGTCGATCTGAGTAAGATTTCGATCCTCGAATTGGCCGAACAATATCTCGCCTTTATCACCCGGGCACGCGAACTCAAGCTCGAAATCGCTGCCGATTATCTCGTCATGGCCGCTTGGCTGGCCTATATGAAGTCGCGCTTGTTGCTGCCGGAGCCGGAGGGCGATGAAGAGCCGAGCGGGCAGGAAATGGCGGACGCCTTGGCGTTCCGTCTGCGCCGCCTGGAAGCGATGCGCGAAGCGGCGGGAAAACTGATGCGCCGTCCGCGCCTTGGCATTGATGTGTTTGCCGGCGGTGCGCCGGAGGGTATTCAGGTCATTCGTGTTTCGCAATATGAAGCCAGCCTCTACGAATTGTTGAAATCCTATGCCGAGCACAAGCTCGATCAGGAACGCGGTGAGACGTTGCAAATTCTTGCCAGCCAGAGCTATTCCCTCGAGGCGGCATATCGCCGTCTTGGGGAAATGCTGCCTACCATGCCGGAATGGGAATCGATGGCGCGTTTTTTGCCGCCCGAGGCCGGTGGCGGCATCACCATGCGCTCGGCGGTGGCGATCACCTTTGCCGCCAGCTTGGAGCTTGCGCGCCAGGGAAAAATGCAATTGCGCCAGTTCGAGCCGTTCGGGCGCATCTATGTGCGCCGCCCGCCGGAGGAAACATGAATACAGACAGAGGAGAATCCGGAGAGGATATGGCCAGCGAAGAGACCGCCATGAACGAAAATCCTGCCCCGCCGACAGACACACAAGTGGAAACGGCTGAAGACGATTTCGCCGATCAATCGGGCCAACATTTGCGCATTTTGGAGGCACTGTTGTTCGCCTCCGACGGACCGCTCGACGGCGAGACCCTGAACGACAAACTGCCGGATGGCGCCGATGTTGGGGCATTGATCGCCAGCTTGGCCGAGCGCTACGCAAATCGCGGCGTAAACCTTGTTGCTGTCGGCGGTGGCTGGGCGTTTCGCACCGCGCCGGATTTGGCGCCGCATTTGACGGTTTACCGCACTGTCAAACGTCGCCTCTCCCGCGCCGCCATGGAGACGCTCGCCATTATCGCCTATCACCAACCGGTGACACGGGCCGAAGTCGAAGAAATCAGAGGCGTTGGCCTCAGCCGTGGTACGCTTGATCTATTGCTCGAAGCAGGCTGGATCAAGCCCAAGGGCCGGCGGCGGGTGCCGGGCCGGCCGCTTACCTGGGTGACCACCGATGATTTTCTTGAACATTTCGGTATCGAAAGCCTGGCTGATTTGCCTGGCGTCGATGAGTTGAAAGCGACCGGGCTGTTGCAGGCCAATCCCGTTGCCATCGGCGGCGCCGGAGAGCTGCCGCTCGACGATCCGCTTGGCGAATCTTTCGAAGACGATATTGATGACGCTCCTGACGATGCGGAGGATGACCCGTTCGGTGAGCCGCTGGACAATGGTGGGGCGGAAGAGGCGTTTGATGCAGGCGAAGATGGCGAGGAAGACGCCGGGCTGAACGATTCCCAGACCGAATAAGCCACAGCGAAATAATCTCATAAAATAGCTATTGATTTCGCCGGCCGGCACAAAGCCACCAAATTATTATGGTTTAATGAGTGGACAGGGCGCTAAGCTAAAGTTAATCTGCTTTAAATGATAATGATTTGCAATTGCATTATTGCCTGACGGAACCGTTCAACCCGCGATCCAGCACATCATGAGTTTAGTCACCATTTATCCGCCCGCTCGGCGCTGGCTACCTGCCCGTTCGGCGCAAGGCTCGCTTGTTTGGCGTGTGAAACCGGCATGTCCGAAATAAATCTGAGCGCCGGTGCTGCCGCGCTACGACGATTTTCGTGGATCTCCCGTTCGCGCGGGCAAAATATGCGTGGCTGGAGTGCACTGGCTATATTTGTTGCGCTTCTGGTCGCGGTACCAATTTTGGTGGTTTTCGGCCATGTGTTCGTGCCCGCCGGTGAAGTCTGGCGCCATCTGGCCGACACGGTCCTCGTCTCCTATGTGATCAATACCCTGTGGCTCGTGTTTGGCGTCGGTATTGGCGTGTTCGTGCTCGGCGTTGGCACGGCCTGGCTCGTCACCATGTGCCGCTTTCCCGGCCGGGCGTTGCTCGAGTGGGGATTGTTGCTGCCGCTCGCCGTGCCGGCCTACGCCATCGCCTACAGCTATGCCGGTATGCTCGATTATGCCGGGCCGGTGCAGACGGGCCTGCGCGATTGGTTCGGCTGGTCGCGCGCCGATTATTGGTTTCCCAATATTCGCTCGGTCGGCGGCGCGGCGGGCGTTCTCGCCTTTGTCCTATATCCCTACGTTTACATGCTGGCGCGCGCCGCTTTTCTCGAGCAATCGGTGTGCGTGATCGAAATCGGCCGTACGCTCGGACGCGGCCCGTGGCGCAGTTTTACCTCGATCGCCTTGCCCCTGGCTCGGCCGGCCATCGCCACCGGAATCGCGCTGGCGCTGATGGAAACCTTGAGCGATTTTGGCGCGGTGCAGCATTTCGGCGTGGCGACCTTTACCACTGGTATCTACCGCACCTGGTTCGGCCTTGGCGATGCGGCGGCGGCGGCGCAATTGGCGGCAATCCTGCTCGCCTTCGTCTTTATCTTACTCGTCGGCGAGCGTTTGACGCGCGGCCGGGCGCAATTCCACCATACCTCCAGGCGCTACCGCGAATTGCCGCGCTATTCCTTGCGCGGCGGCTGGGCGGCTTTAGCAATTCTCGCCTGCGCACTGCCAATTATTCTCGGCTTCCTGTTGCCCGGCGGCCAATTGCTGATATGGCTCTTTGAAACCGTGGGAGAAGAGGCCGGCGGGAGCTCGGGTGGGCGGCTCTGGTGGCATACCGCCAACAGTCTGATGCTGGCCGCCGGTGCGGCGGCGATTGCGGTTTTCGTCGCACTGCTGCTGGCTTACGGCGTGCGCCTCAATCCCCATCCGGTTGCCAGGGGGGCGGCGCGTATCGCCGGGCTCGGCTATGCGGTGCCCGGCTCGGTGATCGCCGTCGGCGTGCTGGTGCCTTTGGCATGGGTAGACAATACGCTCGATAGTTGGTTGCGCGCTTCATTCGGCGTTTCCAGCGGCCTTCTCTTGAGCGGCACGATCACGGCCCTTATGTTTGCCTATGTGGTTCGATTTCTCGCGGTATCTCTCAACACGGTGGACGCCAGCCTGGCCAAAGTAACGCCGGCAATGGATGGCGTTGCGCGCACGCTTGGCATGGGGCCGGCGGCGACGGTGGCGCGCGTCCACGTGCCGATCATCTCGCCCAGCCTTCTAACAGCGGGTTTACTGGTCTTTGTCGATGTGATGAAAGAACTGCCGGCGACGCTTATATTGCGGCCGTTCGATTTCAACACCTTGGCGGTGCGGGCCTTTGAACTCGCTTCCGATGAGCAATTGCGCGCCGCCGCGGCGCCAGCTCTGGCGATTGTCGCAGCCGGTCTCATTCCGGTGGCGCTGCTCAGCCTTGCCATTTCGCGCGCCCGACCGGGCCGCGCACAGGGAGAGGTGCGGGTATGAGCGTGGAAAACAACATCACGCCCGGCCTCAGGATTGAGGCGGTGAGCCACCGCTACGGCCGCGAACCGGTGCTGCGCGGTCTCAGCCTCGATATCGCGCGCGGTGAAATTGTCTGTCTGTTGGGGCCTTCGGGCTGCGGCAAATCCACCACTCTCCGCGTTGCCGCCGGGCTCGAGCCGATCCAGGAGGGGCGCGTTGAAATTGCCGGCAAGGAGGTTGCCCGGCCCGGCTTCTCGGTGCCGCCCGAGCACCGCCGCGTCGGCCTGATGTTCCAGGACTATGCTCTGTTTCCGCATTTGCGTGTGATCGACAATGTCGCCTTCGGCGTGCGTGAGGGCGACAAAGCGGCCAAGCGCGGCGTGGCAATGGAGCTGCTTAGCCGTCTCGGCGTTGACGGCTACGCCCAGGATTTCCCCCATGTTCTCTCGGGTGGCGAACAGCAACGGGTCGCCTTGGCGCGTGCGTTGGCGCCACGCCCGGTGGTGATGCTGCTTGATGAGCCATTTTCCGGCCTCGACCGGCGCCTGCGCGACCGGGTGCGCAACGACACGTTGGATGTGCTGCGCGAGTTATCTGTCGCCACCCTGCTGGTTACCCACGATGCCGAAGAAGCGATGTTGATGGCCGACCGCATCGCCCTTATGCGGGACGGCGCGATCGTCCAGTCGGGAACCGCGGCTGAGCTCTATGAGCAGCCGGAAAGCGCCTTCGCCGCCTCATTTTTCGGCGATGTGAACGTTATTGAGGGCACGATGCAGGGCGGTATGGTCGAGACGCCGCTTGGGCCGCTCGAAGCGCCGCTTCAGGATGGCTGCCGAGTGCGCGTCTTCGTTCGCCCCGAAGGCCTTGAGCTGGCACCGGCGTCCGGTCCAGAGGGAGATGGCGTCGCGGCTGAAATTGTCGAAAGCCACCTGCTTGGCCCGGTCAGCTTGTTGCGATTGAAGGTTAATGGCACCGAACAGCCTTTGACGGCCAGGAGCGATAACGGCGCTCTGTGGAAAGCCGGGAAAAGGGTGCGCATTCGGCTTGACCCAGCGCGTAGTTTTGTGTTCCCTGCAAGTCAGGAAATGTAGCCAATGGCCGCACTTAGCCGCTAGCGTTGCGGCGCCACACGAAAATTTTGGTTAATTGCGGCCCTCGGGAATTTAGAATCTAGGATTGGGAGTGTACCTGAATGACGTTTGGAATTTGGCAAATTGTGCTGATCGTTCTGGTAGTCGTGTTGGTGTTCGGAGCGGGTAAAATCCCTCGGGTCATGGGCGATTTTGCCAAGGGAATCAAAAGCTTCAAGGCGGGCATGAAAGACGGCGAAACGGGCGAGCCGGCTCAGCCGAGCGCCAGCGAGAAGCCAGCTGAGAGTGGCGAAGGGGACGCCAAGGCGATCAACTCAGAAAATGCCTCAGTGGATGCCTCAGTGGATGCCGGCAGCGCGAAAAAAGACGAAGCCGCAAAGGGTTAACAGCTCAACCCAAGCGCCTCGAAGCTCAGCGATTAAGGGAGATCGACGGCCGCGTCTATTGCGGCGAGCATCATGTTAGATATTGGCTGGACAGAGATATTGATCGTCATGGGGATCGCCATTGTGGTGGTTGGCCCGAAGGAGCTGCCCAAAGTTCTGCGCACGGTCGGCAAATGGCGTGGCAAGGCCAGTGCCTATGCGCGCGATTTCCAGCGTTCGATCGAGGATGCTGCCGATTACAGTGAAATGGATGCGGTCAAGAAAGAGATCGAAGAAGCCAACCGCGAATTAAACGATGCAAAGCGCGATCTGGGCGATCAAGCGGCAGCGGTCAAGAGTGATATGGACGCGGCGACCAAGGACACCACTGTCTTGAAGGTCGATTCAGACGGCAGCGTGAACGAGCCGGCAGGCGAAACGTCGGATGGCGGCACGCCCAAGCCGAGCGATGGCCAAGAGAATAGCGCGAACGCCTAAGCCGTGGCAGAACAAGCAGAGAATATAGAGCAAAGCCGAGCGCCGTTGGTGTCGCATCTGAGCGAGGTGCGCCAGCGCCTGCTCTATGTCGTGATCGTGGTGATCGTCGCCTTTATCGGCTGCTTTTTTGTTGCCAACGACATCTTTAATTTCCTCGTCGAGCCGTTAAAAATAGCCATGGAGGACGCCGGTTACGACGCCAAGGTGGTCTATACCAGTCTGCTCGAGGCGTTCTTCACCGAGCTCAAAATCGCCTTCTATGGCGCCCTGTTCATCACCTTTCCGTTTATTGCTATCCAATTTTGGCTGTTTGTCGCACCCGGCCTTTATAAAAATGAAAAAGGCGCCTTGGCGCCGTTTCTGATCGTCACGCCAGTTCTGTTCTTCGCCGGCGCCGCGCTGGTCTATTACCTGATCTTTCCGCAGGCGTGGAGTTTCTTCGTCGGCTTCCAGACCGCCGGCGCGGGCGGCGAAATCCCGACCGAATTATTGCCTAAAATGAACGAGTATCTTTCGCTCGTGATCAAGCTGATTTTCGCCTTCGGCATCTGTTTCCAACTGCCGGTGATGCTGACCCTGATGGGCCGTGTCGGCATCGTTTCCTCTTCCGGGCTGAGGGCCAAGCGTAAATACGCCATTATCATCGTCTTTATCGCCGCCGCCGCGTTGACGCCACCGGATCTGGTCAGCCAGGTCGGTCTCGGCGTTCCGATGCTTCTCCTCTATGAAATCTCGATCTTCCTGGTCAAGGGTGTGGAGAAGAAGCGGGCCAAAAAACGTGCCGAGGAAGAAGCGGAAATGGCCGAGCTTGATGCCATCCTCGCCCAGGATGATGATTCTGAAGAAACGGATTTCAATTTCGGCCGCGATTGATCGGCTGGGCTTTCGCCTGAGCCGCGCCTCGGTTAAAAGAAGCGCACGAAAATTCTGCTCTAGAACGACATATGGTTGAACAATGTTCGACATTAAATGGATTCGCGAAAACCCCGAGGCTTTTGATGGCGGCCTGAAGCTGCGCGGCATGGACGCTTCGGCGGCGCAATTGATCGCGCTCGACGCAACCCGCCGCGCCGCACAGACCGAACTTCAAGATTTGCAGCGCCAGCGCAACGAGGCGTCGAAGGCGATCGGCGCGGCCAAATCGCGCGGCGAGGATGCAGCCGAGGAAATGGCGGCAGCGCAAGGCTTGAAAGAGGCGTTCCAGAAACTTGAGCTCGAAGAGCGCGGTCATGGCGAGGCACTAAAAACAGCACTGGCCGCTTTTCCCAACATGCCGGCCGAGGGCGTGCCGGAGGGCGTCGATGAGGGCGACAATGTCGAGATTCGGCGCTGGGGTGAAAAGCCCAAAATAGCCGGCGAGGCGAAGCAGCATTTTGAGCTCGGTGAGGCGCTCGCCCTGATGGACTTCGAGCGCGCGGCGAAAATATCGGGCGCGCGCTTTGTCGTGCTGTCCGGCGCCCTGGCCCGTCTTGAGCGCGCGTTGGCCGGGTTTATGCTCGATCTGCACACCGGCGAATACGGCTATACCGAAGTGGCGCCGCCCATCCTGGTGCGCGAGCAGGCTGCTTTCGGCACCGGAAATCTGCCGAAATTCGCTGAAGACCTGTTCAAGACCGTTGATGATTACTGGCTGATTCCAACGGCCGAGATGCCGCTTACCAATCTTGTCGCCGGCGAGATATTGGCGGAAGCGGATTTGCCGTTGCGCTTCACCGCCTATACGCCTTGTTTTCGTGCCGAGGCGGGGGCCGCCGGCAAGGATACGCGCGGCATGATCCGCCAACATCAATTCGGCAAGGTCGAGATGGTCAGCATCGCGCATCCCAATGAGTCCGACGCTGAACATGAGCGCATGACTAATTGCGCCGAGGAGGTCTTGCGCCGCCTCGATCTCTCCTACCGAACTGTGGTGTTGTCGACCGGCGATTTGGGATTTTCGGCGCGCAAGACCTACGATATCGAGGTCTGGCTGCCAGGCCAGGATACTTACCGCGAAATTTCGAGCTGCTCCAATTGCGGTGATTTCCAGGCGCGGCGCATGAGCGGGCGCTTTCGCCCGAGCGGCGCCAAAGGCACCGAGTTCGTCCACACGCTGAACGGCTCCGGCTTGGCTGTCGGGCGTACCCTTGTCGCCGTTTTGGAAAATTACCAAAACGCCGATGGCTCGATTACCGTGCCGGAAGTCTTGCGCGACCGCATGGGCGGGATGGAGCGCATAGCATAGTGCCCCCTATCATAGTTCAGCGGTACGTAGGACGGTGCTCGGAGGTTTCCGGCAAGGAGCTCGGCGCGCCGCGATGCCGAGGCATCGCAAGTGGCGCGCGACGACGTCCGGGGGGCTCCGAGCGCCGCCCGTTGGGTCGCGTTTCCCGCTCCCTCGGGGCGTCGGGAACGCTTTCCGATGCGCCCACATCGCCTTCGCGCCCCCTCCTGCCGAGGAAACGGGAAACGCGATCCTACGTGCCACTGAACTATGATAGGGGGCACTAAATATGCGTATTCTAATTTCTAATGATGACGGTATTTTGGCGCCGGGCCTGAAGGCGCTTGAGCGCATTGCGCGGACACTCAGCAAGGATGTCTGGGTGGTGGCGCCCGAGACCGAGCAAAGCGCCGCGTCCCATTCGCTCACGCTGCACCGCCCGTTGAGCCTGCGCCGCATTTCGACGCGGCGCTGGGCCGTCAACGGCACGCCGACCGACAGCGTTTATCTTGCGCTCCATAAAGTGATGGCCGGCATGCGGCCCGATCTGGTGCTTTCGGGCGTTAATCGGGGCGGTAATATCGGTGAGGATGTGACTTATTCCGGCACCATCGCGGCGGCCATGGAAGCGACGCTTTTGGGCGTACCGTCAATCGCGCTCAGCCAGGTTTATGAAGATGGCGGGCGCATCAGGTGGAAAACGGCGGAACAATGGGGCGTGAAGACGGTACGTGCGCTGCTGAAACAAGGCTGGCCCAAGAACGTTCTGATAAACGTTAATTTCCCCGATCTGCCGGCGGCCCAGGTGCGTGGTATTCGTGCGAGCAGGCAGGGCGAGCATGAAGTGGGCGACGCCTATGAGGAGCGCATCGACCCACGCGGGCGAACCTATTATTGGATCGGTCAGGATGAAGTCGGCGAAGTGCATGGCGCGCGTGGCACGGATTTGCGCAGCGTCGATGACGGCTATGTCGCGATTACGCCGCTCCATCTCGACCTGACCCACCGGCCCAGCCTAAAGACACTCAGTAAGGTATTTCCTTGAACGGTGACGCGCGTAAAATCCGCCTGTTGATGGAGTTGCGCAAACAGGGCGTCTCCGATACCGGCGTCCTATCCGCCATGGAGCGCGTGCCGCGCGAACTGTTCGTGCCCGAGGCGTTTCAGGATCAGGCCTACGAAAATATCACCCTCCCCATCGACGCCGGCCAGACCATTAGCCAGCCGCAAATCGTTGCCGAAATGACGGCGGCACTGGAACTGGGGCCGCGCATGAAAGTGCTCGAAATCGGCACCGGCTCCGGCTATCAGGCGGCGATATTGTCTCACCTGTGCCGCCGTCTCTACACCATTGAACGGCACCGCACGCTGGCCAAGGAAGCCGAAGCGCGTTTCGCCGAATTACGCCTTAGCAATATTGTCCTTCAGATCGGTGACGGCAGCCAGGGCTGGCCTCAGCAGGCACCGTTCGACCGCATCATCGTCACGGCTCAGGCGGCGATGATGCCCGATGTGTTATTGGCGCAATTGCGCGAGGGCGGGGTGATGATCCTGCCGATCGCCGAAAGCGGGCGCGAGCAAAAGGTCGTCCGCCTGCGCCGCACGGCCGACGGAGTCGAACGCGAAGCGCTCATGGACGCCCGCTTCGTGCCTTTGTTAAACGGCATGCCGGCGGCGGCAGAGGGCGGCTGAGCAAGGGCTTGGTACGCAATCAGAGCGCGGGCCGTTGATACACGCCGGGCCGCTCGACTACACTTTTATAATGCTCTTGAAACGGCGCGTGATGTGGAGCGGCGGAGCGGCGCTCGCTGCTTCGGTATTTCTGTTGGCGGCTTGTTACCAGGCGCCGGCGCCCGTGGTGCGGGGCGGCTCGTCGTCTGGGCAAACCGCGGCGCTATCCAAACCCCAGGACAAGCCGCAAACCCAGGCACGCGCCGAGGCCGCCGATCACGCAGTACCGCTCCCTCGGGCAAAGCCGGCCCAAACCAAACAGACTGCGACGGAATCAATTTCGGCCGAAGGCTCGGTGCGGGTGCGGGCAGGGGATACGGTCTACGCCCTGTCGCGCCGCCACAATGTCGGCGTGCGCGATATCATTCACGCCAACCGGCTGAAACCGCCCTATAGGCTACTCATCGGTCAGGCCATTCGCCTGCCGATCGCGCGTTTCCACACCGTGCGCCCCGGCGAAACCCTCTATGGCCTGTCGCAGCATTATGGTGTCGATATGAGCGCGATGGTGCGGGCCAATGCCATTCCGTCGCCCTATCGCCTGGTCGTCGGCCAGCGCTTGCGCCTGCCGGGCGCCGTGCCACAAGCCAGCAAAAGCGTAGATGTGGCGGAAACCAAGCCCGCCGTGCCGGCTCCCAAGCGGGCATCGAAGGGCCTGCCCGCCAAGCCACCGCCGCGCGCCAGTAAATATTTTCTCTGGCCGGCGGAGGGCCGCATGCTGTCGAGTTTCGGCCCCAAGGAGGGTGGTCTGCACAATGACGGCATTAACTTTGCCGTACCCTCGGGCGCACCGCTGCGCGCCACCGAGAACGGCGTCGTCGCCTATGCCGGAAACGAGCTGCCGGGCTACGGCAACCTTCTCCTCATCCGCCATGCCGGCGGCTGGATCAGCGCCTATGCCCATAATGAAATCCTCCTGGTCGCGCGCGGCGATCAGGTAAAGCGCGGGCAGATCATCTCCCGCGCCGGCAGCACGGGAAATGTCTCCTCGCCGCAGGCCCATTTCGAATTGCGGCGCAACGGCAAGCCGGTCAATCCGGTAAAATATTTGGCGAAAATATAAACTTTTATTCGCTCTTCAGCACTGTGCCTTTACGACCAGCAAGATCTTGCACGAATTGCCAGGCGACGCGGCCTGAGCGGGCGCCGCGTGTCATGGTCCATTCGATGGCGGCGGCCTTTAATTCCTCCGGCGAGACGTCGATGCCATGATAATCCACATAGCCTTGGATCATGGCAAAATAGGTTTGCTGGTCGCAGGTGTGGAAACCGAGCCAAAGACCAAATCGATCCGACAGCGACACCGCTTCCTCCACCGCTTCGCTCGGGTGGATGGCGGTCGATTGCTCGTTTTCGATCATGTCCCGAGCCATCAAATGGCGCCGGTTTGAAGTCGCGTAGAAGATCGTGTTGGCCGGCCGTCCCTCGATGCCACCTTCGAGAACGGCTTTAAGGGATTTGTAGGTGGTATCGTCCGAATCGAAGGATAAATCGTCGCAGAACAGGATGGCGCGGCGCTCATGCCCACGCAATTTCACCAATAGCTGGGGCAGGGAGGGGATTTCCTCGCGGTGAATCTCTATCAGCGCCAGGCTGCCCGGCTGCCCTTTGTTGATAGCGCCGTGCACCGCCTTGATCAGCGAGCTCTTGCCCATGCCGCGCGCACCCCAAAGGAGAGCATTGTTGGCGGATAGGCCAGCGACGAAACGCCGGGTGTTCTCATGCAGCAGGTCGCGCACCTGCTCAATGCCTTGCAAAAGACCCAAATCGACACGATTAATGTGCCGAACGGGCTCTAAATACTCACCCTCGGCGTGCCAAACGAAGGCATCGGCGGAATCGAGTGGCGCGTCCACCCGCTCAGGCGGCGCCAAGCGCTCGAGCGCTTCTGCAATACGGAGTAATAGCGCTTCAGTATTTGGGTCGGACATGCGAGAACCTGAACAGGGTTTATTTGTAAAAGCCCGCGCAACCTATTCATAAGCACATCCACGGTCAACGCCGGGGCGCGTATTACTATTTGCCCGCACGGCTTTTATTGCCTATCTTGCGGAGCAATTTTTGGGGGCCCAAAGGGCCCAAATTAGAGGAGAGGAAGGAATATGCCTCGATTGTTTGCCAAGGCGGGAAATCTCGCGGTGGCGGGAAAAGTAAGCCTGCTGGGATTGGTCCTGTTTGGCTTGACCGCATGTCCCCAACCGGGAGCGGGCGGCGAAGACAGCGGCGGCCTGGGTGGCATCGGAGCGATCCTGCCTCTGGTGCTGATTTTCGTTGTTTTCTATTTTCTCCTGATCCGTCCGCAGCAGAAAAAACAGAAAGCGCACCGCGCCATGCTGAGCGATGTGCATCGCGGCGACGATATCGTGACCAATGGCGGCATTGTTGGCCACGTGGTCAAGGTCGGGCGGGACGACAATCTCCTGGTTGAGATTGCGCCCAATGTCCGCGTTCGCGTCATGCGCAATATGATTTCCGAAGTAATCCGCCGCCCCGATCCCGATTTCGACGAAGAAGATGAAGACGAGGATTATGAGGAGGAGGGGAGCTACGAGGAAGAGGAGTATGAGGATGATGGCGAATTCGAGGATGAAGAGTCGCAAGACGATTCGTCTGAGGAAGAGACCAAAAAGTAGGGTCTTGGCCTCGCCGCCATCTGATTTGTAACACTCGCCTATGCTGCGTATCCGTCTCTGGCAGGTAATCGTCGTCGTGCTGATTTGCGCGGCGTCGATCCTGTTCGCGGTGCCGAACCTGTTCAACAAGGATTCGTTGGGCGATTCCTATCCCGATTGGTTACCAAGCCAGCAAGTCAATCTCGGCCTCGACCTGCAGGGCGGCTCCCATCTGCTGCTCGAAGTGCAGATTGAGAACGTGCTGATCGAGCGTATCGACGCGTTGGTCGATGATGCGCGCAGTGCGCTTAGAGGCGAGCGTATCGGCTATACCAGTCTGAAGCGGCGCGGGCTCACGGTCGTGTTTCAACTGACCAACCTCGAGAACCTCGAAGCCGCGCACGAAGTCCTGTTTGATTTGGATCGCGAATTGCAGATCCAGAGCAGTGACGATGGTGCCTTTGAGCTGTCCCTGACCGAATCCGCTATCACCGCGCGGAAAATTTCGGCCCTTGGCCAATCGATTGAGATTATCCGCCGCCGCATCGACGAGACCGGCGTGGCCGAACCGACGATCCAGCGCCAGGGCGAGGACCGCATCCTGGTGCAGCTTCCCGGCCTCGACGATCCGGAACGGCTCAAACGGTTGCTCGGCAAGACGGCAAAAATGTCGTTTCATTTGGTCGACCAAACTGTGACTGATGCGGATTTGGCGCGTGGCCGCCTGCCACCCGGCACGATGAAATTGCCCGCCGACGATGAAGTCGATAATGCCGGCAACCCGCGCTACTACCCGATTCGCAAGCGCGTCATGGTGAGTGGTGATTCGCTGGTCGATTCGCAGCCGACATTCCAGGATAATCAAGCGGTGGTCAATTTCCGCTTCGATACCAGCGGGGCCAAGAAATTCGGCCGTGTGACGCAGGAAAATGTCGGCCGGCCGTTCGCCATCGTGCTCGACGGCAAGGTCATCAGCGCCCCGGTTATCCGTGAGGCAATTCTCGGCGGCAGCGGCGTCATCAGCGGTAATTTCAACACCCAGAGCGCGCGCGATCTGGCTCTCTTGTTGCGTGCCGGCGCGCTTCCGGCGCCGATGAAAATTCTCGAGGAACGCACCGTCGGCCCCGATCTCGGTGCCGATTCGATTGATGCTGGCAAGATCGCTAGCCTGATCGGCCTCGCCGCTGTGATTGTCTTCATGCTGCTCTATTACGGCCTTTTCGGCATCGTCGCCGATATCGCTCTAATCCTCAATTTGGTCATCATTCTCGGTCTGCTCTCTGTGCTTCAGGCAACGTTGACGCTGCCCGGAATTGCCGGGATTGTGCTCACCATCGGCATGGCGGTGGATGCCAACGTGTTGATATTTGAGCGCATCCGGGAGGAAGTGAAAGGCGGCAGGTCGCCCTTCTCGGCCATGGAGGCCGGCTATAAACGCGCCTTCACAACGATTTTCGATTCGAATTTAACCACCCTGATCGCCGCTTTCATTCTCTATATTTTCGGCTCGGGGCCGGTGCAGGGCTTTGCCGTGACGCTTGGTATCGGCATCGTCACTTCGATGTTCACCGCGATGCTGGTGAGCCGCTACATCCTGGTCTGGTGGCTGAAGCGCACTCGTCCCAAAACATTGCCGCTTTAGGTCGGGTGTAGATTATGAGGCACTTTCGTATCATCCCCGACAAGACGGATATCCCGTTTCTGCGGCTTAGGCGCGGCTTTTTCGTTTTTTCCGCCATTCTCATCGTTCTTTCCATTGTGCTGTTATTTGTCAAAGGTCTGAATTTCGGCATCGATTTCGAAGGCGGTATTCTGATTGAAGTCGGAACCGAGCAGACCGCCGATATCGCCGGTATGCGGGCAACGCTGGGTGATTTGGGGTTGGGTGAGGTTAGCCTGCAGGAGTTCGGCTCCGATACCGATGTGCTGATCCGTATCGAACGCCAGCCGGGTGATGCCGAGGCGCAGCAGGCAGCGATTACCGTCGTGCGCAATGCCCTGGAGAAGAATTTTGGCAGCGGCATGACCTATCGGCGAACGGAGTTTGTCGGCCCCAAGGTCGGCGCCGAGCTGATCCAGGCCGGCATTATCGCCATGGTTCTCTCGATTGCGCTGATGCTGGTCTATATCTGGTTCCGCTTCGAACTGCCGTTCGCTATCGGTGCCATCATTGCGCTCGTACATGACGTGGTCTTAACCCTCGGTATGTTCGCTCTCTTTGGCCTCGAGTTTAATTTGGCCATCGTTGCGGCAATCCTGCTGATCGTCGGCTATTCGATGAACGACACGGTCGTGGTCTATGACCGGGTGCGCGAGAATTTGCGTAAATATAAGAAGATGCCGCTGGTTGAACTGCTCAATGTGAGCGTCAACGATACGCTCTCGCGTACTGTCATGACTTCGCTCACCACCTTGCTCGCCTTGGCGGCGCTGTTGATCTTCGGCGGCGAAGTAATTCGCGATTTCACCATCGCCATGATTTGGGGTGTTGTTATCGGCACATATTCCTCCGTATTCATCGCCGCCGCAGCCTTGATGACGGTCAAGCCCGGCACCGGCACGAATGTCGCCCCATCCGGTTTCGGCGCGGCGGAGCGGACGAAATCTAAGGACAGCATTGAAGATGACACGGCGCTGCAACGCTTCGCTAATCTACCGGCGCCGGACGATGAAGACGATGACGATGACACCCCACCCGAGCCCGATGCCGGTGGCTCGCGCGCCAGCCGCCGCGCTACGTCATCACGCGCCAGACGCAATAAGCGCCGGCGTAGAAAGCGCTAAGTGGGCGCGGGCCGATGGATATCACGCCAGAAATTCCGGCCGATCGAAAATATATTGACCATTACGGCGATGGCGGATTTCGCGTCGCCGGAGAGCGCTATGAGGGCTCGGTTATTGTTACGCCGGAGCAGGTCTGGCAATGGCCGGTCTCCAGCTTAGCCGAGCTTACTGCGGAGAACGTCGCACAGGTGCTAAATGCCGAGCCGGCGATCGAGCTATTGCTGATCGGCTGCGGCGCGCGGGTGGAGCGAATTCCGAAGGATGTGCGTGAGACGCTGAGGGCGGGCGCGATCACCGTCGATGGTATGGAAACCGGCGCTGCCTGCCGTACCTACAATGTGCTGATGGCGGAAGAGCGCCGCGTCGCCGTGGCTTTGATTGCCATCTAACACCACAAACAAAAACCGGGCCCCGCGAGGGGACCCGGTTTGCTTTTGGTCTGCTCTTAAATCAGTAGATGTTTTGCGCCGAGACCATGGCGTAAAGCATCGGGATCGAGAGCATGGTATTAGTGCGTGAGAACAGCATCGCCGTTCGCGCCGCTTTCTTCTTGGCGTCGGCATCCACTTGGACGATACCGAGTGCCTTCTTTTGATTGGGCCAGATAACGCCCCAAACATTGAAGGCCATGATAATGCCCATCCACATGCCGATGCCGATGGCGCAATGTTTAAGGACAAAAGCATCCTCCGCCGCACCGACGATACCGAGGGTGATGGCATCCAGAATGTAGCCTTGCCAGCCGGCCAGGATTAGCCCAGTCACCAGAGTGGCGAGAGCTGCCCAGCGGAACCACCACAGCGCCGCCGGCGCGATCACCTTGCCGATCGCCGGCTTTTGATCGTCCGGAATTTTCCCCATGTTGGGGATCTGGACAAAATTGAAATACCATAACAGGCCAATCCACATGACGCCGCTCACCACATGCAGCCAGCGCATCATGAAAAGGCCCCAGACTTCGTTGAATAGATCCATTATACGTTTCTCCCTTTCATCACGCGATTGCAGCGAGAACGGCAACCATGATGACGGTGAGGACAATCCCCATCACCACAGTGCTGGATAATTTTTCAAGCGGGTTACTCATTGCACCTTTCCCCCCTTTTGTTGTCGCACTCGGTGAAAAGCATAGTGCATTGCTTGGGTGTTTCAATTGCTTTGCTCGATATTTGACCCTGGCAGGTGACGGCCCAGGGGGTTAAGGCCGCCCGGCGGCGAGCGCAAGGCGAGCAGCGCGCTGGCCGGAAAGCACGGCGCCCTCGATCGTCGCCGGCAGTCCAGTATCGGTCCAGTCGCCGGCGAGGAAGAGGTTTTCATAGGCGCTACGGGGCGGTGGCCGCATTGCCAGCATTGCCGGTATTTGCGCAAACGTCGCCCGCTTCTCCTTGACGATTCTGTATGGAGGCGGCTCTGACTGCGGTTTTCCGAGCGCCCGGGCGACATCCTGCCAGAGCAGCCGAGCAATCTCATCGGCGTCCCTGGTGGCCAATTCGTCGGCCGCGCTGACTGTGACCGAGGCAATGTCCTCGCGCGCAAACAGCCAATGCGCGGTACCGCCGATGATGCCAAGCAGGCGGTTACCACCGGGTATTTTGACACGCTGGTCGAGGCGAAAATGCCCATTCACGATAGCGCGGGTCTGCAACGGCGTCGATATTTCCGGTAAAATTTGCCCCATCCCCGAGGGCGGCAAGGCGAGGACAACGCGATCATCGGGACCAAGTGTGATCGACTCGGCGGCGAATTCAAGTGCTTCGATTCGCCCACCAGAAAGGTTGAGCGCACGCAGGCGCTGGCTGAAGCGGATCTCGCCGCCATTGGCGAGGATGTATTTTACCCCGGGTTCGACCAGGTCCGGGCCGAGGCCATTTCGCGCCACAAAAGCCCGGCACGCCGCCTCGCCCTGGCCAAAAGTGAGGCGCAGGACCGGCCACAACAGGCGCGCCGCACCTTCCTCTGTCGAGGCGTTGAGCACCGCCACTGTGAGTGGTTCCCACAGGCGCTCGGTGAGCGGCCCCGATGCGCCGACGCAATCGGCGACGCTCGCCTCTTTTCCCGCGAATGCGAATTTCAAGCCGGCGAGATAATCCGTCCACTTCGTGCCCGGTACGCGCCTGGCGCTAGAGAATATCCACCACGGCACGCGGCCGCCATTTGGCCGTAGTGTCCAGCGCTCACCACTTCTCACATCAACGAAGGGAAATTCGGCGTGGCTTTGGCCGGCCAGTCCGGCGCGCCCGTCGACAATATCGAGATAGGAAAACACCGCCGGATTGGCGCCGAGGATCAAATGATTGCCATTATCGATCACCCGGTCGAGGGTTTCGTCGTGAAACGAGCGGCAGCGCCCGCCGGCTTGGCCCGCCGCCTCATAAAGCGTTGCCGCGCGGCCCGCTCGGGCGATCTCGGTGGCGCAGGCGAGCCCGGCCATACCCGCGCCGACGATGTGGATCATCGCCATGAATCTATGCTCCGCTCGGCTATTGGTTACAAGGGTTATATGGCATAGCCCTCCCAGCTCTGGCAAACCACTGCCGGCAGGGCCATTGTAGGACAGCATGACTGGGACCGATTCTTTTCACACGCTCGCCGCGCGCGCCAGCGCCGCCGACCATGACCGCTATCTCTGCGCGCTGTTTGCACCGCCGGCGGCGCGCGCCGCCCTGTTCGCCCTGAATCTGTTTAACGCCGAGATTGCGCGCACGCGCGAGACGGTGAGCGAGCCCATGCTTGGCCAGATACGTCTGCAATGGTGGCGCGAGGTGATCGACGAAATTTACCAGGGCCGGGCGCGCCGGCATGAAATCGCCGAGCCCCTGGCCGAGGCCATTCGCGCGCACAAGCTCACTCGCGGCTATTTCGACCGCCTGATCGACGCGCGCGAAGGTGACCTGGATGAGGCGCCGCCGGAGAGTATGGCAGCGCTCGAAAAATATGCCGAGGAGAGCGCCGCGCCGCTGATCTCGCTCGCGCTTGAAGTGGTGGACGCGGATGCAAATGCGCTGCAGGAATTGGCCCGCCATAGCGGTATCGGCTGGGCGTTAACCGGCCTCATGCGCGCGTTGCCGCATCATGCGGCGCACGGGCGCATTATGTTGCCGGACAAGGAAGGTCGTGATGTCCGGGCGGTCGCCGAAACCGCGCGTCGGCATATAGATAAGGCACGTAAGCTCCGCCGTGGCGCGCCGCGTGTCGTAAAACGCGCCACATTACCGGCTGTTCTGGCCGACGCTTACCTGCGCCGCTTGGTGGCATGCGGTCACGATCCCTACCATCCGCGCGCCGTCATTGGACCCTTGCGCCGCCAGTTGTTGCTCAGTCGCGCGGCCTTTTTTGGTCTGTCCTAAGGCGCCAGCCACAGCGCCAATTGATCGAGCGCGCGCCGCGCCATGGCCGGTTTGCGCTCGCGTTTATGCACCTTGCCTTCGAGTGGCGGAAACAGGCCGAAATTGACATTCATCGGCTGAAAGCTCGTACCCTCACTGAGGTGCCCGCCGGTGATATGATTTAACAGCGCGCCCATGGCCGTTGTTGGCGGTGGTGGATTCATCTCGCTACCGGTCAATTCCTCGGCCATGAAACGCCCGGCGAGGAGGCCGATGGCCGCACTTTCGACATAGCCCTCGACGCCGGTGATCTGGCCGGCAAAGCGGATATTGGGTTGCGCCTTGAGGCGCAGCGCACTATCGAGGATTTGCGGGCTGTTGAGGAAGGTGTTGCGGTGCATGCCGCCGAGACGGGCGAAGCGGGCATTTTCGAGGCCGGGAATGGCGCTGAGGATGCGTTTCTGTTCGCCATGTTTCATTTTGGTCTGGAAACCGACCATGTTGTAGAGCGTACCCAACGCATTGTCCTGGCGCAGTTGCACGATGGCATGGGACTTAATCTCCGGCGAGCGCGGGTTGGTGAGGCCGACCGGCTTGAGCGGGCCATAGCGCAGTGTCTCGCGCCCGCGTTCTGCCATCACCTCAATCGGCAGGCAGCCCTCGAAATAGGGCGTGTCCTTTTCCCACTCTTTGGACACGCTATATTCGGCGCTGATCAACGCATCGATGAAGGCTTCATATTGCGCCGTGTCGAGCGGGCAGTTGATATAGGCGGCGGCGTCGCCGCCCGGGCCTTCTTTGTCATAGCGCGACTGCATCCAGGCGATATCGAAATCGATACTGTCTTTGTAAATCACCGGCGCAATGGCATCGAAAAAAGCCAGCGCTTCCGAGCCGCTGCGCTCGAGAATGGAGTTACCCAGGCTGGCCGAGGTCAGCGGCCCGCTCGCCACCAAAACCGGCCCGCCATCGGCGTCCGGCAGCTCGCGCACTTCCTCGCGCCGGATCTCAATCTTTTCGTGGGCTTCAAGCGCGCTCTCGACTGCGCCGGCGAAGCCTTCACGGTCAACCGCGAGAGCGCCGCCGGCCGGCACTTTGTGGGCATCGGCGGAACGGAGAATTAATGATCCGGCGCGCCGCATTTCCTCATGCAGGACGCCAACCGCATTGTTCTCCGCATTATCCGAGCGAAACGAATTGGAACACACCAGCTCGGCCAATTGCTCGGTGATATGCGCTTCGGTTGGCTGGCTCGGGCGCATTTCATGCAGGGTCACATTGATGCCGCGTTCGGCCATCTGCCAGGCGGCCTCGCAGCCGGCCAGGCCGCCGCCGATCACGCGCGCGCGCGCCAGGGAATCATTATTCATGCCGTGCAGTATAGGGGAGGGGAGGAGGCTGGGCAGCTAACGATTGTAGCGATGGCCGAACAGCATCGTGACGTTGGTGCGGCGGTTGCTGTAACCGGAGCGGAAATGGCAATCGTCGGACTTATGAAACAGGTTCGAGTTGAAAATCAGCGCCCGGTTGGAGCGATGCGGAATCTTAATGCTTTCGCCGCCCTGTTCCTCGAGATAATTGTCGATCGCGTCCTGCTCATTATTGTAGCGGCGGAAGTCCCAGGTCATTGGCGCCTCGGCCTTGAACACTTCAAGGCCGCCGGAATCGGGCTCGCAATTGGCATCGTCCGGTGAAATCCAGAAATTAATGTTTACCGCGGCGCAGTCCGCGTGCTTGTTGAGCCCGCTTAATTGGTGATCGCATTTATAGGCCCACATTTCGATCAGCGGATGATCTTTGAGGATCGCCGGCAGCGCTTTGCGCAGCTCATGTGCGATTTGCAGGAACAGCGGCTCGCAGAAGCCATCCAGCAAATAGGTGCCGAGATAGCCCGCTTTAACATCCTTCCAGATCGTCGCCTCGCGGCAGAACGCGCGCAGGCGCGAGAGGGCGTCCTGGCTCAGCAAATTATCGACCACGGCGAGATTTGGGTTGGAGTCGAAGTAGGCGCTTTCCACTTGCTTGCGGTTGACCCCCTTGCCGAGCGACGATTTTGCGCTGATTGGGCAAGCCGGAATGTAATAGGCATTGTCGTAGCTCGGCGCCAGCTTATCGCGCTGCGCAACGTTCAAGGTGAACAGATGATCGTGCGGCGTGTGGCGCGGCATGGCGTCACGCACGGATTCATAACCAGCGATAATTTTCTGGATATCGTCGCCGGCCACGCCGCGCGCATAGAGGTGGCGCATCTGATCGATATCATGGCTCAGCTTGAACGGCGCCGAGAGGTATCTGGGCTTGATGGCAAGCTGGCTGGCGCGCTTGAAATGATTGTGAGCGTCTTCAATCTCACCTTCCGCCAGGAAGCACAGCGCCAGCTTCAAATGGCCTTCGCTCATCTCCGGCGCGAGCGTGATGGCGGTTTCAAAATGTTTGTGCGCTTCCGAATTATCGGCCGAACCAAACAGGGCCCAGCCCAAATTCAAGTGGGCGCTGGCGGAATCAGGCTGCAACTCGACGGCACGGCGGTCATGGTTGATGGCTTCTTGCAAATTGCCAAGATCGAACTGTGCCAAGCCGAGGTTGGCATGCGCCGGGGCATGATTCGGATCTATCCCAATGGCGCGCTGGTAGCAGGCCACACCCTCTTCCAGTCGGTTGGCAGCATGATAGACGCTGCCCAATGTGCTTTCGATATCGGCTGAGCCGGGCTGTATCTGGCGCGCTTTCTCGAGGCTATCTATCGCCTCGTCATAACGCTCCAGCTTGCGCAGAATTTGGCCCATGCTGGCCAGGCTCTCGGCGGAATGCGCATCAATCTCGATGGCGTGGCGGAAGCATTCCAGCGCTTTCTCGCTATCGTCGAGCGCCGCATAGGCGCGCCCTAAATTGCCATAATAGGCGGCATTGGCAGAGTTAACCGAAAGAGCTCGCTCAATCAGCTCAATCGCCTCGCCCGGCTGGTTGCGCGCCAGGCGGATCAGACCAGAAAGATGCAGTGCGTCAGGGTGGTCCGGCTCGACGTCAAGAAGCAGGCGATAGAGCCCGTCCGCCTCGTCCAGGCGCCCGGCCTGGTGATGCTGCACGGCCATATTCAACAGCTCGCCGCGATCCTGTGTTTCCTCGGCTGCAGTCTGTTCTGACCGGTGTCCCGTATCCTCTATGTGCTCAACATAAGCCATTGGACGAGAATAGCGTTTCGTCTGTTAAACAATGGTTAAACTATTGTGTTAATTTATGCGGCCGTGCGCTTCGCTGGAGTGCGCTTTCGTTTCGGCTTGACCTGCTTGGGCGCCAGCGCCTTTGCGAGATATTGCCCGGTATAGCTCTCCGCATGTTGGGATATATCTTCCGGACTACCTTCGGCCACCAGGCGGCCGCCGCCGTCGCCGCCGTCGGGGCCGAGGTCGATCACCCAGTCGGCGGTTTTGATGACTTCGAGGTTATGCTCGATAACCAATACCGTGTTGCCGGTTTCGACCAGGGTGTGCAGCACCTCCAGGAGTTTGCGTACATCGTGGAAATGGAGGCCAGTGGTCGGCTCGTCCAATATGTAGAGCGTGCGCCCGGTAGCGCGGCGCGATAGTTCCTTGGCGAGCTTCACCCGCTGTGCTTCGCCGCCCGAGAGAGTTGTCGCCTGTTGGCCGACCTTGATGTAGCCGAGGCCAACGCGTTCAAGGGTTTCCAACTTGTTGCGGATCGCTGGCACCGCCTTGAAGAACTCATGGCCGGCCTCGACCGTTAATTCGAGCACATCGGCGATGGACTTGCCCTTGTAATGGATTTCCAGGGTTTCGCGGTTGTAGCGATGGCCGCCGCACTCTTCGCATTGGACGTAGATATCTGGCAGAAAATGCATCTCGATCTTGATCAGGCCGTCGCCCTGGCACGCTTCGCAGCGCCCGCCTTTGACGTTGAACGAGAAGCGGCCCGGCTTGTAGCCGCGCGTCTTGGCTTCGGGCAGGCCGGCGAACCAATCGCGGATCGGGCCGAAGGCGCCGGTATAGGTCGCCGGATTGGAGCGCGGCGTGCGACCGATCGGCGATTGATCGATATCGACGATCTTGTCGATAAATTCCAAGCCCTCGATATCCTCATGCGCGCCGGGCTGTGCCCGGGCGCCGTTCATGCGCTTGGCCACCGCCTTGTATAGCGTGTCGACAATGAGCGTCGATTTGCCGCTGCCGGAGACGCCGGTGACGCAGGTGAAGGTGCCAAGCGGAATCTTCACATTGATGTCGTGCAGATTATTGGCCCTAGCGCCGATTACCTTTACCGCCTGTTTCTTTTTGCCGGTACGGCGCTTCTCGGGCACGGCGATCTGCTCCATGCCGGTGAGATATTTCCCGGTCAGGCTATCGGGCGACGCCATGATCGCCTCGGGCGTGCCCTCGGCGACAATCTCGCCGCCATGCACGCCGGCGGCGGGGCCCATATCGATGACATGGTCAGCGGTAAGGATTGCGTCCTCGTCATGCTCGACCACCAGCACCGAATTGCCAAGGTCACGCAAATTTTTCAGCGTGCCGAGCAGGCGCGCATTGTCGCGCTGGTGCAGACCGATGGAGGGCTCGTCGAGCACATAGAGTACGCCGGTTAGGCCAGAGCCGATCTGCGAGGCGAGGCGGATGCGCTGACTCTCGCCGCCGGAAAGGGTGCCGGCCGAGCGCGCCAGAGTGAGATATTCAAGGCCGACATCAACGAGAAAGCGCAGCCGCTCATTGATCTCTTTCAATATGCGCTGGGCGATCTCTTTATGTTTGGCGCTGAGCTCATTATCCAACGCCGTGAACCAGTCGGCGGCCTGGAGAATGCTGAGCTCGGTGATCTCGCCGATATGGCGCCCGCCGACCTTGACGGCCAATGCTTCCGCTTTGAGGCGGTAGCCGGCGCAAGCTTCGCACGGTGCGGTGCTCTGGAATTTGGCTAATTCGTCACGCAGCCAGGCGCTGTCGGATTCGCTCCAGCGCCGGTCGAGATTGGGCAGCACGCCTTCGAACGGCTTGGTCGTGCTGTATTCGCGCGTGCCGTCATCATAGCGGAATTTGATGCGCTCCTTACCGGAGCCATTCAGGATCGCATCGCGTACTTTTTTGGCAAGCTCGCTCCAGGCGGTTTGCGTGCTCTCCTTATAGTGACGCGCGATGCTGTCCAGGGTCTGGCCGTAATAGGGCGAGGAGGAATTAGCCCAGGGCGCAATCGCGCCTTCGCGCAAGGTCAGGCTTGGGTCTGGCACCACCAACTCGGAATCGAAATACATGCGCACGCCGAGGCCGTCGCAGGATGGGCAGGCGCCGAACGGATTGTTGAAGGAAAACAGGCGCGGCTCAATTTCCTCAATGGTGAAACCTGATACCGGGCAGGCGAACTTAGCTGAGAAGATGGTGCGCTCGCCGCTATCGGCATCCTCGGCAATGGCCAGGCCGTCGGTCAAGGACAGCGCCGTTTCCACACTGTCGGCCAGGCGGTTGCCGAGATTGGCTTTGACGACGATGCGGTCGATGACGATTTCGATATCGTGTTTCTTTTTTTTGTCGAGCGTTGGCGCGCTGTCGATATCGTGCATCTCGCCATCGATCTTCACCCGGGTGAAGCCGCGCTTCATCAGCTCAGCAAGTTCCTTGCGGTATTCACCCTTGCGCCCGCGGATGATCGGCGCCAACAGCAGCAGCCGGGTGCCGGATTTCATCTCGAGGATACGATCGACCATCTGGCTGATCGTCTGACTCTCGATCGGCAGACCCGTGGCGGGCGAGTAGGGGATGCCGATGCGGGCAAACAGCAGACGGAGATAATCATAAATCTCGGTCACCGTGCCGACGGTCGAACGCGGATTTTTGGAGGTGGTTTTTTGCTCGATGGAAATCGCCGGCGACAGGCCATCAATCGAATCGACATCGGGTTTCTGCATCAATTGCAGGAATTGCCTGGCATAGGCCGAGAGGCTCTCGACATAGCGGCGCTGGCCTTCGGCATAGATGGTGTCAAAAGCGAGCGAGGATTTACCCGAGCCCGAGAGGCCCGTGATCACCACCAGCTTATCGCGCGGCAGTTCGACATCGACGCCCTTGAGATTGTGCTCCCGGGCGCCGCGTATGGTGATGTTTTTATGCATTTGATTGGCTTTGGGCGATATCGGCATTCAAGTTTTGGCGAACAGGCAATATAGGCAGCCGCGCGCCTGAATGCGAGCCCGATAGCGGGAAATGGTGTCGCTAGGCTCTCTTGTCGATTATCTCGCCGGGGGCGCCGGCGGGTTTGGTGCTCGCCTTAGGTGGATAATTGACCCGCTTTGCATCGGTCGCGGCACGGGCGTCGGTGTCTTTTACATTTGGCGTGGGTTTGATTGGCCGGGCACGGGTTTTTTCGACGCCGTCATAAGTTGGATTAATCGCGTATCCCATTCGCTTAGGTCATGATGTCCAAGAGGGTGCCCATCATATTGTTGGCCATCTTTGACACCTTGGCGCTCGCCTCGAAGGCGTGCCCGGCGGTTTTGAACTCGATCACGTCTTTGACCTCGGGGCCGTGCGCGCTTTTTGAGGCTTCGGCGAATTTCTGCACCGCCTTGTCCACCCGTGCGCCGGCATTTTTCATGCCCTCATTGGCGAGTCTAACCGCGCTGATCATGGTCTCAGTCCCAACCCGTTGAATCTAGACAGAAAATTCCTCTAAACGTCGCGTATAATAAACTTAATTAAAAATATACAATAAAAGAATATTATTTACAAGCTTTTTATGCCGGTTTCCGGCAAGGTGGGTGTGCCAACGATTGCGGCAGCGTGGCCTATGCGCCAAAATACGGCCTTCTGAAGAGTCGGTGAGCGAATGGGAGAAGATCATGGCGGGCAGTGTAAACAAGGTAATTTTAGTCGGCAATCTGGGGCGGGACCCAGAAGCGCGCCAGATGCAGGACGGTAATCCTGTCGTAAACCTGTCGCTCGCCACGTCGGAAAGCTGGAAAGACAAGAATACCGGCGAGCGGCGTGAAAAAACCGAATGGCACCGCGTGGTCATCTTTAACGAACGCCTGGCCGATGTGGCGCAGAAATTTCTCCATAAGGGCTCGAAAGTCTATATCGAGGGCCAGTTGCAAACGCGCAAATGGACCGACCAGTCGGGCGTCGAGAAATATTCCACCGAAGTTGTACTGCAGCGCTTCCGTGGCGAGCTGCAAATGCTCGACAGCAGGAGTGAAGGTGGCGGTGGCGGTGGATATGGCGGCGGAGGTGGCGATTTCAATCAAGACAGCGGTGGCGGCTCCGGAGGCGGAGGCGGTGCGCCTTCAGGTAGTGGCCTCGACGACGATATCCCGTTTTAACTCCCGTTTATTAGCCTCTCTAGGAGCTGGCCGGTAGCGCTTGAGACGTTGTTCGCAGGTGCAAAATAGTCTATTATTCCAGTCGGCGATTCGGGCTTACGAGACTCGGTCGTTTTCTTTTGAATCAATGGATTAAGATAGGCCGTTGAGCACAACGCCACCGACCGCACCGCCGACCACGCCGTCTGAGGATCCAGCTTCGGAATCAGCGTCAGTTCCGCCGTCTGATGTGCCGCCTGGCGCACCGCCGCCGGATGATCCAGGGCAGAGTGGTGAGCCGATCTCCATCGAAGAGGAGATGAAGCGCTCCTATCTCGATTACGCCATGAGCGTTATCGTTTCGCGCGCTCTGCCGGATGTGCGTGATGGCCTGAAGCCGGTGCACCGCCGCATCCTGCACGCGATGAATGAGGGCGGCTACACCGCTGATAAGCCATACCGCAAATCGGCCCGCGTCGTCGGCGATGTCATGGGTAAATATCACCCGCATGGCGATTCGGCGATATACGACGCCATGGTGCGCATGGCGCAGGACTTTTCCATGCGTCTGCCGCTTCTCGACGGCCAGGGCAATTACGGCTCGATGGACGGCGATCCGCCGGCTGCGATGCGCTACACCGAAGTGCGCATGGCGGCCTCGGCCCACGCGCTGCTCGCCGATCTTGATAAAGACACGGTCGATTTCCAGGCTAACTATGATGAATCATCGTTCGAGCCGACTGTTCTGCCGGCCGAATATCCCAATCTTCTGGTCAATGGCGCGAGCGGCATCGCGGTCGGCATGGCGACCAATATTCCGCCGCACAATCTCGGCGAAGTGATCGATGCCTGTCTCGCCTATATCGATAATCCGGCGATCGATATCGCCGGGCTAATGGAGCATGTCGAAGGCCCGGATTTCCCCACCGGTGGTTTGATTCTCGGTCGTTCCGGCATCCGCCAAGCCTATCATACCGGGCGTGGCTCTGTGATCGTGCGCGCGCGCGCCACCATTGAGGAGATCCGCAAGGACCGCGAAGCCATCATCGTCACCGAGATTCCCTACCAGGTGAATAAATCGCGCATGATGGAGCGCATTGCCGAGTTGGTGCATGAGAAGAAGATTGAGGGCATCAGCGATCTCAGGGATGAATCCGACCGCGACGGCGTGCGTGTGGTGGTCGAACTGAAGCGCGACGCGATTGGCGAAGTGGTGCTAAATCAGCTTTATCGCTTTTCCTCGCTGCAGACCAGTTTTGGCGTCAATATGCTGGCGCTGAGCGGTGGCAAGCCCGGCATTATGAACCTGAAAGAGGTGATCGCCGCCTTCATTGCCTTCCGCCAGGAGGTCATCACCCGGCGCACCGTCTATCTCCTCGGCAAGGCGCGCGACCGGGCGCATATGCTGGTCGGCCTCGCCATCGCAGTGGCCAATATCGATCCCATGATTGCGCTGATACGCAAGGCCAAGGACCCGGCCAGCGCGCGCGAGGAATTAACCGCGCGGATGTGGCCGGCCAAGGATGCCCGTCCGCTGATCGAGCTGATTGCCGATCCGCGCCAAACGGTGGATGAAGAGGGCAATTGCCGCCTTACCGACGAGCAGGCCAAGGCCATTCTGGAACTGCGCCTGCAACGCCTGACCGCCATGGAGCGCGACAAGTTGGGCGAGGAGTTGCACGCGATTGTCGACGATATCAAACGCTATATCGAAATTCTGCATGACCCGGAGACGCTGCGCGGTGTGCTACGCGAAGGCCTTAAGAAGGCACGAGACGATTTCGCCGATGATCGCCGAACGGCGCTGGTCGAGCAGGAATTCGAACATGATGTCGAGGATCTGATCCAGCGCGAGGAGATGGTCGTCACCCTTAGCCATGGCGGCTATATCAAGCGCGTGCCGCTTTCGACCTATCGGGCGCAACGGCGCGGCGGCAAGGGCCGGGCCGGCATGCGGGTGCGTGATGAGGATTTCGTCGATCGCGTTTTTGTGCTCAACACCCACACGCCGGTGCTGTTTTTCTCGAGCGCCGGTAAGGTCTACAAGCTGAAAGTTTACCGCCTGCCGCTGGCCGAACCGCAGGCGCGCGGCAAGGCGCTGATCAATCTGCTGCCGCTGGCTGAAGGGGAGACTATTTCGACCTTGCTGCCGATGCCTGAGGATGAGGAGAGCTGGGCCGATAGTCAGCTTATGTTCGCCACTGTTTCGGCCAATGTGCGGCGCAACAGTGCCGATGATTTCCGCAGCGTCATGGCCAATGGCAAGATCGCCATGAAGCTCGATGAGGGCGATGCCATCGTCGGCGTGAAGTTCTGCGGCGAAGATGACGATGTGTTGCTCGCCGCGTCGGGCGGCAAATGCATCCGCTTTCCGGTACCCGAAGTGCGCTTGTTCAAGGGGCGCAGCTCGCAGGGCGTGCGCGGCATGAATCTGGATACGGGAGATAAGCTGATCTCTATGACTATCCTGCATCATACCGGCGTGACACCGGAGGAACGCGATGGCTATTTTGGCCGCAAGCGCGAGGACGCGATACCCGATCTAACGCCCGAGCGCCGCGCCACTCTGGGGGTGGACGAACAGTTTCTCCTCACCGTGCGCGACGACGGCTATGGCAAGCGCACCTCTGCGCATGACTATCGCGTGACGCGGCGCGGCGGCAAGGGCGTGATCAATATCGATGTCGGCAAATCCGGCAAGGTAGTGGCGGCGCTGCCCGTCGCCAATGAGGACGAGATCATGCTGGTCACTGATGGCGGCCAGTTGATCCGTTGCGCGGTGCACGATATTCGCAAGGTCGGGCGCGCTACACGTGGCGTACGCATCTTCCGTCTGGCCGAGGATCGCCGTGTCGTCTCGGTCGCCCACCTCGGCGAAGGCGCCAATGATGACGCGGAAGCAGACGGCGAGGTCGTGACAGACGATGAAGCGCCAACAGATAGCGGGGAAGAAGGTCAGGCATGAGCAAGCAACGGATCGGTATCTATCCCGGCACGTTTGACCCGATCACCTCGGGTCATTGCGATATTGTGCACCGCGCGCTGCGCCTCGTGGACAAGCTCGTCATTGGTGTCGCCAGCAATGCCGGCAAGGGACCGCTCTTCAGCCTCGAAGAGCGTATCGACATGGTCAGGAGCGACCTCGCCCAGTTCGATCCCGGCGGCGATCGCGTTGAGGTGCGTTCTTTCGATATCTTGCTGATGCACTTCGCCGAGCAAATGAATGCCGGTATTATTGTGCGCGGCTTGCGCGCTGTATCCGATTTCGATTTCGAATTCCAGATGACCGGTATGAATGCGCGCCTCAATCCGGAGATTGAAACCGTTTTTCTGATGTCGTCGGAGAGCCACCAGTTTATTTCCTCGCGCTTCGTTAAGGAAATCGGCGAGCTTGGTGGCGATATCACCAGCTTCGTCTCGCCCGCCGTGGCCAAACGTCTGGCCGCGCGTTACGCCGAGGGCTGAAGGCGCCCGGCACGTACGCCTTGATCAAGCCATGCGGGTCGATCTTTTCGATTTTTCCCTGCCGCCGGAGCGCATCGCCGCGCGCCCGCTAATACCTAGGGATTCGGCCCGTCTTTTGCAGGTGGAAGCCAGCGAATTGCACGACCGTAGGGTGCGCGATCTGCCGGCGCTGCTGATACCGGGTGATATACTGGTGCTGAACGATACCCGCGTCGTGCCGGCTCGTCTCAAAGGTAAGCGCGGCGAAGCGCGCATTGAGATCACCCTGCTTCGGGTGCTGGGAGACGGTCTTTGGTCCGCCTTCGCCCGCCCGGCCAAGCGCCTTAAGCCCGGCCAGGAGATCGTCTTCGCCGATGATTTCACCGCCCGGGTGGAAGCCCGCGAGGGCGGCGAGGTGCGCCTCCGTTTTGCCTTTCGAGGCGAGGATTTACGCACCGCTCTGGAGCGTCATGGCAGCCCGCCCTTGCCGCCCTATATTCCACGAGAGAGCGGCCCGGACGCGCAAGACCGGACTGATTACCAAACCATCCACGCCGCCCATGACGGCGCTGTCGCCGCGCCGACCGCCGGGCTGCATATGACGGCCGAGCTCAACGCGGCATTGGCGGCGCGCGGCGTCAGTTGCGCCTTCGTCACCCTCCATGTCGGCGCCGGCACGTTTTTGCCGGTGCGCACGGAGGATACGGTGGATCATGTCATGCATAGCGAGTGGGGCGAGCTCAGCGCCGAGACGGCGACCGCCATAAATGCCGCTCGCGAGAGCGGCGGGCGGGTTATCGCGGTCGGCAGCACCAGCCTTCGCATCCTTGAGCGCGCGGCGGATGCGGCGGGCCATCTTTCGCCCTTTTCAGGCGATATCGATACCTTTATCGTGCCCGGCTACCGCTTCAAAATTACCGATCTGATGATGACCAATTTTCACCTG